>NZ_CP045915.1:2226048-2544055 GCF_009650095.1 Gracilibacillus salitolerans | reverse complement strand
ACTTGCTCCCACATCTTCCACATCGAGCACATCGACGATAAATTGTGTTAACTCATATGTTTTTTCTTTCAAAGCGATTGCTCTTTTCTGCCACTCAGAACCTTCTTCGAATAAATGAACATATTCATGAATCATAAAGACACAAGAGCCTGAAATTCCTACGACATATTCTGCATGTTCAAAAGTTTCTACTAAATGTTTCGCCACCTCTAATGTTTCTTTATGATAACCACTGTTATAGGCAGGTTGACCACAACATGTTTGCGCTTTCGGAAAATCGATCTCACAGCCGAGATGTTCCAATAACTCCACTGCAGATTTAGCGGCATTCACATAAAACATATCTCCTAAACATGTAACAAAAAATGATACTTTCATGTTTATTACTCCCCTTTTTGGAACATCGACATTGCTTTTTCTACCATTCTATCATGTTTTCTATTAATAGTAGAATGGATAAACCCCCATAACGAGAGTTTATCCATTTTCTATCACTATCGAGTAAATGCAGCCGCAACGCCACCATCTACTGTTACCATACAACCTGTTGTTTTTGCTGCTTTGGTTGATGCAAGGAATGCAATAGATTCAGCAATATCCTCTGGTAATATATTCACATTTAAGATCGTACGTTTACGATAATGTTCTTCTAAATCATCTGTACCGATACCGTAGGAAGACGCACGTTCTTTTTTCCAAGAAGAATCCCAAATCTTAGATCCTCGGATAACGGCATCTGGTAATACGGAGTTAACTCGGATACCTAACGCACCACCATCTGCGGCAATTGTACGAGCTAAGTGTACTTCTGCCGCTTTTGCTGTACTATATGCTGCAGCATTTTTACCAGCGTAGATCGAATTTTTCGAACCGATAAATACCATGTTTCCTCCTATTTCTTGGTCTTTCATTAGTTTGAATATCTCACGAGCAACCAAGAAATAACCTGTTACAAGTACATTGATATTTAAATTCCATTGCTCCATTGTCGTTTCTTCAAATGGACTCGAGCTAGCAAGGCCAGCATTATTCACTAAAATATCGATACCACCATATTTTCTTACGGAAGCTTGAATCGCTGCTTGTACTTCCTCTTCTTTTGTTACGTCCATTTTTACTGCAAATGCACGATTTGTCCCGTACTTTTCGTTGACTTCATTCGCAAGGTTTTCCGCACCTTCCAAGTTAATATCAGCAATGACAACATGTGCACCTTCATCAAGAAGACGGTAGGTTGTTGCGGTACCAATACCTCCTGCACCACCTGTCACAAACGCTACTTGTCGGGAAAACTCTGATTCTGGCGGAGCTAAACTTAACTTGTAAAGCTCTAACGGCCAATATTCCACACCATAAGATTCTGCTTCATCTAACGATACAAAGTTTCCTAATACAGTAGAACCTGACATTACAGCAATTGCACGATGGTAAAGTTGTTCACTAATGTTTGCCGCTGTCCAGCTTTTACCGGTATTCACCATGCCTAATCCCGGAATTAGAATAATTCGAGGAGCAGTTTCTACCAGTTCGTCACCTTCATTTTTATTTCTTTCAAAGTATGCAACATAATCTTCTTTGTAAGCTGCAAGACCTTCTTTGATTTTTGATTTTAAATCTTCTACATCTCCTGATTGCGGATCCCAATCAATAAACAGCGGTACGCGTTTCGTATGGACAAGGTGATCTGGGCAAGCAGCACCTACTTGTGATAATTCTTTTGCATCATTACTATTTACAAACTCTAACACATTATCATTATCATTATATGTTGTTAACATCTTTTTGTCTTGACTCACTTGGCCTCTGATAATTGGCATTACTTCAGCAAAAAGGTTTTGTCTTTCGTCTTCTGATAAGGATTGATATTTAGCTCCACCAAATAACGTGTGATTTTCCAATTTATTATTAATAAAGCCCTCCGCTTCATTAATAATATCAATCGTTTTGTTGTAACTTTCCCTGGATGTTTCACCCCATGTTACAAGACCATGTTTTTCCATAATCACTAACTCTGCATTAGGGTTATTTCTTACTCCTTCAGCAATCATTTTGGAAAGCTTGAAACCTGGTCGAATATATGGCACCCACACAAAACGATCTCCATATATTTCTTCTGCGATTTCTTTACCATTATCTGCACATGCAATACTAATAATAGCATCTGGGTGAGTGTGATCAACTTGTTTAAATGGTAGAAAAGCATGTAATAATGTTTCGATAGATGAACGCGGATGCTTTGCATCAATCATACAGTGTGCTAAGTATGTTACCATTTCTTCATCAGACATATCATCACGTTCTAGAAGTGGACGGATATCATCCAATTTGAGTCCGGTAAAATTATGTGCTTTCATCGTAGCTAAGTCAGAACCACTACCTTTTACCCACATTACTTCAATATCGTCCCCTTTAAAATCCTTCTCCATCGTTTTAGATGATGTGTTTCCTCCACCAATGTTTACGACGGCACGATCTGAGCCTAATAGATTGGAACGATAAACTAGTGATTCTAAACCATCACCTTGAGCAACTTGACTTTGATCCCAATTGTTTTGTACCACTGGATCTCCTCCTCATAATTTTTGTTTTGTTTTATTTGTTTGGTTCTGTTTTGATTATACTACAAAACAAAAATAAATCAACATAAACAAAGATGAATTCTTAAACTAACTATCTCGTTTTGATAATACCTTTTTCTCGTAATCTTTTACTTCCTCTAACCATTTTTCTTGAGCTGGTACACCCATTTGTTCACAATAATAATCCCAAATAGCACCGAATGGATACGTTTTGAATTCTTCAAATAATGCTAATCGATCTGTGAAATTACCTTCCTCTTGTAATTGTTTTAAATGATCATTTGGTAAAAGTAGTGCATATAACAATGATTTAATCATATTTCTTGTACCAATAGTCCAGGCCGCCACTCGATTAATACTGGCATCAAAAAAGTCCAGTCCAATCATAACTTTGTCTAGTGCATCGTTACGAACGATTTCCAGCCCGATTTCACGTAATTCATCATCTAATACAATGACATGGTCACTATCCCAACGAACTGGTCGTGAGACGTGAAGGGCTAACCTGTCACTAAATAAAAGCATGGCAGAAATTTTATTAGAAACCACTTCTGTTGGGTGGTAGTGACCACTGTCTAATAAGCAAAGCTTGTTGTTTTTAAGGGCATATCCCATGTAAAATTCGTGTGAACCAACCACATAGGCTTCAGAGCCGATACCAAACAACTTACTTTCAACTGCATCAATGTTTAACGACTCATCAACATCTGCTGCAAATATTTCATCTAATGAGTCTTTTAGGCGCTTACGTGGTGTTAGTCGATCACTAGGAATATCCTTATAACCATCTGGAATCCAAATGTTCGTTAATGCTGGCTGCCCTAATTCTTTCCCAAAATATTCGCCGATTTTACGTGACTTGATACAATGCTCGATCCAAAAATCACGAACTTCTTTATCAGGGTGAGCCAATGTTAATCCATCCGCTGCTTTAGGATGAGAAAACAAGGTTGGGTTAAAATCCAGACATAAGTCATTTTCTTTTGCCCACTGTACCCAATTTTCAAAATGTTTTGGTTCTAATTCATTACGATCAACTATTTTTCCATCTGTTTCAGCATATATTGCATGTAAGTTAATTTTATGTTTTCCTGGGATCAGTGATAGCGCTTTTTCTAAGTCATTTCTCAATTCTTCCGGTGTTGTTGCTTTACCAGGATAATCACCCGTAACATCAATTCCACCTGACAATTCTTGTTGATCTATTTCAAATCCACCAATATCATCTCCTTGCCAGCAATGAATTGAAATAGGTACATTTTTTAACCTTTCAAAAGCTTCTTCTACCGATATTCCCCACTTTTCATACTGCTTTTTCGCTACTTGAAAATTATCTTTTACACCCATGCCTCTTCACCTCTTAGCCTTAAATTTTTGAATATCAAACGTTTGATTAATAATTTGCTTCGACTGTTCAATTGTATCGATTTGGCCAGTGGCCATCATTTGTGCCATAAGATTTCCAATCGCTGTAGCTTCACCTGGTCCTGTATAGATCGTTTTCTTACTAACTGCCGCTAGTTTTTCATTCATATAATGGTTCTTACTGCCACCACCAATGATATGAATCGAGTTATACGTTTTCCCTGTTAACTCTTCAATCTCTTTTGCTGTTTTATGATAGCTTTCTACTAAGCTATCATAAATGCACTTTGCAAATTCACCAGCTGTTTCCGGGACTTGTTGATTAGTCTCTTGGCAATAATTTTTAATCGCCTTTTTCATACTTATTGGACTTAAAAAACGTTGATCGTTCACATCTACTATGGATGTGAATGATGATTCCTGATAAGCGAGTTCTACAAACTCAGCAAAACTATGTTGATCGTTCCATTCACGCTTTACTTCCTGAATCATCCAAAGTCCCATGATATTTTTCAAGAAGCGGATATTATCATTAGCACCACCTTCATTGGTGAAGTTATAATCAAATGCTTGTTGTGTACTAATTGGTTCATGATGCTCGACTCCCATTAATGACCAGGTACCCGAACTAATGTAAATCGTATCCTGAGCCGGTACTGCCATTACGGCTGATGCTGTATCATGGGTTCCTGGTAAGACAACTTCTAGATCAAAGCCAAGCTCATTTTGTAAGTCCATTGTTAGTGATCCAATTGATTGCAAAGGATGACTAGGTTCTGAAAATATATGTTCAGGTATGTTTAATTTTCTTAGGAAATCTTGATGCCATTTTTGATTCGTGGCTTTTAACAATTGAGTAGTCGTAGCATTGGTATATTCATTCGTTATTTTTCCAGTAAGTAAATAATGTAGATAGTCAGGAATCATCAAAAAGTATTGCGCTTTTTCTAACGTTTCCGGATTTTCTTTTTGTAAGGCAAACAGCTGGTAAATTGTGTTAAATGGTTGAAATTGTATTCCTGTTTCCTGATAAATGTCTTTTTGATCGATAAGTTGAAAAACTTCCTCCATTACCCCATCTGTCCTGTGGTCACGATAGGCAACTGCGTCAGTCATTCTATTTTTGTCTTGATCTAGTAATACAAAATCTACTGCCCATGTGTCAATGCCAATGGTTAAAGGTTTATAATGTTTTTCAACGCTCTTTTTTAAACCAGTTTTAATTTCGTGAAAAAGTCCGTCAATATCCCAACATAAGTGCCCATTCTTCTCTTCCATCTTATTTTCAAAACGATGGATTTCATCTAATATTAGATTGTTATTTTGAAGATAGCCTGCAATCACACGTCCACTGGAAGCACCAATATCTACGGATAAATTACATTTTTGCAAGCGAATCACCTCTTCCTTGTAAGCGATTTATAATTTAATCATAAAGGAATTATTAAGAATAATATATATCGAAAATTACATATTTATTGTCCTTTTTTGCAAAAAAGAAAAGATTAATCCACGATAACAAACCTTATGAGTTAGACATTGTCATGCATCTAATCCATAAGGTTCTCTCCCAATTCATCTTCATCATTTTAATGAATATTCTTGTCTACGAACTTTCCATAATCAGGGACGGCAATTTGGTCAAATTCTTTTACTAATTTTTCTAAGCCATTTGTTAAAATCTCACCAGTCATCGGAAATCCATGCCCGGTTACAGCGATGTTAGGATTTATTTTTTTTAACTTTTCCACTGATCTCTTCGCAGCCTTCCAATCAGTGGTCAAATATCGTGGTGGTCCACTAACTTCCTGTTGTTGTGTAAGGACTTTATAAAGATTTTCCTGTTTAACTGTCACAAATGCATCTCCTACCAGTAAAGTTCGGTCTTCTTCTCTAAAAAGAGAGACATGTCCCGGGGTATGCCCTGGAGTATGGATCCATTCGAATCCATTCATATGTGGAATAGTTCCGTCAGTTGGTAGCATTTCAATATGTTCACCTAAATCAATGGGTTCATTAGGAAACATTGGTGACATTTTTGCTATCATCCCGCCCTCAACAGTAGCATCAGGTTCCGGATAGGCTCTTTCCCCTGTTAAGAAAGGTAATTCTTGTTCATGGGCAAATACAGGGACATCCCAATGCTTTACTAAGTCCACAATAGCTCCCACATGGTCAAAGTGCCCATGAGTCAGAATGATTGCTTTCGGACTAATATTTGTTCCGAAACGTTCTTCTGTAACCGAAATAATTTCATTGGCTGAATCTGGCATCCCTGCATCCACTAAAACAAAGTCATTCGATTCTGGATTTCCAACCAACATAATATTGACAATTTGAATCGTGTGACAAAGTACATCAGGTAATACTTGAGTACTTACCCCACTTCCTATTGATGTTGCAGGTATGTGATGATAGTCACTTCCGTAATTCATTTCTTGATCCATAGTTTTATCCTCCTGAAATAATAATTGATTTCATTTTATTGTTCCATTGATTCGTAATCCTATTTACATATACCTTGGAAAATCATATAGTTGATAACAAATTAGGCATAACACGTCCGAACTGTTCTAATTGTTATATTCGAATTTGATAACTACTGTGAACTAATGAAAACACTAAACTTGCCGGAGCATATCCTATCACTCATCAATATTCAGAATAGAAAAAAGCAAATCCATATGATGGTTATTTCTCAGTATATATTTTTTGTGCATCTAATAAAAAATGCAGTTAATCTTCTTTGATTAACTGCATTTTATAAGCTTTAGGTGTCATCCCATATTTCTTTTTAAAAAGTCGATAAAAATAACTAATATTCTCATAACCCACTTCTTCGGCTATAGATTGCATCGGTAAATCACTATATATTAATAAGTTCTTTGCCACCAGCAGTCTTTTTTCTTGAACCAAATCTTTAAAATTCTGATTGGTTAATGACTTGATTTGTTTGCTTACCCAGTAAACCGTTTGATTAAAACGGTTAGCTAATGATTGCAAATTAGCTTCCTGATAGTGTTCTTCTATGTAACGAAAAACCTCTGTTAAAAAGGTATGCTGTTCGGATTTAACGGTGCTTCTATTTGTTTGATTTCGTTGATCGATAAGTTCAATGATAAGTAATCCCATTAAAAATTTTATTTTCGAATTAGATAAGATTGATTCTTCCATCATTTCTTTCAATAATTGCTGCATAATGTCTTGAATACGATCGGAATTGGAAACCGGATAATATAAATATTCTCCTTTTTGGGAATAATCGAAAATACTGTTCATTAGAAAGTTGAGCATTTGACTTTGGATAAACCCAGTGGATAGATTGGACAGAATATAATCAAAAAAGGCTGGGTGAATGATGAAGTTGATCACAATATCATTTTCTTCACATGCAGCTAGCTCATGTTCGATATATTGGTTTAATAACAGGATATCACCCTGCTTTAAGGTGATAGACTGATCGGCAACTTTTTGACGAAACTTGCCATGGAAGACATAATTCATTTCTATATAATCATGGGAGTGCCGTGGAAAATCGATATATCTAGGATGTTTACGTATCATAATAAGATCGTCTTTTAGAAACTTCTCACTTTGGATAACGAAATCAGAAGTGAGATCTGTGTATATTTTTTTGTTGACTGCTTGATTCCCCTCTAATATCGCACGCTCTTCCTCTGTTTCATTCATTAATTCCTGATATAAGAAAGTATCCAAATGATTCTGCCCCCTTTAACAAAAAGTGGGACATTTTCACTGTCCCTACCGATACTATTATAATTGATGTAAGAAAAAGGAAGCGGATTGTTCGCTTCCTTTTGTCAAATCAATAGGTGAAATAATTGTTCGTCTTTGTTAATTTCGATGTAGGTGAAGCCTTTTCTCTCCATCCGAGAGATGATTTGGTGATAGTCATCAGCTTGCTGCAGCTCGATTCCGACCAGGACCGGTCCCTTGTCACGGTTATTTTTCTTTGTATATTCAAAGCGGGTGATGTCATCGTTCTTCCCTAAGACCTCATCCATAAATTCACGTAATGCACCTGCACGTTGTGGGAAATTCACAATGAAATAATGCTTATATCCTTCGTAAATTAAGGAACGTTCTTTAAATTCCTGCATACGATCGATATCATTATTTCCACCACTTACGATACAAACAACATTTTTTCCTTTAATTTCATCGCGATAGTAGTCAAGTGCAGATACAGGTAATGCTCCTGCGGGTTCTGCTACGATCGCGTTTTCGTTATACAAATCTAATAAAGTCGTACATAACTTACCTTCAGGTACCACTGCGATATCATCGATAAATTCTTTGGCAATATCAAACGAAATATCTCCAACTCGTTTTACACTGGCGCCATCAACAAATTTATCGATCTTATCTAATTTAACCACTTCATCTTTTGCTAGCGCTGCTTTCATGGAAGCTGCACCTTCTGGTTCAACGCCGATGATTTTCGTATCTGGACTAATACTGTTTATGTAAGACCCAACACCAGAGATTAATCCGCCACCACCAACTGCCATAAAGACATGTGATATCGGCTCTTCCACACAATCCAGAATTTCTAAACCAATTGTACCTTGACCAGTGATGGTTCTCGTATCATTAAAAGGATGGATAAATGATGCTTTATGTTCATTACAATATTCCATTGCATTTTCAAAAGAATCATCGAAAGTATCCCCAATTAATCGGATTTCGACAAACGGACCACCGAAAAATTCAACACGATTAACTTTTTGGCGGGGTGTTGTACTAGGCATAAAAATCACACCTTTTACACCTAATGCTTTACAAGAATAAGCAACACCTTGCGCATGATTCCCAGCGCTAGCACAAACCACGCCATTTGCTAATTCTTCTTTCGTTAAACCTTGCATCAAATTGTATGCTCCACGAATCTTAAATGAGCGGACAACTTGTAAATCTTCTCTTTTGAGATAGACATTACATTGATATTTATCAGATAATATGGTATCACGCTGCAATGGTGTTTTCACGACTACATCTTTTAAGACTTGATTTGCAATAATGATATCTCTAACTTGAATTGGATTGACTTTTGTACTCATTATACGAACCCTTCCTACTTCATTGTTAGATTTATACTAACATAAAGAAGCGGAATAGAAAATATTTTTACTCGTTAAATTTACCCTTTTTAGAAGTTGTTCAACTTTTCGAACACGCACTTTTAATAGACTAAAATGGCTACATCTGTATTTTGGACGGTGATTGCTTCTGATACTTGCTTACCTTGTATACAATCTTGATAAATAACGCCATCCTCTAAGGAAACTGTTACTGGATCAGTATTATGATTAAGAATGAACAAATATGTCTTATTGTTGGCTACACGTTCCACAATTTCCACGTTTTTTGGCGCTTTTAGTGGGGCACTGATATCTAATTGTTGCAAGAGTCCATTCATTAACTGATCCAAATAATCTTCTGTCGGATTTGTACCAATGTAAATCGAATTACCTTGACCATATCGATGAATAGTTACTGCTGGATAACCTTGATACCAATTTTCCTTAAACGTTGCAATTGATTGAGCACCTTCCAATTTAATAATATCCGCCCAAGTACTGACGGTAGACTTCTCTCCGTTCGCTACTATCGTATTTACTTCGTCATCTGTCATTGGAGCAAATTCTTCCACAGTTAAACCTAAAAGTGACCGTAGCGGTGCCGGGTAACCTCCTATATGAATATGATCTTGCGCATCAGCAATACCGCTGAAAAAACTCACCACTAATGTTCCACCGTTATTAACGAAGTGTTCGAGATTCTTTTCCTCGCCATCGCGAACCATATATAACATTGGTGCTACTACTAATTGATAATTCGTTAGATTACCATTTGGCTCTACAAAATCAACGGCAATGTTATTTTCATAGAACACACGATAGTATTGGTAGACTTGGTCTAAGTATGATAATTTGTTATGTGGTTTTCCTTCATGCTCTACTGCCCACCAATTTTCCCAATCAAAAACGATCGCAACTTTTGCAGTACCTCGTGCTCCTGCTAATCCATCCAATTGTTTTAATTCATTTCCTAATTGTTTTACTTCCTGATAGACCCGACTATTAGGATCGTTCGAGTGCGGAACCATAGCACCATGGAACTTCTCTGCCCCTGCTTTCCCCTGACGCCATTGGAAATACATCACACCATCTCCACCACGAGCAACAGTAGAGTAACTCCACAATCTCATTTCACCGGGTTTTTTCGTCAAGTTAATATCACGCCAATTGACATGTGACGTTACTTGCTCCATTAAATAAAAGGGCTGTCCATTTTTTAAACTACGCATTAAATCATGGTGCATCGCATGTCGATAAGGAGTGCCTTCTCTTGGATCTGGATAGGAATCCCATGTCACAAGATCCATGTCTTTGGCCCACTCAAAATAATTAAGTGGCTTAAATTCATACATAAAATTAGTAAACACCGGTACATCTGGGGTGATGTCACGTAAAACCTCTTTCTCTATTTTATACAAATCAAAAATCGCATCATTCATAAAGCGTTTATAATCTAACTTTTGACTAGGATTAAAAAAAGTAGGCAAATTAACCGGAAATTGAATCTCATCCCAGTCATTATAACGCTGACTCCAGAAATTCGTTCCCCATTTTTGATTCAAGTTCTCAATCGTTTCATAACGATTCTTTAACCATTCACGAAATGTAAACAAACTTTCATCACTGTAACACTCTGCCAAGTGACAGCCATACTCATTGTTTATATGCCACATTTTTAATGCAGGATGATCTTTATATCTGTTGGCCATTTCCGTCACTAATTGTTTCACAGCATATCGAAAACGCTTACTATTAGGTGAATAATGTTGACGAGAACCGATTTGATAAGGTACTCCATTTTCTTGTACGGCCAACACTTCGGGATATTCCTTTGACAGCCAGGCTGGTGGAGATGCTGTCGCTGTCGCTAAAGAAACACCTACTCCGTGTTCATGTAAAATCTCCAGTACTCTATCTAACCAACCGAAATCAAACTTACCTTCTTCTCGTTCTAGCACAGACCAACTGAATATCGCTACAGAAACAAGGTTTACCCCTGCTTCCTGCATTAACTTAGCATCTTCTAACCAAACACTTTCATCCCACTGTTCCGGATTGTAATCACCACCGAAAGCAATATGTGGCATCACTTCATCTATACGTTTAACCATTCTCTACACTCCCTACTTCTGCTAACTATGTATCAACCAATACGTACATATTATAAGAAAACGTTGTCATTATCAACTATTAATGATTGTTAATCCTGCAACCGCCAAAACAAATAAATGATTTTTTCATAAACTATTGACATCATATGAAAAAAATCGGTGAATAAAGTAGAAAAAGAAGATAAAAAGTTAAATAGTGGTTGGATACAAGGGGTAGGAACCGTATTGTCTGCTTTAGGGAATCACCTCAGATTACCCTTTCATCTGATATCAAAGCTGATCTTAAGCTGATTGGCAATGTAATGCAAGCAACAGGAAACGCGGTACAAGTTGAACGAGTTACTTAAAGGAATTAAATAGATTTAGGCAACAAAATTCAATCGATCAGAAATATAACAGAGGTCGCTTCATTACGATTGCCAGTAACTAATGAAGCAAACAGTTGTTAAATATTCAATGGGATCTACTGCAGGCACTAGGAGGCAGCATGAATTTTGCTGAAGAATGGCAAAAAGAGCTTACAATTGAAGGGGTGCATAATGGATATAATGGATTTAGTAATCTATTAATCGGAAACAGTTTGCAAGCTCTCCTTTTATTGTCATGATTTCCCCTCTTCAAAAAGATCAAGTTTGTTTCCGTATAAATCTTCAAAACCAACGCCTTTACCTCCTGGCACTTCCGAAGGCTCACCATGAAATTTTACACCTCTTGATTTTAAATTTTGATAGGTGTTATTAATATCATCCACTTTAAACATAAGAAAAACCTGTTCTGCTGCTTGTCTGCCAACAAGTTGTTTTTCCTCAGTGGTTACAGCTTCTAGCAATTCTATAACAACCTCATTGTTTGATTGTGGTGCAACCGTCAGATAACTCCAATCTTCAGTGAATTGTTCTTCATCCCGAATAATAAAACCTAATTTTTCTGTATAAAATGCTTTTGCTTCTTCTTTGTCTTTTACAAAAAGAATAATTTGACTTGTACTACCAATCACAGAAAACACCCTTTCTCATTCTAGGATACTTCAATTAATTTATATCACAGAATGATCAAGTCCATTTCTTATTTATTGCTAACTTAGTCTAATTCAATAACTCCGTAATGAAATAAAGAGCTCTTTCTTTTAAATTGTGTAAAGCCAAATCGACTAAAACGTTCACTTTTCCAATGATCCTTCAGCACCACACGTCTTCTGGCAACTCGTTTGGCTTCTACCAAAGCATCAACTGTAAGTGTGTCTTCAAGAGAATGTGCTCTAATAGGGTTTAAGCCATCCGAAGTGTCAATTGCTTGATGAAACATTGGGTCAAAATATACGACATCATAAGCATTTGTCTGTTGCTGTTGCAAAAATTCTAGGTGTTGAATATGTTTGAGCTTAATTCTTCTCATTGCTGCATTAAGTATTTCATTCGTACTAGTAAAATTCTTCAAACCTTCTTTAACAATTATATATACAGCTTTACTTCCTTCTAATCCCGTTACGAAACCATTAGAACCCACCGCCAAACTAGCAATCATACTATCTGAAGCAAGTCCAACTGTGCAATCTAATACAGACATCCCTTCTTCTAACTTTGCTGTTGTGACAAATGGATCTTCTTCCATACAAAGTAGTCGTTTTGCTCGAACCATTGCAAGATTAGGGTGAAAAAAGAGCTTAGTTTTCTCGTTTAAAGGAGAAATAAATAATCGATCTTGACCTACAACAATGACATCTTCTTGATGATAATCCTTTAATTTTTGAATTGAATTTCCATTACGTTCCATATAAGGGATTTGATAATTTGTAGATAATCGTTGTGCGTATTGAATAAGTTGAAGTGTTGCGCGACCTGCTGTAGTTATGATCATAAGATTCTTCCTGTTCTATTTGGAGTATATTTTTATTATACTATAACTATTTCATCAGGAGGTGCAAGAAAGCAGAACACTCTCTGAAATCTTCCCTAATAAGATCCGTGGACAAGCAGTAGCAATTGCCGTTGCTGCACATTAGGCAGCAAATTACTTTATCTCCTCTACTTATCCAGCGATGATGGAGTTTAGTGGCGGATTAACCTATGGGTTCTATGGTTTAATGAGTTTAATTTCTGCCATTTTCGTATGGAAATTCGTTCCTGAAACGAAAGGGCGTACATTGGAAGAATTGGAGAAAGTATTATTTAAAAAGTAATACCATATTTTTTAACACATGCTAGATTTTATTGAATGGACCTTACCAAAGGCTCGTTGAGTAATAGGTACGGTCCATTTATTAAAAGGAAAAGTTGTGAACTCCCTTATTACACTATAGCGATATGTATCTCTATTTCACCGCTAGGAAGGTATTTTTCAAAATCAACTGTATAAGCACGCTCAAGTTCACCTGATTCCTCTAATCCCCATATCTTTTGCCATGTTTTTAAAATCCCTTCTTCGTCGGACGAAGTTACCTTGAAAATGTTATAGTTTGCTTGATCCGATATCATCATACTTCCTTTATCAACATTTTCTATTCCTACGCCAATAGAATAATCGCCTTTGAAGTCACTTTCATAATCATAATAAATTCCATATACGGTATCGTTTTTTCCTTCTAAACTGCGATAAGCTTCCTTCCACATATTTTGGATCTTCTCCATCATCTGTTCATCATTGAAATTATTAGTTCGAATACTAGTAAGCAAATTAATTCTCAAACCTTTTCACCCACCCTTAAAATAGTGTTTATTATAATAACGTAAAAAACAGTAGATACGTTTCGAAAATTTGCCTCGTAATTAACCTAGTAAGAAAATCTCTATTTTTTTAACGGATCCTAAACGTATAAAAAAAAGAGGTGTCAGTCATTTTTAATGTCTGACACCTCTTTAGATTCTCTTAAAATGCATTTTGTAAGTTTGGAACAACTTGTTTCTTACGTGATACAACACCTTTTAATGTGGCTGTTTTGTTTTCAAGAGTTACTTCAAACGCTTCAGCTACTTTTTCTTCAGCCTCACCTACCGAAAGTACCACAGAATCATTATTCAAGATGTCTGTGATTACGAAAACGAATAGTTTTAAATCTTTGTCTGCTACTGTTTTTTCTATAGCTGGTTCTATTTTGTCACGTAGCGCTAATACATCATTCACTTCTACCGTGTTGACTTGTGCAATTTCCACTTTGTTTCCATTCATATCGAATTCTTTTGCATCCATAGAAATTAGTTCTTCTGCAGTTTTGTCACTTAGATCAGCACCAGCTTTTAGCATTTCAAGGCCATATGTATCAGCGTCTACATCAGCAGCTTCAGCTAATTCTTTCGCTGCAGCAACATCTTGATCTGTACATGTTGGTGATTTGAATAAAAGGGAGTCTGAAATAATTGCAGAAAGCATTAATCCTGCTGTTTCCTTTTTTATTTCAACTCCGTGTTCTTTGTATAATTTATTAAGTATGGTAGCAGTACAACCAACTGGTTCTGCACGGTAGTATAGTGGGTCTTTAGTTTCAAAGTTTGCAATACGGTGATGATCTATTACTTCTAATACTTGTACGCGATCGATGTCATCCGCACTTTGTTGACGTTCATTATGATCCACTAAAATAACCTGGTCAACTTCATCTGATACATTTTCAACCATTCGTGGTGCAGATTGATTGAAATGATCCAGCGCATATTGTGTTTCATTGTTCACTTCACCTAAACGGACTGCTTCTACATCTTCTCCTAGTGCTTGTTTAAGCTCCGCATATGCAATTGCTGAACAGATTGTGTCTGTATCCGGATTTTTGTGTCCAAATATTAATGTATTTGCCATGATTCATACTCCTTTTTTTACCAAATGTTTATTTCCAACTCTATTATACAGGAATTGTGATGAAAGAAAAATAGTTTACTTAATTTGACCATTACCATGTAACAAATATTTCGTCGATGTTAATGCTTCTAAGCCCATAGGTCCTCGTGCATGTAACTTCTGTGTACTAATACCAATTTCTGCACCAAATCCAAACTCAAATCCATCGGTAAATCTGGTTGATGCATTATGATAAACAGCTGCTGCGTCTACCTCATTCATAAAGCTTACAACATGCTCATCATTTTCAGAGATAATGGATTCTGAATGATTGGTTCCATATTTATTAATATGGTCAATCGCTTCCTGCACAGAATCTACTACCTTGATTGCGACGATATGATCTAAATATTCTGTTTCATAGTCTTCTGCAGTTACCTTAATGATATTGTTGCCTTTTGAAACTGTGATGCTATCACCATGTATTTCTACATCTGCAACTTGCAATGCCTGAATTAATTCAGTTAAATGGTTATCTGCCCATTTTTGCTCCACTAATATGGTTTCGATTGCATTACATACAGAAGGACGTTGTGTTTTCGCATTGATTGCTACGTCGATAGCCATGTCTTTGTTTGCTGTTTCATCGATAAACAAATGACAATTACCTGCCCCAGTCTCTAATACTGGTACTGATGCATTGGCCACAACCGTATCAATTAATTTTTTGCCTCCACGAGGAATTAATACATCTAAATATTCATTCAATTTAAACATTTGTGATGCAGTCTCACGACTTGTATCCTCAATAAGCTGTACGGCATCATCTGGTAAATCGGATTGTCTTAATGCATCATGAATGACTTTTACTAATGCTGTGTTGGAATGGATAGCTGAAGAGCTCCCTCTAAGTAACACAGCATTGCCTGTTTTAAGACAAAGGCTTGCAGCATCAATCGTTACATTTGGTCTTGCTTCGTAAATCATTCCAACAACACCAATTGGTACTCGTGCCTTTTGGATTTTCAAACCATTTGGTCGTGTCCACTCTTCCATAATCTCACCAATTGGATCCTTTAAATCGATTAGCTGGATTAATGCATCTGCCATATCATTAATCCGTTGTTCGTTTAAGATCAAACGATCAATTAATGACTCATGTAAGCCATTTTTACGGCCATTTACTATATCACGGTTATTTTCCGCGATGATATAATCCTTTTGTTTTCTTAATTCACCAGATAATAATTTTAAAGCCTGATTTTTTTGTTGGGTTGATCTAGTTGCTAAAGTAGTTGTTGTAGCGCTGACTAGCTTTGCTTTTTGGATTAAATCATTCATAATTATAAGCCTCCTCTATTGATAATACGAGTCGATCACGATGAATTACTTCGGGTCGATTACTTGCGGATTGTTTCATCGCAATTTGACTTGATTCCCCTTTTGATTTGATTAAGTCTTCAGAAGAATAGTTCACTTGCCCTTTAGCTATAACATTATCTCCAAAGATAATATCGACGACAGCCCCTACCGGAAAATCCCCGTCTACCCATTTAATTCCGGCAGGCAATAAACTTTTTCCTTGATAAAGTATTGCTTCACTAGCCCCTTTATCAACATATAGTTTCCCAGATACGTTGGAATGAAAAGCAATCCATTGTTTCTGTTTTCGGTAACTAGTGGTTAAGTCTTCGCCAATATAGGTACCATCACCTTGATTTTGCATAATACGGATTAATTTACCCTCACCTTCGCCAGTCCCGACAAACACTTTGACACCAAGTGAAAGTGCAGTTTTTGCTGCTAAAAGCTTAGATTTCATTCCTCCAGTGCCAAATTTGGATCCAGATTCATGCTTCGTTTGTTGCAAAATCTCTGCCGATATTTTTTTGAGCCGATGGTATTTTTTAGCTGTTGGATCGTTTTTGGGATTTTTGTCATATAGTCCATTAATGTCTGTTAACATTACTAAAAAGTCAGCATGAACAAGGCCACTTACCAATGCCGATAACATGTCATTATCACCAAATGTCAATTCATCTATTGCTACCGTATCATTTTCATTAATAATCGGAATTACATCACGTTTTAATAATTCCGTTAATGTGGAATACACATTACTGTACTGCATCTCATTAGTGAATACATCTTTGGTTAGCAAAAGCTGAGCGGTCACCATATTATATTTTCTAAATTCATCGGTATAGGCTTGAACCAGTAAGCCTTGGCCAACGGCTGCTGCTGCTTGTTTTCCTGCGATAGTGACAGGTTTTGTTGGATATCCTAAATCAAAGAATCCAGCAGATACGGCCCCAGATGAAATCAAAATCACTTCATAGTTCGCTCGTTTAAGTGCTGCAATTGCTGTTGTATGTTCTTTTAGTTTAATGAGATCAAGGCCGCCATTTCTGTTCGTTAGTGAACTGCTCCCGATCTTCACTACAATACGCTGCTTCGCCATAAATTTCACGCCTTCATTTACTAAAGTGTTAGTGAAAAGAAGTAGAGTGTATAAGTGAATTATCACACTACGCTAACACTTTAAGATATAGTTTATCTCTGGGATTAAAAAAAGCTCTTTCATCCTTATTATCGTAAAGGACGAAAAGAGCTATTTCCGCGGTACCACCTTTGGTTGAACATACATATTGTATGTTCCCCTTAACTCTTTAACGCAGAGTAACGATTAAGTTTATTCTTAACAGTTCATAGAGTAGGTTCATTAGTATAGTGGGTGATGGAATTTTTCAGCCTGTGAATTCCACTCTCTGGTCACCATATCACTAACTACTGGCTCTAATCAGCACATTTAAATATTCTAATGCTATTATAGGAAATAGTTACACAAATCTCAAGTATTAATATTTCACTTTTACAATCCAATTAAATGGATCTTTTTCCGTACCATATTGAATACCTGTCAAAGTATCATATAATCGCTTAGCAATTTTTCCTGTTTTTCCATTATTGATTTCCATTTTCTTCCCTTCCCAAGCAAGCTCACCTACTGGTGAAATAACAGCAGCAGTGCCAGAACCAAACGCTTCTTCCAATTCACCTTTTTGATGATGTTCATGAAGCTCTTCCATTGTGATGCGACGCTCAACTACTGGAATGTCCCAATGTTTCAACAATTCGATAACAGAATTTCTCGTAACCCCCTCTAAGATACTACCATTAAGTTCCGGCGTTACGATTTCTCCATTTATCTTGAAGAAAACGTTCATACTACCAACTTCTTCGATATACTTCTTCTCAACACCATCCAACCATAATACTTGTGCATATCCTTCATCGGCTACTTGTTCTTGTGCCTTCAAGCTGGATGCATAGTTACCAGCTGTTTTCGCCTCACCTGTACCACCTTTTACCGCACGAACATATTGATTTTCCACTGCAATTTTAACAGGGTTAATACCTTCTTCGTAATAAGCACCAACAGGCGATAATATTACCATAAATTGGTATGTAGCAGATGGTGAAACACCTAAATACGGCTCAGTTGAAATAACGAACGGTCTTATGTAAAGAGATGTTCCTGGTGCGCCTGGCACCCATTCTTGATCAATATGAACTAAATGTTTAATTGCATCAATAGCAAATTCCTCATCAATACTCGGGATACACATTCTATCATTTGAACGATTAAGGCGCTCCATATTCTTATCTGGACGGAATAACTGAATTTTATCCCTTTTTGTACGGTATGCTTTCAAGCCTTCAAATACCGTTTGACCATAATGGAATACAATAGCAGCCGGATCCAGTTCAATTGGTTGATATGGTACGATACGCGGGTTATGCCAGCCTCGTTCTCTATTATAGTCTTGAATGAACATGTGGTCGGTAAAATATTTACCGAAAGATAGTTCATCTGATTTTGGTTTTTCTTTTGGATTTTCGTTCTTAATATAAGTGATTGTATACTCTGACATAAAAAAGACTCCCTTATTTGAATGAATTCTGTAATGTTTCGGTAAAATAACCTATAAACTTTATTTTATTACTAAACGACTAGTTATGACAACCATTAATTTTGAAAATTTTCAAACAATTAAAGGAGCATTATCATGGGTTATGAACTTTCAGAACGATTTGAAGCAGCTTTTAACCAGATACATGATACATTGTGTGATTATGCGAATGAGCATAATAATCATGCATCTTTTACCGAAGTGTTGACAAAAGCGCGGGTTCAGCATCAGGTGATTGATCAGTATTTTGATTTACTAAAACAGTCCAGTAAATTGCGAAATGCAATGGTACATCGTAAAATTAAGGAAGACTTCTATATCGCAGAACCTCATCAAGATGTAGTTCAAGAAATGGAGCAATTGGCAAGTCTGTTGGCTGAACCTCCAACTGCTTTGTCTATTGCTTCAAAACCTGTGGAGTTTTTTTATTTAGATTCATCAATAAGTAAATTAATAAACTGTATGCAAGAAAAAGAATACTCACAATATCCGATTTATCAAGAAGATAAATTAATTGGATTATTGACAGATGGTGATATCGCGAACTGGTTTGCTGCTAATATTGATAAATTATCAATTGAAATGGGTCAGCCCATTGGCGAAGTATTTCAAATTGTGAAAAAAGACGATACTAAAATTGTTGGGAAAGATGCCACCGTAATGGATATTGAAGCTATCTTTAAAGAATACTTAGAGAAAAATCAAAAAATAGAAGCAATCCTTATTACGGAAAACGGTACAGCAGCAGAGCTACCAATAGGAATCATTTCCTCCTGGGATCTAATCCGATTGAAAACATACAACTTTCCACTACTTAAACACACATAATGCAAGTAAACTATTTCACGCAGTTTTTCATAAAGAGTGTTGGAATACCGCTCCGGCAGAATACTGCGCTTTCCTTGGGCGGTGGTTTTTAGCTAACTTGTAAAAAAACCACTTTACCAAGTGGATCTTCATCGTGACAGTTCCACAGAATTCTGCTTATTGTAAGAATAGAACTTAGGGAACTATATTCATTGGATTTCCTGTCCTTATATCAGAACACCGTACAAGCTGCGGAAAAAATGCGAGACTCCTGTGGGAAAGGAACAGTATGAAGAACCCGCAGGAAGCGATTTTGGCTTCCGAGGAGGCTGAAGCGTTCCCCACGGAAAGAGAGTATTTTTTCCGCAGCGACGGGTTAGCACTCAATTATAATCAGAAAGGAAGAAAACTACTTCGATAATTTACACTAGTTCGTAGTAGTGGTGACTGTTAAATTAAGGTATTATTTCTTATGGAAAATGTGCAGCTGTCTTTTAGAAAAGATCATAAAGAAAAACCCACGACAGGCGTAGGTTTTTCTTATTATATTACATGTTTGCAACGGATGGTAAAGCTGTCTCACCCATTAAATATTGATCTACATGATACGCTACTTCTCGACCTTCATTAATTGCCCAGACAATAAGACTTTGCCCACGACGTGAATCACCAGCAGCAAATACATGCTCTACATTTGTACGGAAATCACCATATTCAGCATCTACACGATTACGTTCTGTTTTAACATTAAACGCTTCTAATACCGGTTGTTCTGTACCTTCAAAACCGATAGCGATTAATACTAATTGTGCAGGCCATACTTTTTCTGTACCCGGAATTTCCTCAAATACAAACATACCATTTTCATCACGGGTTTTCTTCATTTCAACCGTGTGTAGTTCTTTTAATTTACCATTTTCATCCGTAACAAATTTCTTTGTTTGGATAGAATATTGACGAATATCCTCACCAAAGTTTTCTTTCGCTTCTTTGTGTGCATATTCCAAACTGAATACTTGTGGATATGCCGGCCATTGATTTTCGTCTGAACGTTTAATTGGCAGTTGTGGGTGCTTACCAAATTGTGCAATACTGTTTGCGCCTTGGCGAAGTGCTGTAGCGATACAGTCAGCACCAGTATCCCCACCACCAATAACAATAACGTCTTTTCCTTTTGCATCTAACTCTTCTTCCACTTCTACACTATCATCTAGTACTTTTTTAGTTGATTTTGTTAAATAGTCCATTGCAAAGCGTACACCTTTACCTTCACGACCTTCAATAGGTAGATCACGGTGTTTCTGTGCACCAGTACATAGAATCACAGAATCATGCTTCGCCTTAATTTCTTCTGCAGAAATGTCTTTTCCAACTTCCGTATTTAGAACAAATTCAATTCCTTCTTCACGAAGTAACTGAACTCGACGTTCTACTACATCTTTATCTAATTTCATGTTTGGAATACCGTACGTTAATAGACCCCCTGCGCGATCAGCACGTTCATATACTGTAACCTGATGCCCAACTTGATTCAATTGGTCTGCTGCTGCTAATCCAGCTGGTCCAGATCCGACAATTGCTACTTTCTTGCCTGTGCGACGTTCCGGAACACGTGGCTCGATCCAGCCTTCTTCAAAACCTTTATCTATAATTTTTTGTTCAATATTTTTAATTGTTACGGCAGGATCATTGATTGCAACCGTACAAGAGCCTTCACATGGTGCCGGACATACTCTTCCTGTAAATTCTGGGAAGTTATTTGTTTTCATTAACCGTTCTAGGGCTTCTCTCCATTTTCCTTTATACACCAAATCATTCCACTCTGGGATCAGGTTGTAGATAGGACAACCTGATGTTGCCCCGTCAATATCCATCCCAATGTGACAGAATGGTGTACCACAATCCATACAACGTGCTCCTTGTGTTTTTGCTACTTCATCAGAGAAAGGAGCAGAGTATTCTTTCCAATCATGAATTCTTTCTACTGGATCACGCTCATTTGCCGTTTGTCTTTCAAACTCCATAAAGCCTGTTGCTTTCCCCATATCATCTGTCTCCTTTCTATTTAGTCATTACTTCTTCCGGATTTAGTGTTACCGTCATTTTGTTTTCTTTTTTTGCCGTAAATGCTTCCAGTCGAGCTTCGTCCACAGATAACCCCTGAGACTCATACCAATCAATTTGTTTCAACATTAGCTTGTAATCTGTCGGGATTACTTTCACGAATTTTTCCAATTCGTTTTCCCAGTTTTGCAATGCAACAGCTGCTTTATCACTGTTGGTATATTCGTGATGATTCATAATTAATTCTTTTACTTCTTCTATTTCATTAGCATCTGTTAATTCTTCAAACTGTACTAATTCCGTATTACATAGGCGTTTAAACTGCTCGACGTTGTCTGGTTTCACATATGCAACACCACCAGACATACCTGCAGCAAAGTTTTTACCTACATTGCCAAGAATGACAACTCGACCACCTGTCATGTACTCACAACCATGGTCACCAACGCCTTCCACAACGATTTTTGCTCCACTATTTCTTACCGCAAATCGTTCACCTGCATAACCTTGAATATAAGCTTCACCACTTGTCGCTCCATAGAAAGATACATTACCAGCAATAACATTATTACCTGGATCAATCGTAGTTTTCTCAGAAGCACGCACAATTACCTTTCCACCGGACAAGCCTTTTCCAACATAGTCATTTGCATCTCCCGTTACAGTTAACGTCATACCAGAAGGAATAAAGGCACCAAAACTTTGACCTGCTGATCCTGTGAAATGAAGATTAATGGTATCTTCTGGTAAACCCCGTTCTCCATATTTTTTAGAAATTTCACTTCCTACGATCGTTCCTACTACACGGTCCGTATTTTTAATCGGGAAAGATGCTTCTAATGCTTCTCCAGTGTCGATTGCCTTTTGGACAGTTGGTAAAATATACTTCATATCTAAAGATTCATCTAATTTATGATCTTGCGTTGTTGTATTGATACGTGTTCCTTCCGGTTGATAAAGGAGCTTAGATAAATCTAAGTGTTTTGCTTTCCAGTGCGCTGCTGCACGGTCTGCAATTTCTAATACATCTGTTCTTCCAACCATTTCATCAATTGTTCGGAATCCTAATTCAGCCATGATCTCACGAACTTCTTCTGCGATGAATGTCATATAGTTAACAACATGATCAGGGTCCCCCGTGAATTTCTTACGCAGCTCTGGATTTTGTGTTGCTACCCCTACAGGACATGTATCTTTATGACATACACGCATCATGACACATCCAACAACAACTAATGGCGCTGTTGCGAAGCCGTATTCTTCTGCACCTAATAATGCAGCCATCACCACATCTTTACCTGTTAACAATTTCCCATCCGTTTCTAGAATAACTCTATCTCTAAGTCCGTTAAGCATTAAGGTTTGGTGTGCTTCTGCAAGACCTAATTCCCATGGTAAGCCTGCATGTTTAATGCTTGTTTTTGGCGAAGCACCTGTACCACCATCATAACCAACAACAGAAATAACATCTGCGTTACCTTTTGCTACACCTGCAGCAATCGTCCCTACACCTGATTTTGCTACGAGTTTAACACTAACTCTTGCATCACGATTGGCATTTTTTAAATCATGAATTAATTGAGCTAAATCCTCAATCGAATAAATATCATGGTGTGGCGGAGGTGAAATTAAGTCTACCCCTGGTGTTGAACCACGAACATCTGCTACCCATGGGTAAACCTTCATACCTGGTAATTGTCCACCTTCACCCGGTTTTGCACCTTGTGCCATTTTAATCTGTAATTCTTTCGCGTTTACAAGATAATGACTCTTTGCGCCAAAGCGTCCAGATGCTACCTGTTTTATCGCACTGGAACGCAAATCACCATTTTCGTCTCTGCTAAAGCGGTCAGAGTCTTCCCCGCCTTCACCACTGTTACTTTTACCGCCTATACGATTCATAGCAATCGCTAATGCTTCATGTGCTTCTTTACTGATCGAACCAAAGGACATTGCACCAGTTTTGAAACGTTTGACAATGGATTCTACAGGCTCGACTTCATCGATTGAAATGGCATTCGATTTTTTGAAATCGAATAGGTTACGTAAAAAGCCGATACGCTCATGGTTCGCTGCTTTCGAGAATTTCTTGAACAGATCATAGTCACCACGACGACATGCCCACTGTAAGGTATAAATAGTAGTAGGGTTAAAGGCATGGTGTTCTCCTACTTTACGCCATTGGAAGTCACTTCCTGATTCAAGTGATTCTTTAACAGCTGCGTTGTAAGCTTCGTTGTGACGTTTTTCTGTCTCTTCTTGAATCACTTCTAAACCAATACCGTCAATTTGTGATGCTGTGCCTGTAAAATGTTCTTCGATCACCTTTTTACTAATACCTACAGCTTCAAAAATTTGGGCACCGCGATAACTTTGCACAGTTGAGATACCGATTTTTGACATAACCTTAATGATACCTTCTGTTGCGACACTAATAAATTTATCTTGTACTTCCGCTAGTGTCATATTTAGACGATCATGCAAAATATTCGCGTAGTAAGTTTGATAAACAAGGTGTGGATGAATTGCGTCTACACCATAACCTAACATCGTTGCAAAGTGATGAACTTCTCGAGCTTCACCTGATTGTGCAATAATACTTGCTTGCGTACGAATACCTTCACGTACTAAATACTGATGCAAACCACTGACAGCGAGCAGTGTTGGAATAGCTTTCTGGTTCGCATCCATATTCTTATCACTTAGAATGATAATATTTCTTCCAGCTTCAATTGCTTTTTTCGCTTGTTCAAATACATCCTGTAGTGCTTTCTCCATGTCATCAGTAAATAATGTTTCAATTACTTCAGATTGGAACCCTTCCAATTCATTTTCCTGTAACTTTTCTATTTGTGAATTCGATAAAATCGGTGAATCTAAGCGAATTCTGCTTGCTTTAGTTTTCGCAGGATGAAGGATGTCTCCCTCAGCTCCTAGCCATGTCAGCATCGATGTAACAAGCTGTTCACGATAAGCATCAATTGGCGGGTTAGTTACTTGTGCAAATAACTGTTTGAAATAGTTAAACAAACTTTGCGGGCGTTCAGATAATACCGCTAATGGCATATCATTACCCATCGCACCAATTGGGTCTTTTCCGTCTTCCAGTATAGGAATGAGATATTTTTCAACATCTTCAGTCGTATAACCAAATGCTTTTTGTTTCTGGAGTAGTTGTGGATCAATATATTCATCATTTTTCGCTTCCACTTCTAATGGTACAATTTGATCCCCTAACCAGTCTTTGTATGGATGAACACTTGAAACCTCTTCTTTAATTTCTTCATCTGATATAATACGCCCTTCTTCAATATCAATAAGGAGCATTTTACCTGGGCTTAAACGTTCTTTTAATAAAACATTTTCTTCTTCATAGTCGATTACACCAACTTCAGAAGAGTAAATGATGTAATCATCTTTTGTTACATAATAACGTGCTGGACGTAACCCGTTACGATCCAGTATCGCTCCAATTTGTTTACCATTTGTAAAAGTTATCGAAGTTGGACCATCCCACGGCTCCATCATCATGCTATGATATTGATAAAATGCACGTTTCTTCTCATCCATGTGAGGGTTTTTCTCCCATGGTTCTGGAATCAACATCATCGCAGCATGTGCCGGCTTACGACCTGCTAAGGTGAAGAACTCTAATGCATTATCTAATGTAGCAGAGTCACTTCCGCCGCCATTGATAATTGGTAATACTTTATCTAAGTCATCACCAAATGCTTCTGATACAAATTGTTTCTCTCTGGCACGCATCCAGTTTACATTACCACGCATGGTATTAATCTCACCATTGTGGATGAGATAACGGTTCGGGTGCGCTCTTTCCCAGGAAGGGAATGTATTTGTACTGAAACGAGAGTGTACCAGTGAAAAAGCAGAAACAAATTCTTCATCTTGTAAATCTAAATAAAATTCATCAACTTGATCAGGTGTTAATAAACCTTTGTACACGATCGTTCTGTTTGATAAACTTGGAAAATAAAAACGAATTTCTTTTTCATTCGCCCAATTTTCAGCTTGTTTACGAATGATATATAATTTTCTTTCGAAGGCTAGATCGTCTTCTATTTCATCTGCTGCTTCAATGAATACCTGATGAACAGTCGGTAACGTTTCAATTGCACCTTTACCAATGTGAGTAGCATCTGTTGGCACTTCTCTCCAGCCGATTAATTTTTGACCTTCTTGTTTGATTAATTGATTAATTTTTTCCCTTGCTTGTATTTGTTCATTTTCATCTTGAGATAAGAACAACATACCAACTCCATAACGTCCAACAGCTGGCAGTTGAAAGTCTTTGCATTCTCTTCTAAAATATTTATCAGGGATCTGTACCATTAAACCGGATCCGTCACCTGTAAGTGGATCACTCCCTTGTCCACCTCGGTGCTCTAATTTGCATAACATGTCTAAACCTTTTTTTACGATCTCGTGTGTTTGTTTCCCTTTTATATGCGCATATAATCCAATACCACAAGCGTCATGTTCAAAGTCTGGATTGTATAACCCTTGGGCACTAGGTAAGTCACGATACGTCATATATGTCGCCCCCATTCAATATACTTTTAAGGTGTCTATTACTATTGTAAGTTTTCTTATTGATCTAAACAATATATAATAAATATAACATTGTTCTAATTCTGATATATATCATGAGGTGAAACGAGTGGAATTACGTCAATTACGTTATTTTGTTGAGGTTGCAGAGCGTGAACACGTCTCAGATGCGGCAGCAGAATTGCATGTGGCCCAGTCTGCAATTAGTAGACAAATAGCTAACCTAGAAGCCGAGCTTGGTGTTGAATTATTTGAAAGAGAAGGTAGAAATGTACGTTTAACCCATATAGGGCGGATATTTCTAACTCATACCAAAACGGCATTAAAAGCAATTGATCATGCAAAGAAACAAATCGATGAATACATCGATCCCGAAAGAGGTTCGATAAAAATTGGTTTTCCAACCAGTTTAGCAAGTAATTTGTTACCTACAGTAGTTTCGGAATTTAAGAAGAAGCACCCTAAAATCGCTTTTCAATTAAGACAAGGTTCTTATAATTTTTTAATTGAATCGGTAGAAAACCGTGAAATTGATGTTGCATTTTTAGGTCCTGTTCCGACAGAGCATCCTGATATTTTAGGAGATATCTTATTTACAGAAAATTTTTATGCATTAGTGCCAAATTCACATCCATTAGCTGAACAGAGCAGTGTGAATTTACGCGATTTACATGATGAGACATTCGTATTATTCCCGGAAGGTTATGTACTACACCAACTCGTTATTGATGGCTGTAAACAAGCTGGGTTTACACCAAATGTGTCATCTCAAGGGGAAGATTTAGACGCAATAAAGGGGTTAGTCGCAGCAGGTATTGGAATTACATTATTACCAGAAAGTGCATTTAATGATTTAAATCCATACTACAGTGCGAAAGTCGCGATTCAAAATCCAGAGTTAAAACGTACCGTTGGGATTATAATTCCCAAGAACAGAAAACTTGCACCATCTGAACAAGTATTCTATGAATTTATAAAGGAATTCTTCTCAATCCTACAAAGGTTTCAATAAAAAAATTCATATAGAAAAGAGCTAGCCTCAAGGCTAGCTCTGCTAATTGTATATTTTCGAGGTTTTATCCCGTTGCTTTTTCCCATAATTTATCCAACCAACGTCCAGGATTTTGAAATTCTAACTCATCGATTAAATACGTACGGATATTCGTCAAGTCATTGTTCCATACTGCCGTTTCTACAGAAAAAGTCAACGGAACTTCAGTATGAATAGCTGCTAGTTTTCGAGAGATTGCTAAATCCTCTGCATATTGATCCAATTTTTTCTGCATACCTTTAGTTAAATTCTCTTTATCTGCTAACAAGTTATCGATTGTTTCATATTGCATTAATAATTTTAATGCTGTTTTCTCTCCTACACCTTTAACACCTGGATAATTATCAGATGAGTCTCCCATCAATCCTTTTAGATCGATAATTTGTTTAGGAGTTAATCCCTTCTTCTCATAAAAATTATCAGCATGAAACACGTCGTAATTACCTTGTCCCTTTTTCATAATTGCTATATTAATATTGTCATCCACTAATTGTAATAAGTCATGATCGCCAGTTACGACTGTTACTTGATGATCTTTTTGAAGTTGTTTAGTTAGTGTGCCTATACAGTCATCTGCTTCATAACCAGTGACTCCTACGTTCGGCACTTGAAATGCTGTGACAATATCTTTTGCCAGATCAAACTGTGGTACAAGCTCTTCTGGAGGTGCATCACGATTAGACTTATACCCTTCATATAATTCATTTCGAAACGTTTGGCTACCCATGTCCCAACAGCAGATAACATGTGTTGGCTGAAAAGTCTCAACCGAATTGGTAAAATAATTCAAGAATCCAAATAATCCATTTCTTGGAATCCCTTTACTATTGACCATAAAGTTCCCGGTAAAAGCTGTTGCAAAAAATCCTCTAAATAATAATGCCATCCCATCTACAATAAGGACGTGAGATCTATCTGTCATTTTTTTCACCCTTTAAGTTTAATTGATTTACTTCAACTAATATAACTTGTATATTAAATGCTACAAGAGGATTTTGCAACACTAAGGAGAAACATGTATGGAGAAAAAATTGGAAAAGGCCACATTTGCTGGAGGTTGTTTCTGGTGTATGGTGAAGCCATTTGATCAATGGGATGGAGTAGAAAGTGTTATATCTGGATATATAGGGGGGCATCTGGAAAATCCAACCTATGAAGAAGTAAAAACAGGTACGACAGGCCACTATGAGGCAGTACAAATCATCTATGAACCTGAGAAAATATCTTATCAGCAAATACTTAATTTATATTGGCCGCAAATTGATCCTACAGATGATGGTGGTCAGTTTCATGACAGAGGATCACAGTACCGGACAGCGATTTTTTATCATAATGAAGAGCAGAAGCAATTAGCCATTCATTCACTTGAGGAATTAAAAAGAACCAATCGATTCCAAAAAGAGATCGTTACGAAAATCTTGTCCGCCAGTGCGTTTTACCCGGCAGAAGAATACCATCAAGACTTTTATAAGAAGAATAAAGAGGAATACCTGGAAGACCGAGAAAAATCAGGAAGAGATGAATTCATGGAAAAACATTGGGACAAAGAGTAAATATTCTCTATTTTTTAATGAAGGAAGAACAGCCTTACTATGATTCATTAGGCTGTTCTTTACTTATTCCTACTATCCACTCTTTAAAGTGCGAGTCTCATTTCTACTTTTTAGTTAACTTCTTTTCCTTCCATTTATAAATAAACGTAAAACTAACACCTATAAGTACCCTATAACAGCAAATATAGAAATAAACCAGGCTTCTCCAAACCAGTTAGTAATAATTGGTTCAGTATGCAATATAATGATAACAATAATAAATCCAAAAACCTGCATCATCTTCTAATCATTTACTCTGTTATCTACCACAAAATCACCCTTTAATATCCATCTTTATCCATACATCATATCTAGTGAGGTGGTTGAAATATTTGGAGCAATACTTCAAAAATATTTTAGAACCTAGAGAAGATTTTGATATAACCTATTGCTTGCGTATATTTGTAAGGGTTATTACTGATTAAATCATATTCAATGGAAGTGGTATAATAACTGAGGTAACTGGCGAGTCTTCTGAGATTGTAATAAAAGTGGTTTTGTAAACCATTACTTCCCCCCTTCTAAAGCATTAATTTTGGATATCTTAATAGTATCAAAGTAATAGTTCTACTTCAAAACGGTTTATAATTTCATTAATTAAAAAATCTCCACTTGTAACGTACAAAGTGAAGATTTTTTATATCACCATTTTTGAATTTCTGCACGATCGCCTTTACTGTTCCCTTTCTTAGCAAAACGGTTGGATAATTCTTGTTTTATATCTTCTAATGACACACCTTGATTGGCCATTATCACAAATGTGTGATAAAGCAAATCACTAACCTCGTTCGTTAGTTCCTGCTTATTATTATTTTTCGCAGCGATTACTACTTCGCCAGCTTCTTCGATTACTTTTTTACCAATCTTATCGACGCCTTTATCATATAAATAATTGGTGTAGGAATTCTCAACACGTTCTGTTTTACGCTCTTCCACTTCTTTCATCACATTCTCAATAATCGAAGCATCAAAATTGGTTTCCTTTTCAGCTACCCGGTTAAAAAAGCATGAAGTCTCGCCAGTATGACAGGCTGGACCTGCTGGGACCACTTGAATCAATAATGTATCTTGATCACAATCTAAATCAATCGAGTGCACTTCTTGCGTATTTCCAGATGTCGCACCTTTATTCCATAATTCATCACGTGACCGGGAATAAAACCATGTTTGTTTCGTTTCTAACGTTTTTTCGAACGCTTCTTCATTCATATAAGCAAGCATTAAAACATCTTTTGTATAATAATCGGTTACAATTGCTGGTATAAGTCCTTTTGAAAAATCAGGCTTCACGAATATTCACTCCTTGATCGATGCAGACATCTTTTACTTGTTTCACTGTGAAGGTATTCTCATGGAAGATCGATGCTGCTAAACCTGCTGAAACATCGGTTTTATTAAAAACTTCAGGAAAATGTTCAGGTTTCCCGACACCACCTGATGCAATAACAGGAATACGTACAACTGAGACCACGGTATCAGTTAACGGTAAATCAAAACCGTCTTTGACACCATCTGTATCTACACTAGTCAGCAGAATTTCACCTGCTCCTCTACTTTCGGCTTCTTTTGCCCATTCAATGGCATCAATACCGGTGTCTTTGGAACCTCCATGTGTCATTACGTGCCATTTTTCACCTACTCGTTTTGCATCAATTGCTATCACCGTACATTGTGCACCGAAACGATCAGAAGATTCAGTAATTAGTTGCGGGTTGTTTACAGCGGCTGAATTCATTCCTACTTTGTCAGCACCTGCTTTTAACAAGCGGTTTACATCATCAATTGTTCTAACTCCGCCACCAACAGTAAAAGGGACAAAAACTTGCTCAGCGGTCCGTTTTACAATATCAACCATCGTTTGGCGCCCTTCGTTTGTAGCAGAGATATCCAAAAAGATGATTTCATCTGCTCCATCTTTGGAATAATTAGAGGCCATTTCTACCGGGTCACCTAACTCCCTTAAACCCACAAAATTGGTACCTTTTACTACTTTTCCTTCTTTCACATCTAAGCAAGGAATAATACGTTTGGCAATCATGCTTGTTGCCCCCTATCACCATTGGTTTTTTCCATGAATAATTTTAACAAATCAACGCCAACTTCTCCGCTTTTTTCCGGGTGAAATTGCATACCGTATACGTGACCATTTTGTACAATCCCCGGAACCTTCGTGCCATACTCTGCTGTTGCGACAAGATATTGTTGTCCCGTCCTTGCTTGGAAGGAGTGCACAAAATAGACATGCTTATCCTGAAACGATGCAAAAGGCTGATTGTTGTTTTCAATTTGTAACTGATTCCAACCGATATGAGGCAAGATATATTCTGTTTCTATCCTATTAACCTCTCCAGGAATCAGTCCAAGGCCATCTGAAATGCCATTTTCATAGCCTTGATCAAACAGTAATTGCATCCCGAGACAAATGCCTAAAAAAGGCTTTTCCTTTGCAAGTCTGCGTAAGGGTTCGGTTAAATTACGCTGATTGATCTCTTCGACTGCCGCTTGAAATGAGCCAACACCAGGTAAAATAATGTGGCTTGCAGCTTCTAAACGCTCGACGGAATCAGTGATTTCTACGTCATACCCCAATCGTTGAAAAGCTGTTTTAACACTTGCTACATTTCCCATGCCATAATCAACAATAGCAATCATTCGATTAACCCCTTTGTAGAATTAACCCCTTGAATATCCGGATTAATTCGAATTGCTTCTCCCAACGAACGTCCAAGCGCTTTGAATATCGCTTCAATTTTATGGTGTGTGTTATGTCCATACAAGGCTTTTGCGTGCAACGTAATGGCAGATTGGAAAGCGAAAGCCTGTAAAAATTCCTGAACTAATTCCGTATCGAAATTCCCGAGCTTTTTATTGGAAAATTCCGCATCAAATACGAGGTAAGGTCGTCCGCTAATATCGAGTGCAACAAAGCCTAGAGCCTCATCCATTGGCACATAAGCACTTCCGAAACGATTGATTGATTTTTTATCACCAAGTGCTTCCTTGATTAATTGACCCAACACTATACCGACGTCTTCCACGGTATGGTGACTATCAATATGCAAGTCACCAGAAGCTTGGACGACAAGCCCGATACGACCGTGACGAGCAAATGCTTCTAACATATGATCAAAAAATCCAACCCCTGTTTTGATACTAACTTCCTTTGGATCATCTAGGTTAACGGAAACCTCAATTTGCGTTTCTAATGTTTCTCTTTTTTTACTAGCTGTTCTCATTATTTCTCCTCCAAACGTTTACGTACCGCAAGGCCATGTCCTTCTAACTGTTCCTGATTAGCAATTCTCACCACATCATCACCAGCTTCTCGCAAAGCCTCTTCTGTATAGTAGAGGTAGGTGGTTTTCTTGACAAAATCATCGACCGACAAACCGGATGAAAATCTAGCGGTACCCGATGTTGGTAGTACATGGTTAGGTCCTGCAAAATAATCCCCTAAGGCTTCTGGCGTATAATGACCTAAAAATACCGATCCGGCATGTCTTACTTTACTTAAGTAGCTTAACGGATCTTTTACTTGGATTTCTAAGTGCTCTGGTGCGATCCTATTTGCCACATCAAATGCTTCAGTTAATGTTTCTACCACTACACCTGCACCTTTTTCTTGTAAAGAAGTAGTCGCGATCTCTTTACGCGGTAATACTTGGCATTGTTTGACTAGTTCTTGATTGACAGCTTCTACTAATGATTGAGAGGTTGTAATGAGAAAGGCACGCGCATTTGTATCGTGTTCTGCCTGTGCGATCAGATCAGCAGCAACATAAGCAGGACTTGCTGATTCATCAGCAATAATCGCTACCTCACTTGGACCAGCGATCATATCTATCCCAACATCACCATAAACTAACTTTTTCGCTGCCGCAACATAAGCATTTCCTGGGCCGACAATTTTATCAACTTTTGGAATGGATTCCGTTCCGTAAGCAAGTGCTGCAATAGCCTGCACACCACCTACCCGAAAAATATTTGTTACACCAGCGATGTCAGCTGCAACAGCTAAAATCGGTGCGAGTTCTTCGCCATCTTTAACCGGTGTTGCCATATTTACCTCTTTAACACCAGCAAGGACAGCTGGGATAGCATTCATTAAAACGGACGATGGATATACCGCTGTTCCCCCCGGTACATAAATACCTACACGGTCAATGGGACGATATAGTTGGCCTGAGATTACATTTCCTTCTGCTTGCATCATCCGAGAACTATTTAATTGCTTTTGATGAAACGCACGAATGTTATCAGCTGCACGTTGTAATGCGCGTATTACTTCGTCATCTACCGCATCCCATGCCGCTTTTCGTTCTTCTTCTGATACTAAAAATCTTGCTGGTGCTTTCCCATCGAATTTCTCGATAAAGAAGCGAACCGCTTGATCTCCGTCTTCTTGTACATCAGCAATAATAGTACTCGCTGCTTGCAAGAATTTTTGTTGCTCTTGACTATTTGTTTTTTCGGGCGCTGCTTTCGCTAAAAATTCCTCGATCGACAATAAAGGAATCATACGTTTCTCGCTCCTTCCTTAAACCGTTCAATAACAGGAACTAATTGATCTCGTTTAATTTTTAATGATGAACGATTGGCAATTAATCTAGCACTAAATGACAAAAATTCGTCTTCTATTACAAGACCATTTTCCTTGAGTGTCGTTCCTGTTTCAACAATATCGACAATCGCATCAGCTAGGCCTAAGATTGGTGCCAACTCAACAGAACCTTCTAATTTAATTATATCTACCGATTCACCTTTTTCTTTAAAATATGATTTGGTTATATTGGTAAATGTACTAGCAATTCGCTTCTTTTGTTCAGGCCACTGATAATCTATTTTCGTCGCAAGCGCCATCCGACAATGACCGAATGGTAACGGAAATAAATTAAAAACATCGGGTTGGTGTTCAATTAAAATGTCGCCACCGACAACACCTATATCTGCAATACCGTTTTCTACATAGGTTGTCACGTCTACTCCTTTGGCAAAAAAGAAGGAAAATTCCTTTGTTTCAATTTGAAGCTTTCTTCCTTTTTCTAATAAGGCTTCGACATCATATCCTAAACCTGCGAAAAAATTTAAAAATTGTTTTTCTAGTCGTCCTTTTGTTAGTGCGATTACTGGCTTCATTGTTCGACCACCTTATACTGACTGTTCTCCTCTACCACTTGATAAATTTTATGGTAGGCTGTTCGATTCTTTAATTCGTATTGGATATCAACTACTTGTTCATCCATTTCCATGCGGTACTTCTCAGCAATTGCGTGTGTTTCAGGAGAAGCAATAATACAAATTTTTTCCGGTTCTTGTTCCGGTTCCATATGTTTGGCTAATTCATCAACATCAAACGCAAGGCCTACTGCAGAAGTTGTTTGTTCAAATTGTTCGTAGAGGCGGTCATACCTGCCACCAGAGAAACAAGTCGATCCGTCATTAGTCAAAAAACCTCTAAACATGATGCCATCATAATAAGGCAGGTTTTTAACACGACCAAGGTCGACAATTACTTCCGTTACACCCGAGGCTTCGAGTAAATCAATCAACTTGTCAATATGGTTTAAAATCTCGGTTAAATCACCACGATCTGCCCAACGCTTTCGATATTGCTCAATAATTTCACGAGAACCATATGCATCGATTAATGCAAGTAAAGGATTTACCAGCTCCGAATTTCCTGCCTTCCCCACAATTTCTTCGACAAGATCCGATCGTTTATCATGCATTGCTTTCAACAATTCCATTTCCTCCTGTTTACTAAATGTAAAAGGTGAAATCAATGCATCAAAAATTCCGGTATGTCCTAGTTCTATCACATAAGTATCAATGTTTAAATTATTTAAATAAGTCACAGCGGTAAGCAGGCTCTCTGCCTCCCCAAAAAAACGATCGGCATGAACGATTTCAATACCTGCCTGTCTGTTCTCGGTATCTTCTTTGTCAAAGCGAAACACACTGCCTTGATACGACCACTTTTGTTTGGATGGATGCTGTCCAGCGATCGCTCGTGCAATTGCTGCTGTCCAGTCCGGCCTTAGTACTTCAATTTCCCCTGCACCATTAAACCATTTCAGCATGGAATGTAAGTCCATACCAGCTACCTCGTTGGTAAATGTTTGAGCATACTCAACTACTGGTGTAGAGATTTGCTGAAAATTCCGTTTTTGAGTGACTCGTCTAAATATCTCTGATGCTCGTAGCCGGTTGGAGATTTGAATACCTGTTTCGTCTTGACTTCCTGCTGGTAAAAACATATCGTTCACATCCTATTTTTGCTTTATTGATTTACCACTCTACCGTGATAAAGTGTTTGTATCTGAATATTACAATATCATACTTTTTTCAATTCTGTCAATCATTGCTTTTCATTTTAGTGAATTCTGTATACAATAAGAATCAAACCTATTTACATAAGGAGATGTCTTGTATGCATATGAATGGAGATTATCACGTACATACCCCCTTCTGTCCGCATGGCTCAAATGATAGTATCGAGATGTACATAGAGCAAGCCCTTGAAAAAGGTATTAAAGAATTAAGCTTTACTGAGCATGCACCGTTGCCGGTAGATTTTACTGATCCAACACCAGATCAAGACAGTGCAATGTCATGGGAAGACCTAGATGCTTATATCCAGCTGATTGAGAATGCCAAAAAGACATATAAATCGCAAATAAAAATTAATTTAGGCTTTGAAGTGGATTATATTGAAGGCTATGAAGAAGCGACTACTTCATTCCTTGATCGATATAGTCACTATATCGATGATGCTATTTTATCTGTACATATGTTAAGAACACCTGATTATAACTATGTATGCTTAGATTTTAGCAGTGAAGAATTTGCTCGTATCATTCAGTTATTTGGTAGTGTTGAAGCAGTCTACGACAAATATTACCGAACAATAGAAAAGGCAATTATTTCTGACCTTGGAGCTTTTAAACCAAATCGAATCGGTCACTTAACTTTAATTCACAAATATCAACGCAAATATGCTGTTGATCAGAGCTATAATGTGACAATAGAACGATTGCTCGATCTAATACAAGAGCATCATTTAGAATTAGACGTTAACACAGCGGGTCTATATAAAGAAGATTGTCAGGAACTATATCCACCACTTCCGATCATCGAAAAAGCGATACAAAAGGGAATACGTTGGAAACCCGGTTCCGATAGTCACGTTTCTGGTACTATTGCGCGTGGATTTGACCAATTAAAAGTTAATAAATAATGAAAATGAAGGACAAATGCTTGCTTAACTGGGTTTGTCCTTCATTTTTATGATAGTCAGACTAGATTAAATTTATATAGCGTGTAGTCATCATTTAAGCATGTATTTTGGCATCTAACACTTGATCTAAATAATCTTTGATTGCGACCAATTGCTCTTTATTTTCTTCCTGATTTTCAATGCCTTCTATCACTTGCTGATAGTATGTGTTTGTTTCTTTATGATACTGTTCCCAAACCATTTGATCATAGTGCATCCATTGCTCATGATAGAAAGTCACTAAGTCTTTTTCCATTTTAGTTACAGCTTCTTCCCATGTCTGATTAAAATACTCGTTAGTGTATTCTTCGAGCTCTTTTCTACCTTCCCCAGCAAAAAAGCTTTTTGTATCTTTATAAGGATTACTCCACTTGGTTAATAAACCTTTATCTGCTTCTCTTTGTCTTACATGTAATTCTGGTTCAGATAAAGTAATATCTTCTAATTCCGATAACGAAAATTGTGGGTCAACTTGCTTTATTTTAGTTTGTATATCCTGGCGCATTTGTTGTAACGATTGATTAAAGCTTTGCTCCAAGCGGATCGAAATAGCTTCATACTCATGCTTTAAACGTGTGTCTATTGCTTTCCATAGTGCAATGAGTGCTGTTTCTACTTCTTTTTTGCCTTTGCGACCATTCGATTGAATTGCACCAGGGTTAACATAATCCTTGAATAAATCGGGATATTGAATCGAAAACCGCTGCTTCGCATAAAAACTTTGTTTGTTAAGTTTTTGAATGACTTGATCAAAATATGAACCATGATCTCGTTCTTCGATTACACGTTCAATTTCTGTTTGATTGGTTTTACCTTGCTTTATTAATCGTTCTTTTTCTGCTTGATCCCCATTGATAATAGACAGCCATTTCGCGACTAAGGCGTTTGCTCTGTGCATATCTGTATAGATGGAACGCATACTCATTTGGGTTAATTCTTCTTTTACGAACCGATAGAAGGATTGTTCAAATTTCGGCAATCCAGTACGTTCACTTTTTTCTTTGATTGCTTTTTTACTTGAGACAGAGAACATTCTCGGGTCGTTTATATCAAATTGTTGTAATTCATTTCGAACATAATCAATGACTAATTGTTCTTCTTGTTCATCTTTCGCCAAGTCAATTGCATTTATAATAAAAAACATTTTATCTAATTCAAACGCATCCTTCACTTTTCCTAACCGTTCTAAAAACAGCTGATCAGGTTTGGAAAATGGATGGTTATAATACGTTACGAACAGGATTGCATCCGCATCTTTGATATAGGAAAATGCTAAATCTGTATGTCGTGCATTAACGGAATCTGCTCCAGGTGTATCCACTAACGTAATATGCTTCTTTGTTAATGGGCAGTCATAAAAAAGTTCCATCTCCTTAACAAAACATGCAATCTCTTCTTCGCGAATATACGTCTGAAAATCATCAAAACCAATGACATAATCGGTTCCAATTTTATCTTGCATCACACTAAATCCGTTATAAAAAGCGGTTAGAAATGACTTGTGTTGATCGGCGATATCTAATTTGTCTAGTTTTGTTTTTTGGATCCATTTATACGCCTCAGATAGATTTTGGAAATTACCCTCGAAAATTTCCTGAATATCTGCTAATAGTTCTTGTTCCTGTTTTATCACTACATAGACATCTTTATGCTGATAATTATCATTTACGGGACTAATCTTATTAATGGCAGCTGTTGTCGGATTTGGGGAAACAGGCAACACTTTCTCTCCAATTAATGCATTGGCAAACGAAGATTTCCCTGCACTAAATGCGCCAAATAATGCAATCGTAAACGAGCGGTTACTAAGTCGTTCTTTTTTGTTGCGTATCTCTCGACGAATAGAATCCAACTCATTGATCCCTTTAAATTTTTGGTTTAATTCTTCTACATCCGTAACGGTTTCATTAAAAGAATACAAAGGAATATTATTATCTTTTCTGTGTTGCGAATGATCTTGTTTTTTCTTTTCAGTTTCTTTCATTTTTGCCGGAAGCTCTTTTATATCCATCACGTTATCAATAATTCTAGCATCCAATTCCTTCTGGATCGCAAGTAATTCCTCTTCTCCAAAAGTAAGCTCTTTTCTTAAAATGGATTCAACGTTATCTTTATACGCATTAAATTCATGCTTTATTTGATCCATTTCAGCTTGAATGGTTTGATACCTTTCTATTGTTTCCAGTTCTTTTTTCTTCTCACTTAAATGTTCTTCAACTGGAGATAGAATCTTATCTCTTAATTCATACCATTTGTTTTTATAAAATTGACGATACATTTTCTTTATCGCAGCCGATACCTGGTCAGTATAGACAAGAATATAGTCACCATTAACAGTCGCGCCTTCATTCATCAGTTTCACCAGATCATTTGCTTGGAATTGCTGTTCAAAAATAGGTTCCGAAAAGTGAACAGATACAAAAGGTTTTAAAAATTCCGACATTTTATCTCTTAATTTCCATTCTAAACTTACTTCTACTTTCTCTTTCATCGCCTGGTAAAACGTCACTAATCGCTCATCACGTTCCGATTCTATCTTCTTTCGATTGCGGAAAAGACCAACCTTAAATTTCGGATCAAAGGAATGTAGCAAATACTCCGCTTTCTCACGGATTTCATACGGAACAAGTTGAGCGTTTTTCGTTGTCTGCTCAACTTCATGTAAATATTCTTTTTCTATATTCTTTTTCTTTTCTTGTAAAGCTTGATAATGATCTTGAACCTCTTCATACAACGCTTCAGGAAGTTCTATATCTTTTAGTCCGTCCTCTAAATCAGTAAGTCTGTTATCCATTAGTTTTTGCTTTTCTTGGATACTTTGATAAACCGAGTATTCTGTACCATGCCATAAAGTATCCTGTAAAACATCCTGATGATTTGCCGTCATTAGCTGAATGATCGTTGTTCTTAACTGATCAAATTCATTGATTTTCTTTTCTGTGTCATACATGGAAGTATAAAAGACTTGTTCAGGGTTAATATCCCATTGCTTAAACACCTGCTCTAAGCTATCTTTAAAATCAGAAAAAGTTATTTCAGCTTCATCATGTTTATCCATCTGATTAATAATGACATAATACGGTTTATTCATTTCATCGATTTGTTTCAAGAATCGTGCATTTACCTCTGATTGAACATGGTTATAATCCATCACATAGAACAATACATCAACTTGATGCAATGCTGATTCGGTCATTACGCGGTCTGCATCATTGGCAGCATCAATACCAGGGGTATCCATAAATGTTACCCCCGGAGGCAATGCTTCCATGTTTTTGAATATTTCTACCTTTTTTACTTCATCTCCATCACGACATAATTGATGCAACCTATCTATAGGCGGAAGAGCTTTCATTTTAATGGCAGGTTGATCTGCAAAATGAACAATGACCCCTTCTTCTCCCCTTTTTATCTCTACAATATTTGCACTGGTTGGAATGGGGCTTTGCGGTAATAATGTTTCGTTCATTAAATGATTGATTAACGTCGATTTTCCTGCTGAAAAGTGCCCACTAAAACAAACATGCAACATCTTTTGTTCTAATTTTGCATAATAATCAAGTATTTGCTCTTGATAGAGTGGTTCCTTTTTTTGGTCAAAAAAGTGGTATAAGTCTGCTAATTGTTGTTTATCTACCATTTGTTTACTCGTTGTCAACATTATCTAAACTCCTTGATTGATCATTCTATTTTCCCATTATACTGATTTTTTGGAATTATTGCTAATAGTTTTCTACTAGTAACCATGATATAAACAATGAATATTAGTTACTGCAGTTGTTTTACATAATGAAAAAGTGTACAAAAAGATACCCAGCCATAAGCTGGGTATCTTTTTATCTTATTCCTTTTCTTCGTCAAATGCTTTGGTTAGTTCCATTTTTTGTTTGATGGTTGTTACTTCTCCTTCAAGGTCGGTGTCGATCACATATGATCCATTGCTGTAACGATCACTTATTGGTAGTTCCATTGGTTTTACTTTATGAATTTCGCCTTTATTGGTTATTAATGAAATAAGATCTTCGCTATCGACTATATCAAATCCGACAATGCGATGTGGCTTTGCCTTTAATTCTCTTAACATCACTAGCCCTTTTTTCGCCCGTGATGATTTCTCAAATCGATCAATCGTCATTCGCTTACAAGCACCTCTTTGGGTAGTTACAAACAAATGTCTCTTCTCTTGTAGTTCATCCATCATTACGGCATTGACAACATATTCATCAGCTTTTAGTTGGATTGCTTTCACACCAGCAGCACGCTGACCAATGGCTGAAACTTCTGATTCGTGATACCAAAGTCCATAACCTTTATTTGTGGCTACAAATATATCTTGATTGCCGTCTGTCTCATAAACATTGATTAACTCGTCATCTTTTTTCAAGTTCAAAGCAATTAGTGGTCGAGAAAAGCGTTGAGAAACGTATAAATCTAATGTACTTTTCTTAACCATGCCATTTTTGGTAAAGAAGATAAGATATTTATCTTTGGCAAATTCCCTAATTGGAATGGCTTTAACGATCGTCTCGTCTTTGTCAAGGGCAGCTATATTCGATAAATGCTGACCGAGTTCTTTCCAACGAATATCAGGTAACTGGTGAACTGGTATTGGCACATAGCGTCCTTTATTCGTAAACAACAGCAAGTGGTCTGTCGTATTTAACTCTAATAATGAGATTAAATGATCATTTTCTTTGATCGTAAAATCTTCATCGCTTGAAGCAGTATACGACCTGATACTTGTTCGTTTTACATAGCCTTGTTCTGTAACAGATGTAATTACGTCCTCACTGGCTACTGTTACCTCTACATTAATTTTTAATTCCTCGATCTTTTCTTCGATTTTTGTATGGCGAGCATCAGCATACTGTTTTTTCATACTTCTGAGATCTTTTTTAATCACAGATAATAATTTCTTTTCATCGGCTAGGATTGCCTGATATTCAGATATTGCTTTTTGAAGTTCATTAGCTTCTTTTTCTAAAGCTGTAATATCTGTATTGGTTAAGCGGTACAATTGCAATGTGACAATTGCTTCTGCTTGGGGCTCAGTAAAATCATATGCTTCCATAATACGTTTTTTGGCATCTTGCTTATCCTTGGATGCACGAATGGTTTGAATTAATTCATCTAAAATGGAAACAGCTTTTATCAGACCCTCAACAATATGTGCTCTTTTCTCAGCTTTGTTTAAATCAAATTTCGTTTGTCTTGTGACAACTTCTTTCTGATGTTCAATATAAGCATCAATCATTTGTAATAAATTTAATAATTGCGGAGTTTTATCTTTGATGGCCACCATATTAAAGTGATAGGTAATCTGTAAGTCGGTATTCTTATATAAATAGTGGAGCACACCTTGACTATCTGCATTTCGTTTCAATTCGACCACGATTCGTAAACCAGTTCTATCTGTTTCATCACGAACTTCTGCGATTCCCTCCACTTTACGATCAATTCGTAATTCATCCATTCGTTTTACAAGGACAGCCTTATTCACTTCAAATGGAATTTCGTCAATTACGATTTGTTCGCGATTTCCTTTTAATGGTTCAATAGTAGCCTTTCCGCGTACGACTATTTTTCCTTTGCCTGTCTGATAAGCTTTCTTTAGTCCTTCGTATCCTTGAATAATTCCACCGGTAGGAAAATCTGGCCCTTTTACAATGTCTATTAATTCTTCTATCGTTACAGAAGGTTTATCTAGGCGTTTGATGATGGCATCGATGATTTCCCCTAAATTATGAGGTGGAATTTCAGTCGCATAACCTGCAGAAATACCAGTAGAACCATTAACTAACAAATTAGGTATTCTTGCTGGTAGTACAACTGGTTCATCAATCGTATCATCAAAGTTAGGGATATAATCAACGGTTCCTTTATCAATGTCACGAATTAGCTCTGATGCGATAGCGGATAATCTCGCCTCCGTATAACGCATCGCTGCTGGTGGGTCACCATCTACACTACCATTGTTACCGTGCATTTCAACTAAGACATTACGAACCTTCCAAGTTTGACTTAGTCGTACCATAGCTTCATATACAGATGAATCACCATGTGGATGATAATTACCGATTACTGTACCAACCGTTTTGGCTGATTTACGGAACGATTTATCGTGTGTGTTCTTTTCTTCATGCATTGCAAAAAGAATTCGGCGTTGTACTGGTTTTAACCCATCACGTGCGTCAGGCAATGCACGATCCTGGATAATGTATTTACTATAACGTCCAAAACGATCTCCCATCACATCCTCTAAGGGGAGATCTAAAAACTTTTCTTCTACTGCCAACGAAATTCCTCCTATAAAGTGAGACTTCCTTCAGTAGGGGTTTTTGATCCCCTCTGATGGATAGCGACCTTAACAGGGCGTTAACGTCCGTTGTCCCCCACTTAGCTTCTTTGATTTGCTTGAACCTTGAAGGTTTCACGGACGAATAGCACCGTGATAATGCCTTAAATTTGAATGTTTTCATTATCAATAATATTTTCATCATCTTCTAAACTGAATTGCACATGAGATTCAATCCATTTACGACGAGGTTCTACTTTATCTCCCATTAATGTTGTCACTCTTCGTTCCGCTCTTGCTAAATCATCAATGGTTACCCGAATTAAAGTACGAGTTTCAGGGTTCATCGTCGTTTCCCACAACTGGTCAGCATTCATTTCTCCTAGACCTTTATAGCGCTGCAATTGATAACCATTTTTAAATTTCTTGGTAACCTCTGCTAATTCTTCTTCGGTCCAGCAATATTCTATCTGTGCCTTGGCACCTTTTCCTTTTGAAATCTGATATAAAGGAGGTAAGGCGATGAATACTTTACCCGCTTCAATTAATGGTCTCATATAACGATAGAAGAAGGTAAGTAATAAGATTTGTATATGGGCACCATCCGTGTCGGCATCTGTCATAATTACTACCTTATTGTACTGGACATCGTCAAGAGAAAATTCACTGCCGACACCTGCACCAATCGTGTGAATAATCGTAGAAATCTCTTCATTTTTCAATACGTCAACTAATTTTGCTTTCTCCGTATTTACTACTTTACCTCTTAAAGGCAATACTGCTTGAAACTTTCGATCTCTACCTTGTTTTGCTGATCCACCAGCTGAATCACCCTCCACAAGGTAAAGTTCATTTGTGTCTGGATTTCGGGATTGTGCTGGTGTTAATTTACCACTCAGCAAAGCATCTTTTCGACGTTTTTTCTTGCCGGTTCTTGCTTCTTCTCTTGCTTTACGTGCAGCTAAACGAGCATCTTTAGCACGAATTGCTTTTTTAATCAGCATAGAAGCATTGTCCGGATTTTCTTCGAGAAAATAAAGCAATTGCTCTGCTACAATCGTATCGACAGCAGATCGAGCCTCAGCAGTACCGAGCTTTCCTTTTGTCTGCCCCTCGAATTGCAGTTTTTCTTCAGTTATTTTTATTGAAATGACTGCTGTGAAACCTTCACGAATATCATTACCTTCTAGGTTTTTGTCTTTCTCTTTTAAAAGATTAACTTTTCTTGCATAATCGTTTACAACTCTTGTGATTGCGGTTTTGGCACCAGACTCGTGGGTCCCTCCGTCTTTTGTTCGTACATTATTAACAAATGACAAAATATTCTCAGCAAATCCATCATTGAATTGAAAGGCAAAATCTAACTCCATTCCTTGATGTTCCCCTTCAAATGCAACCACCTCATGAAGCGCATCCTTCTCCTCGTTTAAGTAGGAGACAAACTCTTTTAGTCCGTCCGGGTAATGGTAAGACTCCTCTATCCCTTCATTTCTTTCATCAATTAAATCAATAGTAATTCCTTTTAACAAGAAGGCAGCTTCTCTTAATCTTTCTGCCAATATGTCAAACTGAAACATATCAGTGGAAAAAATCGAACGGTCAGGTTTAAAAGTGATTGTTGTTCCTGTATTTTTCGTTTTCCCTTTTTTCTCTAGTGTTGTAACCGGCTTACCACCATTCTCGAATCGCTGATAAAAAACAGCACCGTCTCTTTCGATTCTAACTTCTAACCATTCCGACAAAGCATTTACAACTGATGCACCTACACCATGTAAACCACCACTTGTTTTATATCCGCCTTGCCCGAACTTTCCACCAGCATGTAACACGGTTAATATTACTTCCGGAGTTGGTCTCCCAGTTTGATGCATACCAGTTGGCATACCACGACCATTATCCGATACAGTGATACTTTGATCTGGATGAATAGTTACGGTGATTTTTTCACCATAACCGGATAATGCCTCATCAACTGAATTATCTAATATTTCAAAGACAAGATGATGTAACCCTCTGGCATCTGTACTACCAATATACATCCCTGGTCTTTTTCTTACAGCTTCCAGACCTTCTAAAACTTGAATCGAATCATCACTATACGTTGTATTATTGCTCATTACTTTCTCAATACCCCTTCCCTACACTAACCTCTATAACTAGAATATAGAACATACATTCTTGTTTGTAAAGTTATTTCATTATAACGGCGTGTGCGACTTTTATACATTGGTCCATTATAACCTGTTTGTTATGTTTAATTAAATAGTTGTATGCTTCATTATCTATAACACCTTGTTGCATCCAAACATAATCAGCATCCGTATTTACGATTTCTTTAGCTAACTCTTTCAAGTAGATGGATCGTCTAAAAATGTTGATCAATTCAAAAGGCTCTTTCACATCTTCTATTGCATCGTATGCTTTTTCACCTAATACTTGTTCCACATTCGGATTCACTGGAATGATGCGATACCCTTCATTTTGCATAGCTTTTGCAATTTGATACGACGTTCGATATGGTTTATCTGAAAGTCCGATAACTGCAATTGTTTTTGTTTTTTCTAATATTTCATGCATTAATTGTTGTTCACTTTCCGGCTTCATATTGTTACACCTCATTTTTATTGATTAAACCATTTAATAGGCCTTGACGCAAGTCTACATGTAAGAAGTTATACCTTTTTTTACCCATTTCTTGCTAATTCCTCTTCTTTTTTATCATAGATGAAGAAAAAATTAAATATTGCATGTACTCTTTTTTATGACATCATGCTAAAATATAGTCAACCCAATCATAACATTATATTTAAGGAGTTTGATGATGGAGTATATTATTTTTATCATTCTTGCCTATTTACTTGGTTCAATACCAACAGGACTAATTGTAGGTAAAGTTGGCTATCAAAAAGATATAAGAGAACACGGTAGCGGCAACTTAGGAGCTACAAATACATTTCGTGTACTTGGAATGAAAGCTGGTATGACGGTAACCTTAGTCGATATCTTAAAAGGGACTTTAGCAGCTGTTCTACCGGTACTTTTTCAAGCAGAAAATGTTTATCCCCTGTTAGTCGGGATTTTCGCTGTAATTGGACACACGTACCCAATTTTCGCGAAATTCAAAGGAGGGAAAGCTGTAGCAACCTCTTCAGGGGTAATTTTAGGTGTTAACCCGTTAGTATTTGTCATTATGATCTGCAGCTTTTTAGTTATCCTTTATTTCACAAAATATGTATCATTATCATCCATGTTAACTGGTATTATTGCAATAATTGTTAGCATTGTGCAACAAGATATCGGGTTAATTGTCGTCATTTCTATTTTAACAGCATTTGTGATATATCGACACCAAGCAAATATAAAAAGAATTATGAACAAAACCGAGCCTAAAATTAAATGGATGTAATAGGGTCTAACAGAACCGTTAGATCCTTTTTTCAAGCATTTTAAATTGAATATTATACTAAGATTAAGTATACTTTGAAATAGTTGAAGACGAAAGGGGTCTAATCATGAAAGATTTTAGCACCAAACAACTTCCAAGCAAAACAGAAAGACATAAATTGTTTGGCTCAGTTGAACCAGGTGAAAAAACGAAACCAACTGAAAAAGAAAAAATGCCCGATTTACAAAATACAAAAAAAGACTTTTTATTTGATATAGATCAAGTCGGAATTTCCAATGTCAAACACCCGATACAAGTTTCAAGTAAGGTGAAGCCTGAAACGCAAACGACCATTGGGACATTTAAAATGACTTCTTCGATTAAGAAGAGTCACAAAGGGACAAACATGAGCCGCTTTACCGAAATGATACAAAACTATAGTAATGGAAATTCGTTCGAGTTGTCCGTTTCAACATTAAAACAATTTACTAGGGAAATGGCAGATCGATTAGAACAGGATGATAATCAAATTACAGTCGCTTTTCCATGGTTCTTCGAGCGTAGCGGACCATCATCTAACATGACTGGTATGAATCATGCAGATGCAGAAATCACGATGATTTATGATAAAAATTCAGGATATAACATTACAGTGTCACTTGAAGGTACGATTACTACATTGTGTCCTTGTTCAAAAGAAATCAGTGAGTATAGCGCGCATAATCAACGTGGTAACGTCAAGATGACTGCAGAATTAACGTCTGACTACCAAGAGGATGACGTTGACTGGAAACAAGCGTTATTAGAAGCTGCGGAAAGCAATGCAAGTGCACGTATTCATCCAGTATTAAAGCGACCCGATGAAAAAATGGTCACCGAGCAAGCTTACGAAAACCCTCGCTTTGTGGAAGATATGGTTCGGTTAGTGGCGGCAGATTTATATGAATTGCCGTTCATTGAAAAGTTCACGGTAACATGTCAAAATGAAGAATCCATTCATTTACATGATGCTGTTGCATCCATTACGTATGATAAAGCACTTCATCGCCCGAGGTGAGTAATTTGAAAAAAATAATTATGGCATTCATTCGTTTTTACCAACGTTTTATCAGTCCAATGTTTCTACCAAGTTGCCGGTTTCAACCAACTTGTTCAAACTATAGTCTGGAATGCTTTCAACGGTTTAACCTATTCAAAGCAACCTATTTATCCATCAAAAGAATATTAAAATGCCATCCATTTCACCCTGGAGGCTTTGATCCTGCCCCCAGTAAAAAGACCGAGCACTAACGCTTGGTCTTTTTGCTTGAAGAAATAAACTGTCATCCAAGGGCACAATGAAGGAGGAAATGTTTTCAATAGTGCATAGTTTTTATCTATTTCGAATGAAGATTAACACCGTAGTGTCGTACATTTTTCTCACTTTCGTTCAATTTAACTATTGACTTAGAACTTTATTTACAATTGAAATTTTTTTATCTGTTCCCATTGTTGTTCATTGGTTAAGATTTCTTTTTGCGTGTCTCCAAATAAATCAAAGTGTGGAAAGTTCGGATCTTGGTGAATCCAGTCCTTCCTTAGGTCATATTTTTTACCCCAAGCAATTAGTTTCTGATAATCAGCACAACCTACTTTTGTAACAGTCGTACAACCAGGAAATCGATCATCGAGCCAATAATGTGTTAAAAAAGCTATGTCCCCATTCCTGACATCTGATTTCCATTTTCTTAACGTATTTCTGTCAATTCCGAAGGCCATAATTATTTCGCACTTTCTAAGGCTTTCTGATATGCTTCATGCCAATTGGGAAATTGCTTTTTTAAGGACAGTGGACGAAAATTATCTTTTTTTACTATAACATGTTGGGTCTCTCCTGAAACTGCGATTTTTCCGTCCTGATCAACAATTCGATATCCATAAGTTGTGCGAATGCCATTATATTTCTCCAGCCACGTCTCAACATAGGCATCGTCACCATAACGAATTGGATGCTTAAATTGAATATTGGCATCAACAACTGGGGAAACAATACCCTTTGCTTCCATTTCATGATATTTAAAGCCTAATTCTTCTATAAATGCTGTCCTTCCTATCTCAAACCAAATTAAATAATTGGCATGGTAGACGACCCCCATTTGATCCGTTTCCTGATATCTTACTTTAATTGGTGTAGTTACTTTCATTGCTGTTGCGTCCCCCTAATAGATTTCCATGCTAATTCAAAATCTTTTTTCGTTAACAGTTCTAGCTTCTCTATTTGTTCTGTTTCTATATCAAGCCGTAATGCCTGATACTGTATCGCTTCGTTTATTAGATTTACAATGAAGCGGCCATTTCCGCTAATTGTCGAATCTTCAAATTGCTTTAACAGATAATCAGTCACGTCTTCGTCCAACTGATATTGAAATTCTTGAACATGAAATCGCACCATCTCCAGAAGTTCCTCTTTGGTATAATCCTGAAAATGAAAATATTTTTTAAACCTTGATTCCAATCCTGGGTTACTGGCAATGAAACGCTCCATTTCATTTTTATAACCGGCAAGGATAATCACGATATTTTCATTATGCTTTGTCATTTCGTCAACTAACGTATCAATCGCCTCTTTACCAAAGTCTTTTTCCCCTCGATATAACGCATATGCTTCATCAATAAACAATACGCCACCTAAAGCTTCACGGATTTTATTCTTGGTTTTCGTTGCTGTTTGACCTACGAATCCAGCGACAAGATCGCTCCTTGAAGCTACAACCAGATGACCTCGTTTCAGTAATCCACATTGTTTTAAAATTTGTGCAAATAATTTGGCAACTGTCGTTTTTCCAGTACCCGGATTACCCGAAAAGACGGAATGTAATTGAACAGGTACAGTCGGTAGTTGTAATGATTTGCGCTTTTGTTGTACTTGAACAAATGCAGATAACTTTTTGACTTCTTCTTTCACATTATCGAGCCCAATTAATTGTTCCAGCTGTTCCATTGGCTCAGTAGAATCCTTCTGATCATCAAGTGCAGTGATATCTTCTTCTGATATGCGCATATGGGCTAGCCAATTATCCTCTAATGGTAATTCATGACTTGCACCGATATGGAAAATAACTTTTAGTACCAAATCTTTAACGGTACGAGCATTACCAAATGATTCATCCACACGTGCCTTTTCAATTAAGGATAAGAAGCGATGTCGAGCCTGTTCTGTAAAAAAGTAGTCATTTTGTAAGGCCGCATCCTCTGCAATATGTAATAATTCTTCATTTGAGAAATCAGGCAGCTTAATAAAATTTCCATCTGGAAAACGACTTCTTAACCCTTGGTTCGACCATAAAAAATGCTGCATTTCATCAGGGTATCCTGCAATAATTACCGCAAATTTATTAGCATATTCCTTACTGGTCATACTGGAAACCAGTGTATCAATAACTGCTTGACCATAATCATTACCAGTTTGGTCTTCTCGTTTTAAATTATAAGCTTCATCGATAAAAAGTACCCCACCTAAAGCTTTCTTGACGTAATTTAATGTATTCTCTTCACTTTGCCCCATAAAGGAACCGACTAATTGCGAACGGTTCACTTCAATCACTTCATTTGTTTCAAGCAGACCAAGGCGATAGTAAATATTAGCTAATAAGCGAGCAATCGTTGTTTTACCTGTTCCAGGATTTCCAGTAATCACCATATTTAACCCTTGTTCATCAACCATTTGAAACCCAGCTTCTTTTCTTTTTTGCTGATATTTTAAATATTGATAATAATGATTAATATAATCCTTAACCTCTTCTAATCCAATCATTTTTGTTAATTCATCTAATGGATCAGAAGTAGTTTCATCTTTAATGAAAGATGGTAAAGCATCATAAAAAAGTGTAATATAATAGCTTAATTTTTCGACTGCTTCATTATATGGTTGAATTTCTTTCGTTGATTTTCGTTGTTCTAAGGTGTACACCATTGATTCAGCTACATCTTCAATAAATTCCACCTGGTCAAAAATTTGGTCATATGTTTTTTTGATACGACTGGTTGAAGCTGTATGGATTGATTTTAATTTTGAAAAACGAGCCATTTCCATTAAGAGTGCTTTAGCTTTTTTGAGTTTAACCGGATCAAAGTCTGTTTCACGAATATGATACTGCACGAGATCGGTCTCCTGCATATCATTATAGATTGATAAATAGTGTTTTAATGTTTGTACATCTGCAACCATCGGATGATTACTTTCTTGTTTTAATTGTTCGAGATGTTTATTTAAATGATCATCTGTTACGTTTCTTTTTAAACGATAAAAAGTGAGCATACTGTATAACAGTGCTTCTGAATCTACTTGTAATGAAAAAGTTGCTTGCTCAACTTTGTCCAGGATCCGTAGTATTTCTATTTCATTGTATGGTGGAATCTCATCGAGTGAATTCCAACTTTGAATTTTTTTCTCTATTTCTTGCCACTCTATTGTTAACACAAACATACTCCTTCCCGATCACTTCTAGCTCTGTAACTCTTTTAGGTAATCTTGCATTTGGTCTAATGTCATAGCACCATTAATTCGTTTCATAATCTTTTGATCACTTGTTCTAATTATAAATGATGTCGGCATACCGATAATTGAATAATGTTCATAGACGGTATCATCTTCATCTAATAAAACAGTAAATTGAAAGTCACCCTCCTCAACGAATGTTTTTACTTTGTCGATTGAAGTTTCTCTATTCGTAGTGTTTACTGCAACAACCTTTATTGTATCCTTATTTTCATTCTCAAACGTCTGCAAATCAGGCATTTCTTCGAGACAAGGTCTACACCACGTTGCCCAAAAATTTAGTAAAATATAGTCTTGGTCCACATCAAATGTCTCCACCTTATCACCTGAAAAATCAGGCAATCTAAAATTGGGCGCCTGATCACCAGCTTGTAATTGTTGTACATTTGGTGCAGTAATGCCTACCCCTTCTACAGACGTATCTTCTGTAACATCTATAATATTCGGTTCAGATTGCTTTTCTCCAATATTTGTGAAATTTGTAACTATCAAAATAACAACTAAAATCAACACAACAGATACCGATAAAACACTTTTCCACATAACTATCATCCTTTACAATAGCACTAAAACCTATTATATAAGATAACAACAAAAGCGTCTAATGATAAAAATACGAGCCCCCTACCTATTAAATTCCATCCACTCTCCGCGATTCGTTCCTTTGTAAATAAATTTGATGCAATTTACGTTGAAGAATCGGATTGTGATAATTAACCAATCGGGCCAGATAAATGCTAGGTATTCATGTTAAATGAATGCACCTAAGCAAACAGAAAAAGTATAGTCTAAGGAGCTATGGTACCAATGAATTTATTGGGAAAGAAGGTGGACAATTGATGACTTACCAGGAAGGATTGGATCAAATAGATAAAGCTACCCAGAAAATGACTGAAGCAAATCAGTTAACTATTGAATCTGTTATGGACGCTTTCTTATTTACGTGGCAATGGTGGATAGCATTGACTATGATGATTGTTCCTTGGATTATCTGGGCAATATTCCGTGACCGTAAAAATTCTGCTCTTATATTTTCCGCTGGTTTGTTGATAATGGTTATATCTGAGATTTTGGACGCGTTTGGTGTAAGTTATGGAAAATGGGCTTACCCAATAAAAGTTATCCCCCTGGCTACTGTAAGCTTTTCATTCAGATTATCGGTTTTGCCTGTATTTGCAATGCTGTTGTTACAATTTAAGCCTCAATTTAATCCATTTATAAAAGCAATTATCTTCGGTGGTTTTGGTGCATATGCAGGTTTGCCACTGTTGGGTATGATGGATTTATATAAGAAAATTGATTGGTCGCTTACAAATTCATTTATTATATTGATCTTAATGTATTTACTTGCACACTGGTTTAGCCGAAGGGCTTCCTTTGAAGAAATCAATAAAAATAACGAAGATAGTCATTAGTTACGTAATCTGCCACAATCTACCGTGATTGTTGAAGATCAACGATAGAAATAACCGAACTTTTTTATAAAAATTTATAGCATTTCACAAAGAAAGAATCCAATTTGATCAATCTTTTTTCAAATTGGGTTCTTTTAATTTAACGAAAAATATATATGGGTTTGCGGGGTGTTTTGATCAAACTTTATTCTAAACTCACTTTTTTCTTCCATCGTTTCTCTATTTGACAAGGATTTCTATTTGCACATCTTGATCTTTTAAACTACTTCTATTGGTACCTAGGAGATGGTCTTTTTATGGAAGAACTTAAAGCCATTTATAAAGATACAACTTATTGCAGCTATACTTTTTCAATATTTTTCTCCGTTTCATCGCAATTGACTATTTTTTATTAAATAAGTTAATTATGGAACAAGTTGGAAATTAAAATGAGTTAGCTTTAAACTGGAGTTTATGACCAAAATTAAATTGATTAATTTAACTATTTTCTCTTTCCATGCAACTTTCATCAATAGATACACAAACTACTACCAGGTGAGGTGTTTTTTTTGGTACAAGGAGCTATTAATCAAAATACAAAATTAACGAAAAGCTGGCAACAAAATTATGTAGATGACTGGGTGAAATTTTATAGCAAACATACAAAAGAAGGGGAACTTGCTTCCTACATACCACTCTTAAAGCAAGCAGATAAGAATCACTTGGGAATTTCAATCATGGGTATTAACGGTGTTACCATTGAATCTGGAGATGTTGGCATTCCTTTTACGATACAAAGTATATCCAAAGTTTTTACCTTTATTGTAGCGTGTATGGAAAGAGGAGTTTCTTATGTGCTGAATCGAGTCGATGTGGAGCCGACTGGTGAGGCTTTTAATTCAATTATGCATTTAGAAATGAAAAAGCTCAAAAAGCCATTTAATCCATTTGTGAATGCTGGCGCAATTACCGTAACATCGCTATTGAACGGAAAAACATCTGATGAGAAACTAGAGCCGCTATTCCGGTTACTGGAAGATATTTTAAAGTACCGTCCTGTATTAAACGTTGATATATTTAAGTCGGAAAGTGAAACTTCGGTACGAAATCGAGCTATTGGATATTATCTAGTAGAAACTGGCTATCTGGAGTCAAAGCTAGAACTGACATTGGAAACTTATTTTAAACAATGTTCCATCGAAATTTCACTTCAGGATTTGGCACATTTAGGAATGATCTTAGCAAATGACGGTGAGGATCCTAAAACGCAGATTGAAATTATTCCAAGGCAAGTTGCTCGTTTAGCAAAATCATTGATGCTGACTTGTGGGATGTATGATGCTTCTGGGAAATTTGCTGCTTATGTTGGAATTCCAGCAAAAAGTGGTGTCTCTGGTGGAATTGTTGCAGTTGCTCCTCCAAGAGCAAGGCACGAAGATCTCCCTTTCCTTGAAGGGTGTGGAATTGGGGTCTATGGTCCTGCGCTCGATAAACAAGGCAATAGCATTGCAGGAATTAAGCTTCTCCGGCATATAGCAAAGCAATGGGATTTAAGTATATTTTAAAGGATTGACTCCGTATATATTTACGGAAGGTATACCATTACTATAGATGAACTTGAAATCTTAGAAGAGTTTGGCCGATTGAATACTATTATCCAATCTATACATCGCTCTTGGTTAAAAAAGAAAAAGTGGAACTTCTTATACATGGAATTTCTACTTTTTCTACTAATATCAACATTAAACTTGAGCAAAGCCATAATAAGAAAAGCGCAGAGCGCCCTTTAGAAACGTAGCGACTGGAACGAATCAACTGAGATAAAGGAATCGCGGTGAGCTTTGCGAACCGATGATGACTTATCGTAGGGCGATTCGTGAAGTCACCTAGTTTTTGGGCACTCGTAGCTAGACAAATACCCGAATTTTATACTTTCTTTCATAAGTATAAAAAAAGATAGCCCATAATCGGACTATCTTTTCTTTTAAAATCTATTAAGCAAGTTTATTACGAAGTACCATTTGAAGGATACCACCGTGACGGTAGTAGTCTACTTCCACTTCACTTTCGAAACGTGCAATTACTTCGAATTCTGTTACTTTGCCGTCTTCGTCTGTAGCTGTAACCTTTACGGTGTCCCGTGGCATAACAGACTCATCAACTTGTACTTCAAATGTTTCCTTACCAGTTAAACCTAGTGAATCTGCACCTTCACCTTCTTTAAATTGAAGAGGTAACACACCCATCATTACTAGATTTGAACGGTGAATACGCTCAAAGCTCTGTGCAATAACTGTTTTAATACCTAATAAGTTAGTACCTTTTGCAGCCCAGTCACGAGAGCTTCCCATACCATAATCGTTACCAGCAAGAACAACAAGTCCTGTATCGTTTTGTTGATATTTCATTGCTGCATCATAGATAGGCATTACATCACCAGTTGGCCAGTAAGTGGTATAACCACCTTCCGTATCTGGTGCTAATTGGTTCTTGATACGGATATTTGCAAATGTACCACGCATCATTACTTCATGGTTACCACGACGAGAACCATAAGAGTTAAAGTTACGAGGAGAAACATCTTTCTCTTGCAGGTATGTACCTGCTGGCATATCTTTTGCAATCGCACCTGCTGGCGAAATGTGGTCAGTTGTTACCGAATCACCAAACTTACCAATGGCACGTAGTCCAGATAATTGCTCTACTTTACCAGGTTCTTTTGAAAGTCCTTCAAAGAACGGAGGGTTTTGAATATAAGTAGAGTCATCATTCCAAGAATATAATGGTTCGTCAGTTGTTTCGATTGCGTTCCATTTTTCGTTAGATTTAAATACGTTCTCATATTGCTTACGGAAGATTTCCGGTGTTACGACTCTTTCTACCTGTTCACGTACTTCTTCCATAGATGGCCAGATATCCTTAAAGTAAACAGCATTGCCATCCTTGTCTTGACCAATTGGATCATTCTGAAGGTCAACATCAACAGATCCCGCTAGTGCATATGCCACAACTAATGGTGGAGAAGCTAAGTAGTTAGCTTTCACTAATGGGTGGATCCGACCTTCAAAGTTACGGTTACCAGAAAGGACAGCAGAAACTGTTAAATCGTTATCCGCGATCGCTTTTTCAATTTCTTCACGTAATGGACCAGAGTTACCAATACATGTCGTACATCCATAACCTACTAGGTTGAAACCTAATTGGTCTAAGTATGGCATTAAACCTGCATCTTCTAAGTATCCTGTTACAACTTTTGAACCAGGTGCCAATGAAGTCTTCACATATGCTGGAACTTCCAGTCCCTTTTCTACTGCTTTCTTCGCAAGTAAACCTGCTCCTAGCATAACATAAGGGTTGGAAGTGTTTGTACAAGATGTGATTGCAGCAATCGCAACCGCACCAGTTTTCATAACTGATTCACGTCCATTTGGATGCTTGATTTCCACTTCTTTATCAAATTCAGAAGCATCTAGTCCAAAGCCTTGGTTTCCAGCAGGAGCTGTAATTGCTTCATTAAATGACTTTTTCATTGCAGATAACGGAATTAAGTCTTGTGGACGTTTAGGACCAGATAGGTTTGGTTCTAGTTCAGAAAGATTGATTTCCACTAATTCTGTAAAATCTGCATCTGCTTGATCTGGTGAATACCATAAGCTGTTTTCTTTACAGTACTTCTCTACAAGTGCGATTTGCTCTTCACTTCTACCAGTTAGACGAAGGTAGTTTAATGACTCCTTATCTACTGGGAAGAAACCACATGTTGCACCATATTCTGGCGCCATGTTTGAAATAGTAGCACGATCTGCTAAAGGCATATCCTGTAGACCTGGTCCAAAGAATTCAACGAACTTACCTACTACTTTCTTCTCACGTAAAACTTGTGTAACTTTCAACGCTAAGTCAGTAGCTGTTGTGCCATTAGGGAAGCTTCCGGTAAATTTCACACCGATTACTTCTGGTGCAGGGAAGTATGAAGGTTGTCCAAGCATTCCAGCTTCCGCTTCGATACCACCAACACCCCAACCTAATACTCCTAAACCATTAATCATTGTTGTATGTGAGTCAGTACCCACTAATGTATCAGGGAAGGCATCAATTTCTCCATTTTCATTTTCCGTAGCATGTACTACATTTGCAATATACTCCAGGTTTACCTGGTGTACGATACCAGTTGCTGGTGGAACGGCACGATAGTTATCAAAAGCTTTTTGTGCCCAGTTTAAGAATTCATAACGCTCTGCATTACGTTCAAATTCTAATTCCATGTTAGCTTGTAATGCATTCTTTGTACCATATTCATCTACTTGTACAGAGTGGTCAATTACGAGATCAACCGGTACCTCTGGGTTAATCTTATCAGGTGAACCACCCATATCTACCATTGCTTTACGTAGAGAAGCAAGGTCAACTACTGCTGGAACACCGGTAAAGTCTTGTAAAATAACACGAGAAGGTTTGAATGGAACATCTTCACCTTTCACTTTACCCCAGTTTGCTAGACTCTGAACATGTTCGTCTTTAATAACATGTCCATCGTGTTGGCGGATTAACGATTCAAGTAAGACACGAACCGAAAAAGGTAAACGATCGATATTACCAATTCCTGCTTCTTCCAAAGCCTTTAACTGGTAATAGTTATACTTTTTACCGTTCAGATCAAATTGCTTTTTTGCTTGAAATGGATTCTGATTAGTCATTTCGTTGCGTTACCCCCTTCAAAAATGTTAGACCGAAATCTGATCTCTCATATCTCTAAATACTATGTAACATAGTACGCACCATACTATTTTAAATGAAATCGGTTTATAAGTAAAATGATTCACAGCAAAAAATCGATTAAATCTATAAATCTATGAGTTCAATTCCAATTATTAGTATCATTTTTCATTAAATGGAAGAAAAATACTAAAAGTACTTCCTTGACCGTTTTCCGATTCAATCTCTAATCTTCCACTATGATTATCGATAATTTGGTTAGATATCATTAACCCTAAACCGGTACCATTCTTTTTTGTTGTAAAAAAAGGCTCTTTCAATTTATGAATAAGATGCTTAGGAATACCTGGTCCTTGGTCTTTTATGGCTATCTCACACTCTTTTTCATTATTTTTGATTAAAACATGTATCATTCCACCATCTGTCATTTCCTCAATAGCATTTTTTATTAAATTGATAAAAACCTGTTTGATTTGTGAACGATCACAGTACACAATACAGTCCTCATCATCTGCTTCTAAAACTAAATCAATATCAAATAAGTTAGCTTGGGTTTTTAGTAGTGTCATTACATCATGCAACATTTTATTTATATTCTCATCATTTTTATCGTCTGTCATTGGCTTAGAAATAAACAACAACTCCGATGTAATCGTGTTTATTTTATCGATTTCGTCCATCATGATTTTATAATATTCTTCTTTACTATTAATACCCCCTTGTAATAGCTGAACGAAACCTTTTAATGAAGTAAGGGGATTTCTAATTTCATGAGCAATACCCGCAGCTAATTGGCCTGCAATTGACATTTTCTCAGATCGTATCAACATTTCCTCCGCTTGTTTTTTATCAGAAATATCTCTAGAAAGTGACAAGATCTTTTTTTCTCCGTTCCAATTAATTACTTGAAGAACCGTTTCAAAGACGATAAATCTGCCAATCTGATTACGAATATGTATATAAAATTTCTGCTCCTGTGAATTATTTATATCAAAGTATTTTCTGACATATTTCTGATCATTACGCATGATATAACGAAACACTGACTTACCAGTTAATTGTGCTTTATTAAAGCCCAGCACCCTTCTAACAGATTCCGAAATATATTCAATCTTGCCGGAATAATCACTTATACATATGAGGTCAAATCCATTAGATTCAACCTTATCAAGGATATTTTTAGGTAAATCAGAAAGCATGATGTTTTTCTCAACTTCATCATTAACACTAGTGCTATCTGGCTGATCGACATAATTAAGCAAGGCCTTACCCCCTAACTCTTTTTGATCACAATTATTTTGTTAAAAAGTCTAAACATGCTATAATATCAACGATCTAGTAAATTATATGAGAAATATAAATATTCATGACTAAATTTACGATTCATAGTTATATTACTATATTTTACATAAAAATAAAACGATAATTAATAAGAATGGCGGGTGTCACCCTTATGTCTTTTAACTTTATGATATTCATCGTTGTATGGACTTTTATTTTATTAGGCCTGATAGCAATTGGTGGATATTTTATGTTTCGCAAATTTTTAAAAAGTTTGCCAAAAGATGATGGAAAATCTGATTTGGATTGGGAAAAATATTATATAGAACAATCGAAACATCTATGGAGAGATGATGAAAAGAGCTTTCTTGAAGAGTTAGTATCCCCAGTACCAGAATTGTTTCGTGATGTAGCCAGACAGAAGATTGCCGGAAAAATAGGTCACCTAGCTCTTGAAAAAAATGAAAATAAAATTACACAAGAAACATTAATTCAAGGTTATATTATGGCAACCCCCAAACGAGATCATAAATTTTTGCGAAAAAAACTAAAAGAAAAATCCATCGATATTAAACAATATGAACCATACTTCCAATATTCACCTGAAGATTACCGAAATAAAAAATACGCAGCAAGAACACGCTAAAATCTACGGTAAACGTGTCTTGCTGCGTTTTTTTATCTCGGTCGCTAGCAGCCGATAAGTTTCGCTAATCAACAGTGAAGGAATTGCTGTTGATTGTCTCGCTTTATCGATCACTGGAGATTGTTAAGACAATCGTCATCGTTACTCCGATAACCGTTAAATAAACACCTAAATCAAATAATAGTGCCGTTGCCAGCTCTACCTCCCCGAAAATAGGGACGTGAAAATAATCATATGTTTGGCTAAGGAGAGGTTGACCAAATAGGAAGGATCCAACTCCAGTAGCAATTGCAATAATAAGACCAACTGAAATCATAGTACGATAATTAACTGGCAATACTTTATTAACAGCTTTCTCACCATAAGCCATATACATCAGAACAATTGCTGCCGCAGTCATTAAGCCTCCAATAAAACCTCCACCCGGTTCATTGTGCCCTGCAAAAAATAAATTTACTGCAAAACCAAACAAAATAAAAGCGATTAATACTGTCATCGTTTTTAAAATTAAGTCATTCGTTTTTGCCATAGATTTCCCCTCCAAATATCGTTAGTATTTCTCTATCTCTTTGTTAAAATCCTTGAAAGTTAAAAAATCCTGCAAGAAATGATGTGAGCTTCGTCATTAAATCGAAAAACAAGAAGAACCCCATAAAAATCATCACGTATCCACCGATTTTTACTAACTTTTGTGAATTTCTCTTGATCCATTTCATTTTACCAATAAAAAAGGCAAGAATAAAGAAAGGAAGAGAGAAACCTAATGAATAAGTAGCCATTAATATAATCCCAAGTTCTGTGTTTGTTGCTGCAAGAGAAATAACTGCCATAAGAATTGGACCTGTACAAGGTGTCCAGCCTAGTGAAAATGCCATACCAATGATAAACGATCCCACGAAGCCTGCAGGTCTATTTTTAAAATGAAGTTTTCTCTCTTTCATCAAGAAATTAAAATTTAATGCACCTACTATTATAAGTCCAAAAAAAATAATCATGATCGCACCTATTTGTCTAATTAAATCGTCCCATCTCGTTAAAAATTCACCAATATAACTCGTTGTGAAACCGAGAATGATAAATATACTAGAAAACCCAAGCAGAAAAAATAATGTATGTAGGATACTTTTATAGTTAAACATTGCTTTTTCTTCTTTTATATCATTGACACTCATTCCAGTGATGTATGAAAGAAATGCAGGATATAGGGGTAATACACATGGAGAGATAAATGATAAAAAACCTGCACCAAATGCAATAAAAATGTTTACTTCACTCAAGTTGGTCACTCCAAACTCCACAATATTTATAGAACTATTTCTATAAATATGATAAAACCCTTGCTGTTTAATAGCAAGGATTCTAATTCGACAATTATGTTACAATGCGTTTTTATTTGTTATCCATTTGATTGTTCATAGAGCGCATCATTTGTTTGATTTTCTTTTGTGATGGTTTTTGCCCCATCTGCATCATTAAAGTTCTCAACATTTGTTCATTAATTGGTGGGTTTTTCTTTAAGTAGTTCATCATATACTTCCTCGCGATAAAAAAGCCAAGGGCAACCCCAGCTAAAAGAGCAACGACGATAAGTATAATCCAAAGAACAGTGCTCATTCGATTGTTCCTCCTTCAATTTGTCTCTTATACAGTATAGTAAAAGTCATTTAATAATACAAGCACTTGTCTATTAACTTATTTATGGTTAGATAAAACTGGCTTATCGACGTAGTTTGGTGAAAGCCATAGCTTATGCTTTGCACTTACGAAATTTCTCTCCGTTATTTAAATCTTGCGAAAATTTATTGTTATCCTATTGTGTAAAAAAATGGGACGAGGAACCTGTCCTCTGTCCCATTTTGATAAATTAGAATAATTCGTTTACGTGGTTTACAACGTTTTCTACAGTAAAGCCGTATTCTTCGATAATTTTGTTTCCGTTTGCGGATGCACCAAATCTATCGATCGAGATTATTTTTCCTTCAAGACCAACATAACGTTCCCAGCCTAATGAAGAAGCCATTTCAATACCAACACGTTTCGTTACAGCACTTGGTAAAACAGATTCTTTGTATGCTGCATCTTGTTTATCAAAACGATCCCATGATGGAATGCTAACAACGCTCACGTCTTTACCTTCTTCTTTTAATGCTTTTTGTGCTTTTACTGCAAGCTGCACTTCAGAACCAGTTGCGACAAGGATAGCATCTGGAGTTTCTTTAGATGCTGGACTTACCACATATCCACCCTTTTTAACACCTTCATATGCTTTTTCAGCAGTTCCTTCTAAAGTAGGTAGACCTTGACGTGTAAGTACTAATGCAGTTGGCTGTGAAGTAGACTCAATTGCTAAACGCCATGCCGCTTGTACTTCATTACCATCTGCAGGACGAATAACAGAAAGATTTGGCATAGCTCTAAACGCAGCTAGTTGTTCTACAGGTTCGTGAGTTGGGCCGTCCTCCCCTACTGCAATGGAATCATGAGTTAATACATATGTTACAGGTAGGCTTTGAATAGCTGATAGACGAACTGCTGGCCGTAAGTAGTCACTGAATACGAAGAAAGTACCACCGAATACTTTTAGTCCACCATGTAACGCCATACCATTCAGTGCAGCTGCCATTGCGAATTCACGCACACCAAACCAGATGTTTCGATTATCAGGCGTAGCTGCTGAGAAATCACCTGCATCTTTAAGGTTAGTTTTATTAGAACCTGCTAAGTCTGCACTACCACCGAATAAAGATGGTACAGTTTTAGCAATGGCATTTAATACTTCACCAGATGTAGCACGTGTAGCGGCTTCATCTTTACCTGCTTCATACACTGGTAAATCTTTATCCCAGTCTTCAGGTAATTTATTATTAATTGCATTATCTAATTCCTGACCTAGTTCCGGGTATGCTTGCTTATAAGAATCGAATAATTCCTTCCATTCTTGTTCGACTGATTTACCGTTTTCAACGATTTTTGTTTCAAAATCCTGATATACTTCGTCAGGCACGTGGAAATCTTCGTGCTCCCAATCATAGAATTCTTTTGTTAATTTAACTTCGTCTTCTCCAAGTGGCGCACCATGTGAAGCAGCTGAAGCAGATTTGTTAGGAGAACCATAACCAATTACAGTTTTTACTTCAATTAATGTTGGTTGGTCTGTATTTGCTTTAGCATCTGCAATAGCTTTTGAAATTGTTTCTGTATCCGTACCATCTTCAACACGGATTACTTGCCATCCGTATGCTTTGAAACGATCTTCTACATTCTCAGAGAATGCTTTGTTTAATTCACCATCTAATGAAATATCATTAGAGTCATACAACGCAATAAGTTTGCCTAATTTTAAGTGACCAGCTAGAGAGGCAGATTCATGAGAAATCCCTTCCATTAGATCCCCATCACTAACAATTGCAAAGGTATAGTGATCAACTACATTATAATTATCTTTATTATATTTAGCAGCTAAGTGTTTTTCAGCCATTGCCATACCAACACTCATTGCAACACCTTGACCTAATGGTCCTGTAGTCGCTTCTACCCCATCAGTATGGTGTACTTCCGGGTGACCAGGAGTTTTAGAATCCCATTGACGGAACCCTTTTAGGTCTTCAATTGTTACATCATAACCTGACAAGTGAAGTAAGCTGTAAAGTAACATGGAACCATGACCTGCAGATAATACAAAACGATCACGATTAAACCATTTAGAGCTTTTCGGATTATGATTCATGTGTTGTGTCCAGAGGGTATATGCCATTGGTGCCGCACCCATTGGTAACCCTGGATGACCAGAATTAGCTTTTTCAATCGCGTCTATTGACAATGTTCTAATTGCATTAATAGACATTTGTTCAATTTGCTTTGACATCGTTTAATTTGTCCCCTTTCCAAAATGCAAAATATGTACGCACATTTATAATCCTATAACGAAATCACTTTAAAGACAAGTATATCAAGTCAAAAAGCGAGTAATTTCTTTAGAAATATCAGTTTTTGTTAAATTTTTTAATATTTTGAAGAAAAAGTAGAAGTCGCTACTTTTTCTTCTCTTTTAATTGTTTTAATTTTTCTGGAGTGACATCATTCCCGTTAGGGTCAATGACTGTCATCCCTTTCATATGGTTTTTAAAGGATTTTCTAACGTTTTTCAGGTATGCTTCACGCAGCGATTTTTGTTCCTGTTTTTCTTCATCCGTTAATCCTTCTTTTTTCGCTTTATTTGCTAACGTATTAATACGAGCGATTTTTTCCTTTGATAACATAGAGATTTGACACCTCTTTTCTATTCCATAATAACTGTCGATTTATCCTACTCTATATTCGCTTCCATGAAAAAAGAGTATACACGAATAGTATACTCTATCTTCATTCTAATCATGATTTTGTAAGTTTTCAAGTGATTGGTATTCCTGATACCGGCGATGAACGGTTGCTTTAGATACATCATATCCCATTCCTCTTAAAACAGATGAAATCTCTTTAAAAGTTAAGTTATTCCCTTTTAATCTGATTACTTCTTCTATCGGAAAATCTATTCGTTCTCGACCTTTAGCAAGATGCTGATTTGAAAGATTATCAGCGGGGTTAAAACCATTACTTACCGCCTTCTTCATTCCTCTTTTAATTTTCGCATTATGTAATTTCCGTTGATATTCTTCTACTATAGAGACGATTTGTAACACCATAGAATCGCCTTCTGATAATTGTAATTCACCATTATGTGACAGTGTATATATGTTAACATCTAATCGATTCAATTGATGAAGTAATGCGATTTTCGTATTTCCTCTTCCAAGTCTTGTTTCATCTTGAACAAGTAATGTGTCTGCATTACCATTTTGAAACTCTTCTAGCATTGCGAAAATACCTTCTCGTTCAATTTCATATCCACTCTGTTTTTCTTCTATTATTTTAATGATCTCGAAGTTATATTTATCTGCAAACAATTGCAATTCTTCTTGCTGCCGTTTAATAGAAGTTTCTTGTGCTTCCTTTTCTGTACTAACACGACAATAAATGATCGCTTTCGACATAGGTTTACTCCTTTATTCTATAGACTAGTTACTGCTGAAAAATAAAAAAAGACAATAGCTAGTATAAAAGCAACCAAATAGAAGATGTCAACTTTAGAAATATTTTTTAACATTATAAATCCCTCCACAGAACTTTTGTTCGCATCTTTATTATACACGAACAAATGTTCATGTCAATAGTTTTTCTCGAACGAATGTTTGTAAATATTAGCTTGCTATGCTATACTTTGATTAATAAATAATACGCGTAAGGAGATTTAAATATGACAAATCTATCAAAACGACAAGAGGAGATATTAGCTTATATTAAAGAGCAAGTAGAGCTAAAAGGATATCCGCCATCTGTTCGTGAGATTGGGGAAGCAGTTGGTTTAGCATCGAGTTCAACCGTTCACGGTCATTTAGCCAGATTGGAGAAGAAAGGCTATATCAGACGTGATCCAACTAAACCACGAGCTATAGAAGTACTTCCACAAGACGGGGAACTGGAAATCCCGAAAACGGAAGCCACATTTGCACCAGTGATTGGGAAAGTAACGGCAGGTCTTCCGATCACAGCAGTCGAAAATATCGAAGAATATATACCGATTCCCCACAATGAGATGCATGTAAGTGAACAGTTATTTGTACTGATCATTGAAGGAGACAGTATGATTGAAGCTGGTATATTAGATGGAGACAAAGTAATCGTCAAACAACAAAACACAGCAGAAAATGGAGATATTGTAGTTGCAATGACAGAGGACAGTGAGGCTACTGTAAAACGTTTCTTTAAAGAAAAGGATTATATACGCCTCCAGCCGGAAAATGCAACGATGGAGCCGTTAATCTATGATAATGTCAGTATTTTAGGAAAAGTCGTCGGATTGTATCGCAGTATATAAAAAATGCAGGATTAAAAAGTGCGTACTTTAGAAAAGTCGCACTTTTCTTTTGTTAATATTATCACCCGCTATTTATTATAATATTATTATGTATACTAATAAAAATAAGACTTCCATCAGTGGGAGTTTCTTCCTCCACTATTAATGACTAGCGATACTTATCAGGGTAGCGTGAGTTATCTTTTTTAGTTTTTCTAAGTATAGAAAAAGATAAAAAAGGAAACCCTGGCACCAAGAGTGCCAAGGGTTACTTTACATTGTCATATATTCAGGAATATGGTCCGATTTCTCGTGCACTTGCATATGAACTATAATTCACACGGGTTTTGGTCATCGTCAAGCTATTAAATATGATTATAACCCATTAACTTAATGGAATTATACCCCCATCACCATTTGCTGGTGCAGGCAATGTGAAGGAAGGTGCATTCCCTAAGTTATCACAGCGATTCGGATTCACATCACAAATATTTCCTTGTGCATCCTGTATAATTGGGCGAGTAACAGTTATATTTGTTCTTAGAATCACTTTAAATAAAATACCTGTAACCAAGTCTCCAACTACAGGTCCAGTTACTACTGGTACCCCAGGTTGAGTGAAGATTCCTTCGACTTCAAGAGGTGTTTCTTGTAAGGTATCTTCTGGGCAAGCCCCAGGGAAGTCTGTATGCTCTTGGAACGGAATTGTAGTATCTAACGTGACCGGTGCTTCGACACCTGCAATTGTAACAGTAATCGTTACTGGTAGGACACCAATATTAACAACTTTATCCCTTAAAATACGTGCATTTTGAGTAACCTCATTAAGATTTGGAACTAGTTGAACTGATACAAGATCTTCTAAAACATCTAAACCTAAAGCTGTTAGAGGTAATGTTAGTTCTGCAACCTTTTGCACTGACTTTGTTCCTACAAGTGAATTTACTACTACACAATCGTTAGTCAACCGAGCTGGTTGGAGAGCAGGTTTTTTTACATTACATTCACAACCTGCCGCATGTTCTTTCGATGGACAATCATGTTTTTTCGGTGGACAATCATGCTTTTTTCTTCTGCTTTTTGGTTTTATAGGAATTTTTCCTGGAACTTCGACTTTTACCCCACATTTTTGATGAGTCATTTTATCCCATCCCTTTCCATTTAATTTCTTAACCCATTTTTGGATTCTCTTTATTTTACTTATTGAAATTATTTTTGTGTGGGCGTTCATTACAAAATCTGGTCTAAATGTTTATATTTGATTTGAAGCTAAGAGAAATCAATATACAAAAGCATTCAAAGTGCAAATTTTATTAAGAGAGAAAATCAGTTCCCTTATACGGAAAAGTAAATACAACTTTGGATGATACTAATTTTAGCGATTTTATGGTTACTAGTTCATATATACTAAGTAACTCTATCTTTCATTTAAATGTAGATGTAAAAAGTATACTTAAAATCGATTACTAGTTGATAGTCTGAGACTGTATTTGAACCTCGCTTTATTAGTGAGTTTTCACTCAATATAGCAAGTTTTTTTATTTATCGGAGAAATGGAGAGATACGTACTTAGATCAGAATGGATATTTATTGGGGATGAATCCTGTTGCAGCCGAACTGTTTAGTTCATTCGAGTTGGATTGCTTATAAAGAAACTTACACTAAAAGAAGCCAAATAAATTGGCTTCAGAAAGGAGATTACTTTTCGATCGGTATCTTAAAGAGAAGGGTGTATAGAAATGATTACACTTAAATCATATTAATAACCACCATAGCCACCACCAAAGGATGCACCAATGATAATTAATAGGATAAACAGTACTACAATCAATGCAAAACCTCCACCGTAACCATAACCTGCTCCAGCACTCATAATAAGTAACACCTCCTTAAGCTTAGATACTGTATTGTATGTATAATTTCTTAACGTCGTAATGGCAAGTGTCATGTGATTTTAAAAAAAGATAGTTGCCCCTTTTGATGATGCATAACCCCAAACACATCCCACCTACTCCCCTCTAGGTCAATTATCCATTTCTAATGTAGAAGCATACAATGAAAAAAAGTGCTAAAGGTGGTGACTTTTATGGGACTATTTATTAATAAATCTGAACATCCAGGTGTATTTCAACTTGAAAGAGAGATTGGAGGTCCAAATCAAAGTTATTTTAAAACCGACCACTTTGCTGACATCATTCAAGAGCAGAAAAATTTCAATGAATTATTAACCAAAGAAGTGAAGGATATAAAAATAAGGCATCAGCAATATGAATTTACAGAAGCAAAAAAAGGGAATGAACTGAGGAGTAGATTAGAACATTTATATAAAAAAACCACAAAACATGAGAAATTTGAACAGGAAGCAAGGGAGTGGTTACAAGTGCTAGAGAAGAAAAATCATGAACTTAAACATTTAATGGAAGATGAACAAGATGTTAAGCAGGAATATATTGTAGAAAAATTAGATCATGTTAGTAAGTCAAATCAGGAGATCATGAGTCAACTTTCAAACTATAAGTCATTATCGGAGCAGCTTACTTCTCAGATGAATGAATTGTATATGCTCCATCAACAAATGGCAGAGCAAATTTCTAAACAGGATGAAAAACAAGATAAAGTTCTAGACGATTTTGAAAATCAAGAAGCATTAATGGAAAAAACATTTAGACAGGTAGATAATCTTCGTTCGATTTTATTTGAGCGAACCTATCATATTGTAGAGAAAATAGAAAACAGTTGGAAACCACTAAATTTTATGATGACAGGGAAAAATAGGGAGGAAAAAGAAAAAGCAAATAAATAAATTAAATGAGGCTGGTACAAAGGGTTTGGGCTTGTTAAGAAAAGTGTGTACGTTATTCTACGTATCTTAACACACGTACATTCAGATGATCATGAATTAATAACGGTTTCAACTACCATTGACCATTGTTGAAATGGTCACCTTCCTATTTGTTTTCAAGTTCTTTTGTTCGTAAATATAAGACTCTTAGAGGAGCGTTCTCTTTGGAGAATGCTCCTTTTTAGTTACTTTTCTAAAGCTAGAATTAAAACATTCTACCGCATTTGTGGTGTACATAATTTTATGTATGGCACTTCCATATGATGTATAATCACATACACTTATGCTGCCTTTGCCCATTATTTTCTTTATTTTTTACATTTTTTGCTATATTATAAATTTTGGGAATATCACTTTTTTGCAACAAAAGAGGATACCAATGATGAACAAAAGATTAATACTTCTATTACTAAATATCTGTAGATAAAGATAGACACAAATCAAATGGTATTTGGAAAACGCCACCTCGATTAAAATTTGGGTAGTAAAAAAACTAAATCTGGTACTTATGATGTGAATTTAAAAAGGATAGGAGATTAAATAAGTTGGTTAAATTAAATGATTTTAACATTGATTTCGATTGTAATAGATACCCCTTATTTTCAAGCTACTTTAGAGCAAAGAATTAGATTTGGTATGGATGAATTAAATATTACTTTAATCCGAAAAATAATGGAGTTGTATTTAAAGAAGAGGATAAAATAAATGTTATATTTGTATCAGAATATATTACTAACAATAAGCGTTATTCTTCCAAATCCAAAATCGGTAAAATAATTGATATAAGAAACTGGCATGAAACCGTAGTTGAAGATGAAACGACTGGTGAAGGTGAAGTATACGTTACGATTAAAAATTTAAACCGTCATGATGTAATGAAGTATTGCATAGCAATCTATAAAGGTCACAAAGAAGCTTATATTTCTTTTTCAAACGATACATTCCTGTTATATGTGAGTAGCGATGTTATTGATATAATCTCAAATAATGTTGAAAAAATAGAAAATTTAAAACAAAATTACTCTGATCTATTTAATAAGGACTTCGAAAGCGGTAATATTTGATTTATTTAAACAGAAAGAATAGCCTATAATTTTGAGCTATTCTTTTTTATTTTTATCTCATGGACGACCGGAAGAGTCTATCTCTGATTGGTTTAATATATGAAATCCATTCTTTATATAGAATTTAGTTGCATTTTCATTGTCTTCATTTACATCGATTTTCTTAATATTAAAGTCTTTAATTAAAGAACTAATGATAGCCTGACCGTATCCTTTACCTATTTTATCTGGTTTTAAAAGTAACACCTCCTATTCGTAAGAACGTTCTTTTGATTTTGGAGGAGTTGTTTGAGAGTAAGAAAATCAAAGAAAGAATCTAACCTCATCACTATGAGCTTTTTTACTTAAACTAACCGAATGGGTCTAAACTGCAATATGAATACACGATAATAATTTGCTCCCTGACTTAATGCTACTGTAATTAAATGAATAATTATTTATTTATTTACTAATAATAATAAACATAAATAGTAAATACTGTCAAAAGAAGGTTAAGAATGCATCTTGCAATTGCATTATGGGTACTGGTAGCTTCTATTATTAGAGGAGATTGGGAAAATATCAATAAGTATTATCCAACTATGCTTTATATAACTTCTTGTAACTTCTTGTATGAAGTTATTGCTCATGAAAAATTTTATTTATGGAAGCTTGAACCTGGTGGGTTAAACTATTTAAATACAGTTCTTCTACATGGAGGATTTATTTATCCTTTATCTGTTTTACTCTTTTTGTCAAATTATCCGACATCTCGTGTTAGAACTGTCATGCACATAAGCAAGTGGGTATTGATTTATATAATTGTTGAATATATAGGTTTAAAATACGAAATAATTACATATCACAATGGTTGGAATTTTTGGTGGTCCTTTTTCTTTGTTATTCATATGTTACTTATGTTAAGAATTCATTATATTAACATTATTTGGGGTATTACGCTAACTATACCATCGGTTCTTTTTTATATGTTTACATTCAATTATTTCTAATTTTATTCGGTTTAAGTATTTAGAAAGTGAGTGGGCTATATATGAATAAGGGGATAGAACGGATTCAGGAATTATTTGAAAAGATACATGAAATAAACAACGAACAAATACAGATATGGTTAGAATATATTGTATTTACTTGGCAGTGGTGGATTGGTTTGGGTTTAACTATTATTCCTTGGATTTTGTGGTTTTTATTCAGAAAAAAAGACAGTTCATTACGATTGTTAACATCAGGCTTTTTTATGATTACTATATCTACATTGCTAGATTCTCTTGGTATACAACTGGGATTTTGGCTATATAAATACGAGGTACTACCCTTTATCCCAGCATTTACACCTTGGGATGTATCTTTAATACCAGTTTTTACAATGTTTTTTCTTCAAATAAAACCCAATATAAGTCCATACATTAAAGGATGTGTATTTGGAGTAGTTACAGCTTTTGTCGCTGAACCGTTCTTTATATTTATTGAGATTTATGAGCCTTTGACTTGGGAGCATATATACTCTATTCCGATTTATTTCATCCTATATTTAATTGCTCATCGTATATGTCATGGAAAATCATATATTTCTCTTTCGTAATAAATTTGTAAAATGTTGCACTCAAATTATAAGGTTGTATTAATTTAATTAGCCTTTGCTGTAATCACTTCCCGGTTATTGTCAAATTGGCTGAGTTTACTTTTTATGTAAATCCACCCTTCTCTATTTAATTAGGAGCGCTTTTCTGTGGCACTCCTTTTTTTAACTACATAAATTGTATTCACAACTTATTAAAATGTGCCTGCATTCAAACGACGTTGTAACTCTTCGACTACAAGCGACGGCCTACTTAATTTCTTATCATAAACAATACCAAAATACTGTTGCAACTTACCGATTGTTTCAGGTCCTAGTAAACCATCCACATAGCAACTATCTTGCTTTGTAACGCTTTAATGACTAAGCTACCCTTTTTACCCTACCAAAGCCAATAGTAGTCCCATAAAAAGCGTTTGTTACGCTGTTACGTACCTGATCACTTCTAATCCCAACTATTGTAGTTCCTAAATATTTTTGCAATGCTCTTGTAGTTGCATTACCCCACTTGCCATCTACTTTTAAGATAGCAGTCTTTTTCTTTCCAATAACTGCATTAGGATTTGTTGCCTTCACTTTCTTCTTTAAATCAAAGATCTTAGCATGGGTGGCGGTAGCTATAGCAGCTATCGCTTTAATTTTGCCATTTTTAAATATTAATTAAGGGAGGTGATACACATGGATAAAGGAACCATTGTAGGACTGTTCGCTTGTTTTCGTTTGGATTAACGTATGGTTAGAACAAGCAAGTTTAGATGCTATTCCGGTAGTTACTGAAGAATCAATGGCATTAGGGTTAACAACTGTAGTTAGCGTGTGAACTTGGTTTAAGAATAACTACCTTACGCTAAAAGGTAGACAACAAAGAGAAGAACTGAAGAAAAAAGGATTAGCAAAATAATAGCCATCTCCTATGAGGTAAGTTCTTTTTCCAATTGTCTTTTTCTTGCACAATTCTTTCCACATCTGATTTGCTCGCTCTTGTACTTATTTTTTCTCTTAGTCGATCAGTATCCTTTTCATTTTCTAGAGATCGTCTATCAGCACTGTTTGCTGTGTCGTAAGCAGCTTCTATTTTCGGTTTAAGATCTAATAGCGTATCTAGTTTTTCGTTTTGAGTGGCGAGCGATCCTTTTACCTCCATGAGCACTGTCATGAATTTTTCCATATCCTCCACTTCCTTCTGTGATTGTGACATGCTCAACCCCCTTCAAAATCCGACTTCACTCGTATAATATAAGAAGCACTTTAAACCCCCTATATTATAGAGTGCTAGAGGGAGATCAGACTCCCTCTTTATTTTGGGTATAAAAAAGCACCACAGTTGAGATGCATACTTACATTCCAGTTAGTTTCTTTTATTTGCTATCACTTTTGACTAATTGGCAAACTAAATTATCCTTATATAAATTCAATTGTTTAAGACCTTCAATAAAAACTCTTTTTTGTTTTTGAACACACCTTGTCCTAAAACAGGGTATTCTCCTGTAGTTTCATTAAACTCATTCTCATGGATATTATATACTAAGTTTTTCATTGTACTAGACTCGCCTATAAAATTTTTTGTGCACTCATATGTTTCTCCATTTACAATAGTTGCTTTCTCAATAAATTAAGTCGGTTTTTATTTCTGTCTATAGCTATAGAGGTCATGCCAAAAGATAAAAGCACCTTATCTTTTATGTTGTAAAACAACTGATTGATTTTTATTTTTGAAAATTTTTTTGAAAGAAAAGCGTACTCTAAGGAACTAGAGAACGCTTCGTTACATTTCATTTAGTGAAACAATTTGTAACTATTGAAAATAGATATAAATTGTTCCTTTGATAGTTTATTAAAATTTGTGACATTTGCATGCTTCAAGGCCTGTCGGAATTGGTTTTTAGTAAAAAGAACATGATATTCTCTGTTTACCCATTTATAAACAAACGATTGATACTTTTTGTAGTCTTTTTTTAAAATCAATGATTTATGTCGTTCAAGTACGATCAATACAGAATCTACACTTGGCTTAGGGTGAAAATATGCTCGTGGCACTTTTTTTAGGATTTTTATGTCTATTTCCACCATCAACAGCAAGCCTAAAGCCCGTTGCGTGTTTTGCAACCTTTTCGCAAAACCTTCCTCCACGAGAAGGTAACTATATTTCGACCGGCTTTCAAAAGCGATTTTTTTGACAATATCAGTACTGATATTAAAGGGAATATTACCATATATTTTATAGTCTGCATTTTTGGGGAAGGCAAATTTCAGAATATCTGTATGGATGACTTTTATATTCTGAAAAGGCTCCACCGCTTTTTGAGTGGTTCGACATAAGTCTTCTTCAATTTCTATAGCAGTCACCGACCGACTCATTTCGACTAGTTCTTTGGTAAAATGCCCTTTTCCTGCTCCGATTTCTATTACATTGTCTTGTTTATTGATATTCGTATGATTCAATATTTCTTTTACATGCTTTTTAGAAGTAATAAAATTTTGCGTGTCTTTTGGGTTTTTCTGGTTCATTATAACCTTCTCCTTGCTGGTTATAATGAACTGACCATAAGAGTTCATTATAACCAATTATTTTTGATTTGGTTGATAATGAACTCATTTAATGACAAATATAGAAAATATACCCATACTTTTATCTCCTTTCCAATCTTTTCATTATGAAAGAGATAAAGTAAAATCTACTACTGCAATACTGGTGCACATATTTGAATCCTCCCTTATAAAACTTATTATATCATTTCCGATTACTTTTTAGAATAAAGTTCTCCAGATAATTTTTGGACTTGGTTTTATAGTCGGGTGTTTTCTTTTTACAACTTTTTATTCTTGCTCTTAATGTTTTTATAAGAGTGATATTATGTACTTAAAGTAGAGTATCACAAACCTTAAATACTTTAAATACTAAAGATTATTATACTATGCTTAATACGCATCTGGAATGATGTAGATGCAATAAGAAAAGGTTGTGTAGGTAAACGTATCTGTTGGCATAGAGTTGGTAAAGCAGCTGGTAGAGGGATAAGGAAATTATTTAAAAAAGTAATAAAGATTAAACATAAAAAGTTCGCAATTTATAAGAAATTTAATAATAAATAATTTGATATCATTAATTATAATATATATTTTGAAAGGAGAATGTTTATGAGTTCGAATAAAGTAATAATAGCAGGATGGTTTACTGTTGACGCGAGTATGCGAAACGAGGTTGTTGAGATCCACGAAGATCTTATAAAACGCGCTCGACGAGCTCCAGGTTGTATTGACTTAGCAATCACAGCTGATCCAGTTGATACTACAAGGATAAACAACTTCGAATTTTGGCAGTCCGAAGAGGATTTAGAAGCATGGCGTGCTATTGCTAATCCTCCAAAGGAGATTACCCCGATTCTCAATGTAGAAATGCAAAAACATGAAATTAAAAAATCTGGACCTCCATTTTAAATAGTTAAAATGGAAGTAACCTTAATTAAGCCCTAGTTTTCCACGCCCGGGCTTTTGTTAACTACATAGATTTTGTATTCACGACTTCATTTTACTCAAACAACTTAGCAAATGTTTTCTTACCTGGTTTATCATCAATTACTAAGCCGTTGTCACGTTAAAAAGATCATACTGCTGATTGAGTGAGATTACCAAACTCTGAGTCAATGCCTTATGGCTCGTATCTTTCAAAGTACAAAATAGCTTGTAAAATCCACGTAAGGTTAACGAATGCAGCTTAGTACCCCAAATTCCATCTACTTTTATGCCGGCTATAAGGAAGAAGGTTTTGGTTAATCCGGAGGAGTTGTTTTAGAAGCGAAATATCGAAAAGAATCTAACCCCATAATTCAACAATAGAGCTAGATTCAACAAAATTGATTATAAATCATTTAAGAGAGGGGATTACTCTCAATTATAATATTACTGAAAAAAATGGATGTATAGATAAATGTACTATTTTATTTCTTCTCATAAAAAATAATTTACAGAGTACACCGTTTATTCAAAAAGAAAGGAAGAAAAACGGAGATATTTTAATCCGGCTATATGGAAGAAGGTGTTGTTAAATATTGGAGGGGTTTTTTAGGGGATAGACACAAAAGTAGGCAGCTAAAGCTGTCTTTTTTTATTGAATAAATTTAATAATTAATCGTATAACTTAGAAAAATAAACTAATAATAAATATTAACATTTCTAAAAAGGAGGCGACATAAATGGATACAATAAAACGTATTGCTTTAGCATTAGTAATTATTGGTGGTATAAACTGGGGGTTAATTGGATTATTTCAATTTGATTTGGTTGCAGCTATATTCGGAGGACAAGATGCTGCACTGTCCAGAGTAATCTATACATTGGTGGGAATTGGCGCCTTGCTCTGTTTACCTTTATTGTTTGCTCCAGCAGATGAGGATGAAAGAGAGAGTGCGAGAGGCAGAAATTTAACCTATTCTACTGAGTTTGCGGAGGAAAATGATCCCACTGAATTTAAAAATGATAAAGAGAAATGATCAATTACTTTGACGTTTTGATAATTCATAATATCACGTCATTTGTTAGGACCGGTTCTTCCAAGCCGGTCCATTTTCATTTAAAGAAAAACCCACCACTTATTGAGGAGACCTAATTAAATGAGACAGAGGAAAAAGCACCCCCAGAGTCGTATATAAAAATTAACGACTTTTAGGAGGTGCTTTTCTCATGGGGGAAAAGAAAAATGTTTATTCTGAAGAAGTGAAACGTAGAGTCATTGAAATGAAGTTGTCTAAAAAATATACAAATAAACAGATTATGAAAAAGTTTGGAATCCGTAGCGTAAGTCAAATTAAAAGATGGATGAAATGGTTTCGAGATGGAGAAGAACATCGGTTGTCACAACCCATCGGTAAACAATATTCCTTTGGAAAAGGGCCTGAAGAACTAAACGAAGTAGATCAGTTAAAAAGGCAAATCAGACATCTAGAAATCCAAAATGAAATCTTAAAAAAGTACCAGGAAATCGAAAGGAGTTGGTACCAGAGATAGTTATAGAACTAGTAGAGTCGTTAAAGGAAGTTTATACTGTATCGATGATTTGTGATTGTATCAGAGTTCCTAGGTCCACTTACTATCGTTGGGCTCAAAAGTCGTGGGAGCCAACAGAACTAGAACAACTTATTATTGATATTTGTAAATCCCTACATTACAGAGTAGGACACCGAATGGTTAAAAAGTTACTTAAAGAGGAACACAACATTTCTGTGAACAGACTTACTGCACAAAGGATCATGCAAAAATATAAAATCCAATGTCGGGTAAAACCAAAGAGAAAATCGAACATCGCCGGTGAAAGTAAATGCGTCGTTCCTAATTTATTGGAACAAAATTTCAAGGCAGATAGACCAAATCAAAAGTGGGTTACTGATATTACTTACTTGCCTTTTGGGGAATCAATGATGTATTTATCAACCATTATGGATTTGTATAATAACGAAATTGTCGCTTATCGAGTGAGTCATAACCAAGAAGAAGAATTAGTGCTAGAAACACTGAAAGCAGCTTGTAATGGACGTGAAACAAAGGGATTAATTCTTCATAGTGATCAAGGGCTCAATACACATCCTACGCTTTTCAAGAATTAGCTGAAGAAAAAGGCATTATCACAAGCATGTCCCGGAAAGGTAATTGCTTTGATAATGCCGTCATTGAATCCTTCCACTCCACCATAAAGTCGGAAGAATTCTACACACATCAAAAGATGCGTCTTACAAATTCCATTGTACTAGAAAAAGTGGAATTGTACATGTATTATTACAACTATATACGACCATTTTCAAAATTAAACTGCCTTTCTCCTGTTCAATTCAGGGCAAAGGCAGCCTAGGTGCTTTTTCTTGTCTCATATTACTAGGTCAGTTCATATTATAATGTTCCTTTATTCAAACGACGCTGTAGCTCTTCCACAACCAGTGACGGACGACTTAATTTTTTATCATAAGGTGTACCCAAATACTTCTGTAGTCTTCCAATTGTATTAGGACCTAGCAAACCGTCTACTTTAGCAGCAATTTTGCTTTGTAATGCTTTACTAACTAAGCTACCCTTTTTACCTCTGCAAAGGTCAATTAGAAGCTGGTAATGATATGAAATTTATCCAAGAAAGATTAGGACATGATAGCTACCAAATAACTGCAGACGTGTATTCACACATTTCAAAACGACTTGATGAAAAATCAATGGCTAATTATGAATTTTACATCAATCAAATCACAACTTTTAATAAAAATTAAATTTTTTTGGGGTGTTTATGTGGGGTACGTCTTGAGGTGGACAAAAAACACAATATTTTCTCACACAAACAAAAACCCCCGACACCAACAGTGCCAAGGGTTTCCGCTGATAAATATGCTTGGAAATATTGTTCTCTTTCCCAAGGGTGTACTTGTGTACGGACTAGATGCCTGCTTAATCAATTGCAATAAAGTCAACTCAAATAATTGTTATACTAGCATCTCTTTCTATTTGAAAACTCAAGCAAAATCAAATTAATTATATTTTTCTGGGTTTTCTCTGGGTGATCTCTGGGTAAAATCAATAGCACATACTTATTCGGTAGGTGCTTATTTTCAAAATAGTCTTTTCAACTATCCAATATCTAAGTTTAATCTTCTGTGTAACCTTTTTATCATTACTCTGGCCTTTACAGAATCATTCTCTTCTAATTTCTTCATTAGCTCCTGTTTTAATTCATCGTCACACTTTTCGAGAATAAGAAATGCTTTTACCTCACTAGAAGTCAAAACCTTCCGATACAATTTGGAGACACTTTGTTCATCGTCAACCATTTTTTAGAATGATACCCCTTTCAAAAGTAGTTAATGCCATTATATATTTTTACTTTTTAGTTGTAAACCGATGGACTGGTTATTTATAATAATACAACTTGTCTCTAAATCAACTGAACTTCCACACTTTATCCATAGGATGATGAAAAGGGAGAATTTTTTCTCCCTTTTCAAAATAAAAACTACACTCTTTGTTTACAAAGTTCATTCTTTATAACTTAGTTTTTTTAGGTATTACTCACTATCTTCTTGTTTTTTATTCATTTCTAAACCTACCGTAAGAATCTGATAATTTTCCATCTCATTTACTGTCCATTTATTTCCTTCATCACTAACTATCTCATCACCTTCAGATATTCCAGCTTTTTGATATTGTAACCATCCGGCGATGGTGTCTATGCCTTCTTTATTTTCAAACTCTATACCAAACTGTTCGGTCAGATCTTTCAATAAAACTCGTCCATTAATATTATATTGTCGTTCTCCAACTTGTTCGATATCAGGTCGTTCGTCTTCATCGAATTCATCTCGTATTTCTCCTACAATTTCTTCCAAGATATCTTCTAATGTTAATAATCCTGCAGTACCTCCAAATTCGTCAATTACTAATGCAATATGAACACGTTCCATTTGCATTTTTACCATAGCATGCTGAAGAGGAGTCTGTTCGTTTATTAATACTATATGATGCAACCCGTTTTCTAATTTATATGAAGGTTCCTTTACTACATTTCTTAACATATCTTTCACATTAACAAAACCAACAATATGATCTTTATCATAATTCTCCGTTACAGGAAATCGAGTATGCGGAAACTCATCAATAGTAGCGAAAATTTCTTCACTTGTCATCGCTAGATCCAATGTTACCATTTGGACACGTGGAATCATAATATCTTTCGCCACTCTTTCATCAAAGGCAAAAATATTTTCCATATAGGAAAGTTCGGTTTCATTAATTTCTCCGCTTTTATAACTTTGCGTCATGATAATCTTCAGTTCTTCTTCTGAATGTGCTTGTTCATGACCGGCAGGCTGTACTCCGAACACACGAAGTAGCAAACGGGCAGATCCATTTAATGCCCAGATGGCAGGGAACATGATCTTACCAAACCAATACAAAGGACGGGAGATTATAAGAGTTAATCGTTCGGCATATTGGATTGCTAATGTTTTGGGTGCCAACTCACCGATTACTACATGTAAAAATGTTACCAAAGCAAAAGCTACAGCAAAACTAATTACTGCTGATAGAGAAGCAGTAATACCTAGACTATCGAATAATGGGTGTAATATTTTTTCCACTGTAGGTTCTCCGAGCCACCCAAGCCCGAGGGCCGTAACAGTAATACCAAGCTGGCATGCTGATAAATAGTAATCTAAATCAGTGACCAGCTTTTTAACAATCGGTACCGCTTTGTTTCCTTCTGCAATTAACTGATCTATCCGTGACATCCTTACTTTCACTACTGCAAATTCTGCCCCTACAAAAAAGGCTGTTAACCCGATTAAAAGTATTACTAGCAAAAGGTTAATCATTAATATACTATCCATTAAGTTCCCTTAGAAAAGGGAATTCACCTCCAAAAAAAATACTACCTGATAACGTTGTGGTAAGTAGCAAAATGGGAAGAATATCTGAATATGACCATAACCCCATTTGCTTATAATAAATCAATAATGCACGAGAAAGCCAACTTCATTTAAACTCCATCGTCTAGTTCTAGTATCTCACCACTAATTCATCGTCCTTTCTTCTATGAATTAAGATAAATATACATTAAAATGTTATGGTTTTCAAACTGAACATATACCAATAATACGACTTTTTATCTGAATTAATGTATGTCGTAACTTTCTAAATCAATACTCGACTCCAGATTATTAATTTACACTTGTGGATGGTTAAGTGCTTTTTGGAGTGTTCTTTAGTTATGTAGCCTCTATTTAAAAAGTGTTTAAAATTAACTTTCTTTCTTCTCATATCTTAACACAAAAAGCGGTTTATTTTGTCGCCATTCTGCATATAAGACATCTTTATAACTAGTAATATTTTGTTTTACTAGTTGTTCTTTTAGCCATTTTTCATCAAATCCAAGTTCTTTTAAATTATCGTATACAGCTTCTCCATCTAAAATAAGTGTTATTGGTAAATTAACAGGGCTCGCAGATAAGTTTAAATCACTATTTTTAGGAACGTCATATTCGGATTTAGGTAAAACACTTACCACACCATTTGTTTCCATGATTGCGTATTCTACTTCTTGCATGGAGAAATAACCTTGTTGTCGTATTAGTCCCTGCAAAGCATTTATGTCCAGTTTTATCTTTTTTAAAGTATCATACTTTATCTGCCCCTTATGTATAACTATGTTGGGTTCTCCCTCAAAGAGTTTCCGGGAATTTTTAAACTTTTGAGTTAACATTTCAACAAAATATATTAGAACCCCAAAAAACAAAATAGCAAATGTTATTTGACCAAGCTTTACCTCATCATCATAAACTGCATTTCCGACAAGTTCTCCTAAAATTAATGCAGATATAAAATCAAAAGGAGTAATTTGCGAGAACTGGGTTTTCCCTAGAAGTTTTATTATTAAAAATAGGATAACAAATCCCAATAATAATTCAACTGCAATTGATACATACTCATTCATTCCAAACATCCTTTATATTTTTTACCATCATTATTGCCTTACTGATGATGTATATATACTTTATTTCATTATGATCAATCTATATCCACTTACTTAGAAATCAACTTTCAGTAAAAGTGATTACTTTTGTTCCAGAATGATTTTAACTTAAGACAATAATTATTTAAAATCAGCGAAAACATGAAATTTATGGTAATCAATTGAGTAAAAAACTAGAGGAAATGTGTGAATTGAAACTACCTGAATAATTTTAAAGCGTTGCAAACTAGCAGATCAATGCAGTTTACACAATACACTTTTTATGCCAAACGCAAAGAAGAAAAAAGGAGGTATTTTAATCCGGCTATAAGGAAGAAGGTTTTGGTTATTTTGGAGGAATTGTTTGAAAATGCAGAAATGAGAGAGAAAGTGAAATAGTCCTCATCACTTTGTTACTACGTTAGGGTTGTAGGACTAATCGTGATGAGGACTGAACACAATGAAGGAAGTCTTGCTCCCTTGGTCGGTATTATAGCATATTAAACAAAAACCCACCACTCTACTCAAATATCTGTCCTAACAAGCTATTTTGCTTTTTCCCACAGGTTTAATTAATTTCATCTCGATAATTATTTTGCGATTGGAATAAAAATTTTTTCTTGCCATGCTTGGTATCCATATATTACAAAGGAAAAAGAAATATATATGATGAAAATTATCCATCTGTCGATATTAATAGTAGCAATTCCCATTCCTTCAACAAACCAAGTTAATCCTAAGAACGAAAAGAAAGCATCAATTCCAATATTGGTTAAAACGTAAATCCAAAATTTTTGGTATGTTAAATAAAAAATCCATATTGTACCAACCGCAAAAGGTCCATAAACAAAACTAACATCGGTTATAAACCCCCATAGTACAATACGTTCAAGTATCGTCCACCATCGATAAGCATAACCGAATTCAAACCAGATTGTTACGAGTAATGAAGTGAAAATTGTAACAGGCATATAACGCTTGATCGCTTCTTTTTCTATCCATACTAATGAAATCCAAGGAAGTATTAATATTCCCCATAGTATTATTTTAATAAGCATTCTTGCACCTCAATTTATTTTAATTAGTATAATCTTTGGTCATTGCTTACCCTCCTTCATTTGTTTTAAGTGATCATCTGCAACTTTAGCTGCAAACGTAAAACTGTTATTTTTCCAGTACGCCCAAGTCATAGCTGCGGCATCTGCTGCAAATGTTAATCCAACGACAATTTCTTCATTTGAAAATGGTAATAACGGTGTACCTACAATAGTAAATCCTGTATTTACGAAAACAACAATTAACACTACTAATCTCACCCATTTGTTATCGATTTTTTTTAATTGCTCTTTCATTTATATCAGCTCCTTAAAATTTAGTAATGATTAATATAACTAACGTAATAAAAGCAAAAAGCCATCCGCCCCAATTGCGAATAGCTTCACCTACCGATAGTCGACCTTCTGATCTTGCTTACATCTTTTCAACTTTGTCTTTGACAATGCCTAATTCTTCACGTAAGCCGTTGTACTTTTTTATGATGTTCCTGGTCTCTTTCATTTCTGAACGTAAATCATGAAAGTCTGAGCTCATATTGTTGATGAGTTCGAAAAGGTCCTTGTTTGTATACCATTGGTTATCTGACATGCTCAACCCCCTTCAAAATTCAACTTTACTCGTATAATATAAGAAGCACTTTAACCCCCCTATATTTATAGAGTGCTCGAGGGAGATCAGACTCCCTCTTTATTTTTGGGTATAAAAAAAGCACCTCATTTGAGATGCTTTACATTAAATCAATTTCATTTGTATCTAAATCAATAAGCCTAACATCAACTTTGAGCTCATCTGCAATACGTTGGCTTAAAAGTCTATCAGGATCTACTAAAGCACCTTCAAGTTTTTTCGCTAACTTCTCTACTCTTACTTTTTCTTCTTCCTCATCTAAATTTACTTCAATAGTGTCAATTTGAAAATAATCGTTTACATATGAATGGTCGATAGTAACTAATATCATTTGAAACCCCTCCTCCTTATCACAATTCGACAAAAAGAAGGATATTCCTGCATAAAAATACACCTTATAAAAGGTGCCTTTACTAGACTTATCCGTTTCTTACAATGTATATACAACGCAAAATAAAAACAGTCACTAGTGACCTGTTCGTAAATTAGATAATTAAAAGGTTTATTTTTTACAAATTATTACACATACATTACAATTATATTATATACTATAAGAATATCCTATTATTCGATAAAAAATATTCTAAGCGCACAATAGAGATCATACACGGTACCGCTAGAAACGCACTCGAAAAAGCATATCAACTGAATATGTTTGAAAGGAACCCTGCTATAGGTGCAGTTATTAAAGGAAAAGACAAGGATAAAACTATAAAATTTATAGACTCATACGATATTCCAACTTTTCTAAGATCTGCAAGACAATACGGGTATATCTATTGGCTATTTTTATATTTTTTTGTTGAAACTGGAATGCGTAAAGGAGAAGCTGCTGAAATTCAATGGTCAGACATAAAATTTAAAGAAGGTACGGTGGAGATTAATAAAACCCTTGGACGAGAATGAAGATATTTTTGGTGATCCTAAAACATATAAATCATCTAGAATCATAACTCTAAGAAATTCATTATTAAATAAACTCAAATTTCACTTATCCTGGCAGAATGAAAACAAAAAAGAATTCGAGGAACTATATAACTATGATTTAAACCTTGTATTGTGTAGAGAAAATGGAGATTTCATGCCGAAAAGTACACTATTTAATTCTTTTAGTAGAATACTAAAAAATGCTGAATTGCCGAACTTACCTATTCATTCATTGAGGCATACACATGCAGTCTTATTAATGGAAGCCGGATGGGATATGAAAGCTATTCAAGAAAGACTTGGTCATGGGAGTTATCAAATTACCGCAGATGTATATGCTCATATCTCAAATCGAATAAAAGAAAAAGATATGATTAGTTACGAAGATCACATGAGCAGTATATTAGATGATTAATGTTAGAAACGACTTTCTGGGTAAGCTCTGGGTTTTCACCCAGAACAAATCAAAAAACAGGGATTCATTTACAAAACAAAAACCCCCGACACCAACAGTGCCAAGGGTTTCCGCTGATTAATATGCTTGGATATATTGTTCTCTTTCCCAAGGGTGTACTTGTGTACGGAACATATCCCATTCGATTTCTTTTGATTCGATAAAATGTTCGAATAAATGCTCACCAAGAGCTTCAACAATTGTTTCATCTTTTCTCAATTCATCTAATGCATCTGCTAATGTTGCAGGTAAATCTTTTACTCCATTAGCTTCACGCTCTTCTTTATCCATTACATAAATGTTGCGATCTACTGCTTTTGGAGCTTCTAATTTGTTTTCAATTCCGTCTAAACCAGACGCTAACAGTACAGATAAAGCTAAGTATGGGTTAGCAGCTGGGTCTACACTACGTACCTCAACACGTGTACTTAATCCACGAGAAGCTGGTACACGGATTAATGGGCTACGGTTAGATCCAGACCAAGCTACATAACAAGGTGCTTCATAACCAGGCACAAGACGCTTATAAGAGTTTACAGTTGGGTTTGTTACCGCTGTAAATGAAAGAGCATGCTTAATAATACCTGCGATGAATTGATATGCAGTCTCACTTAATTCAAGTGGTCCATTTTCATCTAAGAAAGTATTTGTTTTTCCTTTGAATAATGACATGTTACAGTGCATACCAGAACCGTTAACACCGAAAAGTGGTTTAGGCATAAATGTAGCATGTAAACCGTGCTTACGTGCAATAGTTTTAACAACTAGTTTAAATGTTTGAATATCATCTGCGTGCTTAACAGCATCAGAATATTTAAAATCAATTTCGTGCTGACCTGGAGCAACTTCGTGGTGAGATGCTTCGATTTCAAATCCCATTTCTTCTAGTTCAAGTACGATATCGCGACGGCAGTTTTCACCTAAATCTGTTGGTGCAAGGTCAAAATAACCACCTTTATCGTTAAGTTCTAGAGAAGGATCACCTTTTTCATCTAATTTGAATAAGAAGAATTCTGGTTCCGTACCAATGTTAAAGGCAGTAAAACCTAGATCTTCTGCTCTTTTCAGGTTACGTTTTAAGTTATAACGAGGACATCCTTCAAATGGAGTACCATCTGTATTATAGATATCACAGATAAAACGCGCAACTTTCCCTTTTTCAGAAGTCCATGGGAATACAACGAAAGTATCTAAGTCTGGATAAAGCTTCATATCAGATTCTTCAATACGTACAAAACCTTCGATTGAGGAACCATCAAATACCATTTGGTTGTCTAAAGCTTTATCCAATTGACTTAATGGAATCTCAACGTTTTTGATTGTTCCAAGTAAATCTGTGAACTGCAAGCGGATAAATTTTACATTTTCCTCTTTAATTCTTTGCTTGATCTCTTCTTTAGTTAATCCCATTGATTAAACTCTCTCCTTTATAATTTTAATGGAAGAACCTTGATAATTCTCCCTGTCTTAACGAAGTTTTACCTAATCTACCAGCATCAAATAATTCTTTGTGCAATATCTTTCGCAATTCCTTTTCAGATATTTCTGATGATTTTGCATTTGAAGCAGATTGCTCTGTCTTCGGCATAGTTTTCATTTCAAGCACTTGTTTTATGCCTGCTAAATTAAGACCCTTTTCAATCAATTCTTTTATCTCTAATAGACGGTCTACATCATTAAAAGAAAATAACCTTTGATTTCCTTCTGTTCGAGATGGATGAATCAATTGATGCTGTTCATAGTATCGGATTTGTCGTGCGGTTAATCCTGTAAGTGATTTAACAATTCCGATAGAAAACAAGGGCATGGAACGTCTATCTAAATAACTCATCTCATTCACCCCTTCCATCTGTTTTCTATAACTCTATTATACACTGTGCAATTTTCATGTCAAGAGATGTTAGATAAGTTAACATATCAAACGGTATTTTATATTAATGCTTGTCGATCCCTTATTACAGCCCATTAGCTGCATTTATAACCGCTAGTTTAACATGATTGTAAGTAAGCCCTCCCTGTACAAAAGCGGTATAAGGATATCTTATTGGCCCGTCTGCAGTTAATTCTAAACTTGCTCCTTGTATAAAAGTTCCTGCAGCCATTATTACATCATCTTCATAACCCGGCATTGGAGCGGGATATGGAAGAACATGTGAATTGATGGGAGATTGTCTTTGAATTGCTTGACAAAAAGCAATCATTTGTTCGGAAGAATGAAAAGTAACTGATTGGATTAAATCAGTTCGGTGAGCATCAAAAGCAGGTGTTGTGTTATATCCTAATTTTTGTAAATAAGCAGACGTAAATACAGCCCCTTTTAAGGCTTCACTCACCACATGTGGAGCAAGAAATAAACCTTGATACATTTCTTGTAACATCCCGATGCTTGCTCCTACTTCTTTACCGATCCCTGGAGCAGTCAAACGATTAGCTGCCATCTCCACATATTGTTTTTTTCCTGCAATATAACCACCCATTCTGGTAATGCCACCACCTGGATTCTTAATCAAAGATCCAGCAATCAGATCAACATCCAGATCAGTTGGTTCTCTCATTTCCACAAATTCTCCATAGCAATTGTCAACAAATATAATAACTTCCGCTTTAAATTGACGAATTTGCTTAATGATTTTTTCCATTTCAGCTATTGTTATCGATGGTCTGTCATCATAGCCCTTTGAGCGCTGAATAGCAACCACTTTAGTCTGATGGTTAATATGTTGTTTTACTTGATCAATATCAATATAACCATCTACTAGATCCGTATAATGAAATTGAACTCCAAAATCAGAAAGTGATCCTGAGACATGTTTTTCATGGCCAATCACTTTATTTAATGTATCGTATGGTTTTCCGGTAATATACAAAAGTTCATCTCCTGGACGAAGCACACCGAACAAAGCTGTACTTATGGCATGGGTTCCAGAAGTTATTTGAGGACGGACAAGTGCATCCTCAGCACCAAACACAGAAGCATAAACAGCTTCTAACTTATCTCTTCCGAAGTCATCATAACCGTATCCAGTCGTCGGGTTAAAATCACTGTCACTAACTTGGTGTTTTTGAAAAGCTTTTAATACTTTATCTTGATTATAAAATTCATTTTTTAGAATGTCTTGGAAAATTGGTTCTATTTGTTTCTCAATTTCCCTTATCCATGATTGATTCATTCGTGATGAAACTCCTTTATTTCTTTCATAATAGCATGATTAGGATCAACAAATCCTTCTACATGATAGCCTAATTTGTCCTCTGCATATGTCTGTTTCTCTAAAATGGTATATTGACGTATTTTAGCTAGTTTACTTGCTTTCTCTTCAGGAACAAAGCCTGAGAAATAAGTCCATTCTTCTTTAATTAGTTTTTCTACTTCTCGTTTAACGGTGACAATATCTTCCCCTTCTATGGCACTAATCATTAAATACGGATGTGCTGAAGGGACAAAATCATCAACTTCAATTAAATCCCTTTTATTATAAATAGTTAAAATCGGGATGTTATCGGCTTCTAATTCTGACAATAACCGATATACTGTTTTTTCGTGATCATCCCGATTCGGTGCAGCAACATCGATAACATGAAGAATAAGATCTGCTTCTCGAACTTCTTCTAACGTGGAACGAAAAGCAGCTATTAAAGCGGTCGGTAAATCTTGAATGAAACCTACCGTATCTGTTAATAACACTTCAAGGTTAGACGGTAACTTCATTCTTCTTGATAAAGGATCTAGGGTTGCAAATAATTTATCTTCATAGATAGAATCGCTTTTCGTTAAACTGTTAAACAAAGTTGATTTACCTGCATTTGTATACCCAACAACAGCGACTTGAAAAAGTTGGTGTTTACGTCTATTACCACGATATTGTTCCCGTTGATTGACAACTTGCTTTAAACGTCTTTTAATATCATCCATCCGATTTCGAATATGGCGACGATCCGTTTCAAGCTTCGTTTCACCAGGTCCCCTGGTACCAATTCCACCACCGAGCCTAGATAATTCAGCCCCTTGGCCGTGCAGTCTTGGCAGCATATACGAATATTGTGCAAGCTCTACTTGCAGCTTACCTTCTTTAGTACGTGCCCTTGCCGCAAATATATCCAATATCAGCTGGCTTCGGTCAATTACATGAACACCTAACTGTTCTTGTAAATTTCTTGACTGACCACCAGATAATTCCTCATTAGTTATGACAACTTCAATATCTTTTTCTTCTACAATTTGTTTAATTTCCTCTAGTTTACCTTCACCTATGTAATATTTTCGATGAGGTGTTGGTCGTTTTTGAACGATTGTTTCAACTACTTTTCCTTCTGCAGTTTTCACAAGAGCCTCTAGTTCATTTAATGAATAATAAAACTGTTCTTCATCTCTTTGGTCATGCATAATAGCAATTAATAATACTTTCTCGATGTCGATCACCTACTATTTTTCTTATTAGTGTTACAACAGCTATCGTTTTCATGCATAGAAAAGGCGCTACTTAAAGATAGCGCCATCGAAGCTTCTTCATTCCTTATCAAGCGTAACATTTTTAGATGGAACAAAAGTGGATATAGCATGCTTGAAAATTAATTGTTGCTTCCCTTCTGTTTCAAGCAGCACAGTAAAATTATCAAATGCTTTAATGACTCCACGTAATTGGAATCCATTAGTTAAAAAAATAGTAGACGGAATACGTTCTTTTCGAAGTTGATTTAAATACTGATCTTGAATATTGACAGATTGAGACATGGTAGTACCTCCTCTAATTTCTCTATGTTTTTTATATTCTATGTTTCTTTATAGAATCCTTCTAAATCTGTTAAAATATTTTGAAAAACTTGATTCTTCGTTTCTAAAGTAATCGAGTACCAGTCAACTGGCATCTTATTTTTAAACCAAGTATATTGCCGTTTAGCAAACCGACGCGAATTTCTTTTTAACGTGTCTATAGCTTCTTCTAAAGATTGTTCTCCTTTTAAATAAGGTAATATTTCTTTATAACCAATACCTCTCATCGCCTGTGTATTTTCCAGACCGTTCTGGTAAAGTCGTTTTACTTCAACTATCAAACCCGCTTCTACCATTTGATCAACACGTTTATTTATCCGCTCGTATAAGAGCTCGCGATCCATCTGTAAACCGACAATGCGAAAATCAAAACGCGATTCTTCTTGTTGCTTTTGTTGATACTCTGTCATTGTCATACCTGTTCGGTCATAGACTTCAAGCGCTCGGATAAGGCGTCGATGATTATTAGGATGAATTTTTTCCGCTTGTAAAGGATCTACCCTATTCAAGCGTTGATAAACGGAATCAATTCCTTCACGTTCAATTTCAGACTCTATTTGCTTGTGATATTCACCAGACCGCTCACTTACGGCGAATTGATAATCATATAATACCGATTGTATATATAGACCAGTCCCGCCAGCGATGATCGGCAATTTATTCTTGTGTTGGATCGTATCAATATTGTCCTGCACTCGTTGTTGAAAGTCAGCAACTGAAAAGGATTCGGTCGGATCTAAAATATCTATCATATAGTGAAGTATTCCTTCTTTTTCTGCTTCAGTTACTTTTGCAGTGCCAATATCTAATCCTCTGTATATTTGCATGGAATCCCCACTTATTACTTCACCATTAAATTTTTTGGCAATCTCAATAGATAAAGCTGTTTTCCCTACCGCAGTTGGACCGACAATGACGACTAATTTCTCTTTCAAGTTATCACTTCCAATAATGACAATGCTTTCTTACAGTATACCTTACATTTTCTGTTTCTTCATCTATTTACATAATTCGTTTGAACATTTTTTCCATTTCATATTTGGTGAATTGGATAATAATTGGTCTTCCATGCGGACATGTAAAAGGCTCTTCGCATTTTCTCAAGTCATCAAGCAGTCGTTGCATATCATCCATATTTAAATAATGATTAGCTTTGATGGATCGTTTACAGGACATGAGAATAGCCGCTTCTTCTCTTAACTTGTGCAAGTTGACTTGTTTTTCCTGGATCAATTGATCTACCATATCTCGTATAATCTCTGCTTCTTCATCTTTTGGAAACCAGTATGGATGCGAACGCACTATATAGGCATTTTGGCCAAATGTGTCAAAAAATAACCCTACTTTTTGTAACTCTTCTTTATATTGTTCAATAAAAAGTGCTTCTTGTTGAGTAAATTCGAAGGTTAGTGGGACTAATAAATCTTGTACATGTCCTTCTACTTCTCCTATTTTATCACGATAATATTCATATTTTATTCGCTCTTGTGCTGCATGTTGGTCAATAATATAAAGCCCTTCATCATTTTGCGCTAAAATATACGTACCGTGGTGTTGACCAATTGGGTACATGACTGGTACCCGATTCGCATCTTTCACTACCTCTTCCTGTTTGTTTTGAATCTCCATGTCTTCATCAAAGTCATTGCTATTATGTTCATTCTTTTCCATTGTAATACTACTACCAACATGTTCTGTCTCGCGTATTATTTCAATATCGTCTAACGGACCTTGAGTGGTCTCCTGAAGAAGAGATTCCTTCTTCGATTGTCTCTCAATCGGTTGATGCCTGTCAAACTCAAATTGTGGCTGCTCTGATTTATCTTTTGGTTTACTTTTCTTCTGACCAGAAGGTATCAGTGTTTGTTGATGAAATGTATCTTTAATCATTTGTGAGACTGCTTCAAATAACTCTTTTTCTTTACTGAAACGAACTTCTAGTTTAGTTGGATGCACATTAACATCAATTAAATAGGGATCCATCGTAATGTTTAGTACGACAACAGGTTGTCTTCCAATCGGAAGAAAGGTATGAAAACCATTCGTTATAGCTCTCGCCAGTCCGATACTTTTAATAAAACGCCCATTAACAATAGTAGTAATATAGTTTCTTGATGCTCGATTGACTTCCGGTTTTGCAATATAGCCATTTATTTCGTAATCTAAGGTTCTGGTATGCACCGGTATCATTTGCTTCGCTACTGACATCCCATATACAGAGGCTGCGATTTGTCTCAAATCGCCTTTACCTGTGGTCTGGAAAATTCGTTTCTCGTTATGTGTTAACTCAAAACGGATGTCGGAGTGAGAGAAAGCCATGCGGTTAATAATATCCGTAATATGACCCAACTCTGTATGTACCGTCTTCAAATACTTGAGACGGGCAGGAGTATTAAAGAAGATATCCTGGACAGTGATTTCTGTTCCTTGTCTTGCATCACTTCTTCCCTCTTCTTTAATATGGCCACCTTCTAATACCAATCTTGTTCCTGCTTCTGTTCCTGTAGAGGTTTTGATTTCTAATCGGCTAACTGCTGCAATACTGGCTAGAGCTTCTCCTCGAAAACCTAATGTTCTCACATGGAAAAGGTCATTTTCACTTTTTATCTTACTTGTTGCGTGTCGTAAAAAAGCTTTCTTACACTGATCGTGTGGAATACCATTCCCATCATCTGTAATTTTGATTTCCTGTAAGCCTGCTTCTTTAATCTCGATTTTTATCCAGCTGCTGTTAGCATCAACACTGTTTTCAACTAACTCTTTCACAACAGAGGCTGGGCGTTCTACGACTTCACCAGCCGCGATCTTATTGGCTAAATAATCCGGAAGTTCGTTGATTTGCATTTATTTTCGCCCCTTTGCTCCTTGTGCTTTCTTTTGCAATTGGTAAAGCTCATTCATGGCGTCCATCGGTGTCATTTCCAACAATTTTATCTTCTGTAAATTTTCAATTATCTCATGATCTGCTGACTTTTTTCCCTTTTTAGCAGGTTCTTCTGGTGCAAAAAAGGCAATTTGTTCTATTTCAAAGTTGTCTTCTTCCCTATTTTTTGAGGATAATGGTTTGTTACTAGAGGTACCTTCTAATTGTGACAAAATAACATTAGCTCGTTTTATTAATGGATTAGGTAAGCCAGCTAATTGGGCTACATGAATTCCATAGCTTTCATCTGCTGCCCCCTCGTGAATCTGGTGAAGAAAGACTACTTTCCCTTCAATTTCTTCGGCTCGCACATGAATATTTTTGAGGGCTGATAAGTTATCTTCTAAACTCGTTAATTCATGATAGTGAGTAGAGAAGAGTGTCTTAGCTTTAATATGATCGTGAATATATTCAATAATCGCTTGAGCAAGAGCCATTCCATCATATGTACTTGTCCCTCTCCCGATTTCATCAAGTAATATAAGACTATCTTCTGTAGCATGTTGAACCGCGTGGTTGGCTTCCAGCATTTCGACCATAAAAGTACTTTGACCTGATACAAGATCATCTGCTGCACCAATACGGGTGAAAATCTGATCTGTAATCGATAACTCTGCACGTTGAGCAGGTACAAAACAACCAACTTGAGCCATAATAATCGTCAAAGCTAACTGACGCATATAAGTACTTTTACCTGACATATTCGGTCCAGTGATTAATAAAAGATGCTTATCATCAGCCAATTCAATTGTATTAGGAACAAATTGTTCATCTTTCATCACTTTTTCAATAACCGGGTGTCGACTTTCTTCTAAGTAAATATGATGGTCTTTCGTAAAGTTCGGTCTGACATAATTGTTCTCTTCACTTACAGTTGCAAAGCTTTGTAAGACATCGATCTCACTTATTGTTTCTGCTAATCTCTGTAAATATGGAATATACATCTTCACTTTTTCTCTTAGTTCAAGAAAAAGTTGATACTCCAGTTCAACACTTTTTTCTTCTGCCTCTAGAATTAATGATTCTTTTTCTTTTAATTCTTCGGTAATAAACCGTTCGGCGTTCGTCAATGTTTGCTTACGTTGATAACGTCCTTCCGGGATCATTGGCAAATTCGGACGAGTTACCTCAATGTAATAACCAAACACTCTATTAAATCCGATTTTTAATGATTTAATATTCGTTTCGGCCTTCTCTTTCTGTTCTAGTTCTGCAATCCAATGCTTACCATTCCTAGAGGCATCACGATATTGATCCAATTCCTGATGGTAACCATCCTTAAGAAGGTTACCTTCTGTTATTGAGATTGGTGGATCTTCTGCAATACTATTATCCAAAAGTTCGAAAAGTTCTGGTAAAGGATCCATACTATCGGAAAATGCTTGTACAGCTTTGCTATCAAACTGCTTTAATTGCTCTTTGATAAACGGTACTTTTGCTAAAGACCTCTTTAATTGAATTAAATCCCTTGCATTCACATTTCCAAACGATACCCTTCCTGATAATCGTTCCATATCATATATAGATTGCAAGGCTTCCCTAATTTCTTCCCGCTCAAAAAATTGGTCATAGAAACCGTTCACTAAATCTAGTCTTTTCTCAATTAAAGATTGTGTCAGCAGAGGGCGTTCTAACCATTTCTTTAGTTTCCGTGCTCCCATGGCCGTTACGGTTCGGTCGATTACCCATAATAAACTGCCAAACTTTTCTTTTCGCAATAACGAGGAAGTAATTTCTAAATTACGTTGTGAATACATATCTAAGGTCATATATTCAGCAAGCTCAATCACTTGTGCTTGCTTCAAGTGATCTATCGCCCGTTTTTGTGTATGGAATAAATATTGATATAAAACCATACAAGTCTGCTTTAGTTGGTCATCTGAAATATCTTTGACAAGCTCTGTGATTGCTTGATTAGAATGTGTTTCTATTGCATAGGAAACCGTCAATTGCATTTTCTCTTTTAATTCATCAATTAATGTAGTAGCGAAGTCTTGTTCCACCACTACCTCTTTAATTGGACGATTATATAGCTCACTTAATACTGCATTCCATCCACGTTTTATTTCCATTACAAAGGTTTCGCCTGTGGACATATCGGTATATGCAAATGCAAATTGCTGATCCGCTATTTCTGTCACAACAGCCAGATAATTATTTTCTTTATCATCCAGCATATTTCCTTCCATCACAGTACCCGGTGTAATTAGCTGAACTACTTCTCTCTTGACTACACCTTTTGCCACTTTGGGATCTTCAACTTGTTCACAGATCGCAACTTTATAACCTTTATCTATTAATGCTTTTATGTAGTTTTCTGCAGAATGAAAAGGAACTCCACACATCGGAATCCTTCCATCTCCGCCGCCATCTCTACTCGTAAGTGTTATTTCAAGTTCCAAGGCTGCTTTTTTGGCATCCTCAAAAAACATTTCATAAAAATCGCCTAAACGAAAAAATAAAAAACAATCCTGATAATCTGCTTTTATTTTTAAATATTGCTGTATCATTGGCGTATGACTCATTCTAGTATCCCCCAACATCATTCATTTCTTGTAACATTATAGCATAGAAGAAGAAATCAGATAAACAATTAAGAGAAACTAGACTTGCTTTGTTTCTGATTCGAAATAGATGCAAATTGCAAACAATAATATTTAAAATTTGATCTTTTCCATACTGATTAAAGGTGAGTGTTATGAAACGTTTCGGCAAGATATCGTACTTTCCATGGGCACGGCCTCGGCCATCTCAGCGTGCCTATGAAAAGGTATTCCGCCTCTGAAATTGCTTAAGTTGGCATATGTTTTCTAAAAAAAATACAGTGTGAGCATTCCCCACACTGTATGCTTTACTCTTCTTCATGATCGTCTAGGAAATCTGGATCAATGTCATCAAATTCATCATCTGAGATTGCTAGATCCCAATCTTCATCATCGTAGACTTTACCTTTAGGGTCTACTTTAACAGAGATTTTAGTTTCACCGATCACTTCTACTAGAAATTCTCTTTCTGCATCTACTTTAATTTTATTACCTTTCGTTTCAATGCTGCATTCTAAGCAATTTGGTTGTTGAATGACTTTAGCAATAACTTCACACTCATCACCAATATGGTGTTTATCTCGAATAGATAACGGTACATGATCACAGTACTCTACTCGCTCTGTTACTACTTCAGTTTTTGTATTATCATTATATGCATACCATACATTGACATCATAACTTCCTTTAATCTCAACAGTATCTTTTTTCACTAATTTTGCATGATAGTTATGATTGATAATCCAACAACCTAATATACTGGATGGACGATGCATAGGTGTGATGGTGTTCGTTTCTTGTTTAAATTTTCTTCCCTTTCCAATGACCGCTTTTGTTATAATTTCTCGGTATTGTTGGTCTAGATAAGACATCGAATTATAACCTCCCTCTTATTTCAATTCCATCATATGCGAGATATTCGTCTATAGTGCCTTCATTCGTTTAAAAAAATGTTAGCCATAGCGCCTACTTCATCCTATGCAGTTGCCCAGAAATGTGTACATATGTAAAAAAGGGATAAATAAAAAATATCAATCTCCACACCAGATCCACTTTGTTTATCTGAATAACAATATTCTAAAAACGAAAATCAGAACATCACTACCTTCACAGTGTAGCTTTAGAATAAAGTTTGATCATTCTCTACAGTTACCTCATCTTATTCATCTATCATTCGTGGACGGTCACAATTATTCCATCCATATTGTTTCCTGAAATCTCATACTCGTGATTTTCCGATATATTAATAGTCATGTTTTCGGAAAAAGGGTGATAAGAAACAGTATATTTGTCACCATCAACCTCAGCAGAAACCTTGTTTTTCTCTTTGAGATAATCCAGATACTCTTCTAAAACAAAATTCTTTTCCTTCATAATCGCACTATGTGGTAAACCAACATAACGAATATGCCAAGGTTCATATTCAATTCCTGTAACGTCAACTTTGTCTTCAGGATAGCGTAAAATAAAGCCATGTTTCCAAGAGTTTTCTTTTATCCATTCGGCTTCTGATGCTTTATACATGGATGTTTCTGTAGAACCTACATCGAGCGCTAAACCTAAATTGTGTTCACTATGTCCAGCTGGCAAAGCATATTCAGTCCCCATGTCTTGATAAAGTTCTCTTTGTTCTTCAAATTCCCGAAAGCCGCTACTAATTAAAAAATGATTAACCCCTTCTTTTTCAGCAACAGCGGCCATCTCTGAAAATTTTCTTGCGACATCTTCTGATAAGTAAATATCTGCCTCCAACAACACGTATCCTTGTGTCAACTCTTTGTGTGTAAATAAATTTACAATATCCGATTTTATGCTTTCTTGGTCAACTGGATATTCACTGTTGACCAAAACTAGATTTCCGCGATTAATCTGATCTTCTGTAATTTTTATCTGTTGGGTACTGTCAGAAGACAGTTCAGCATCTAATGTATCATTGTTATTCAGATTATACGGTTGAATCTCTACCTCTACATTATCTTGGAGACTGGGTGCTATATAAACATATGAAATACCTAAGCATACTAACAAAAACAATAAAACGGCCCACTTTTTCATTTTCAGTTCCTCCTTCATTTTAGTTGATTAAAGTATAGGAAAAACTTTTAAAATAAAAAGTGGGGTAAATATTAAATTTTTCTTAAATTTGCATCTTGAATTTACACCTGTTCATTGTTTGGCTCACTTTCCTTTGGTAAACGCACTTCAAATATCGTACGTATTAAGTCGCTATCAACATGAACAGTTCCATTGTGCTGCTCGACAATGTTTTTCGCAATAAACAAACCAAGTCCTGTACTGTCTTCTTTATGAGATCGTGCTTTATCACCTGTATAAAACATATCAAAGACATGTGGAAGTTCATCCGGAGGTATACGATCTCCATAATTCACGATTTGAATAACAACTTCCTCCGAATCAATAAAACCCTTTATATCTATAAACTGTCCATCATATCCATATCGATTTGCATTAGTCAGAAGATTTTCAAACACACGTGCTAACAGCTCCCCGTCACCTAAAATAGGTAAAGGGGAAATCATATTCGTTCGGGCAACTAAATCATTTTTTTCGAAGATAGGATATAATTCTTCCTTCAATTGATGAAGAAGATCAGATAAATCAATTTTCTTTTTATTTACTGGCAACATACCATAGTTCATTCTAGTTATTTCGAATAATTCATCAATCAGTCCTTCTAAACGCTGAGATTTGGTAAGAGCAATCATCAAAAAATGCCTCACCTGTTCTTGTGTCAAACCATTGTCTTTTAGGATTAAATCTAAATAACCTAATACAGAGGTGAGCGGTGTACGCAGATCATGAGCTAAATTTACGACTAATTGATCCTTACTACTTTCCGAAAAATCTCCTCTTTCGATGGCTTGTTGCAATTTTTCACTTGCCAGATTAATGTCCTGCGCAATGTCTTTAAATTCATCATTTGATTGGATTTGTACAATATGTGTAAAGTCACCACGAGCAAGATAATGAATTCCATTCGAAATCTCATTGAAGTATTTAGAATAAGGCTTAGTAAGTAAATAGAAAAACAAGATGGAAAGTGGGATAAATAGTAGTAAAAAGAAATTGATGTCTCCAATCCTTCCTATAAATAAACGAAAATCTGCTAACGGATCTTCATAGTCTACTATAGCGTGATAATAAAGTTGCAGACCTTTAAAGATAAAATACGTAATAATACCAGAAAAAAGTATACTTAATCCAAACAATAACACCATCTTTGAACGAAAACTGCGTACCATTTTAACCATTGAATGCATACCCCACTCCCCAAACAGTTTTAATCCATTTATATTTCCGATTATCTTCTTTAAGTTTTTTCCTCAATGTCCGTACATGGACCATAACGGTATTGCCGCCTTCAAAGTATGCTTCGCCCCAGACCTGCTGGAATATATTATCCACACTATAAACCTTCTTTGGGTGACTAGCAAGTAAATACAAAATATCAAACTCTTTGGGCGTTAACTCAATGTTTTCACCATACAGCATAACTGTGCGTTCCTCAGGCGAAATAACTAGCCCACCAAATTCCAAGATCAATTTATTATCTGTTTGGGGTTGATTCAACTTCATAAAACGTCTTAACTGAGCATTTACACGAGCAACTAATTCAATGGGTGTAAAAGGTTTAGTCATATAATCGTCTGCTCCAATAACAAGTCCATGTACCTTATCGAAATCAGAAGTTTTAGCGCTCAAAAATATGATAGGCATATTATATTGGTCACGAATGCGACGGGCTACTTCATATCCATCCATTTTTGGCATCATAATATCCAAGATTAACAAATCAATCACTTGGGTCTCGATAACATGAATGGCTTCTTTTCCATTAGATGCTTTTAAAACATGGTAACCTTCTTTTTCTAAATGAATGGCAATTAGATCATTAATCTCCTGCTCATCATCAGTTATTAAAATGGATACACGTTTCATCTATTCCACTCCTTGGATACACATAGGTATATGTAGTGAATTTGTAATATTTTACAATCTATACGCTACGTAACTCTTCAAATATCAACCAGTTCTAATTTAGCATGACAGGTAATTGAATAAAATAGTACTCTTTCTATTTTCTATTATTTCCATGTCTTATTCAAGAAGTATAGTCCAAGTGTTGAATATACAACTTTCCGAACTGCACCATTTTAAATTCTTCACTATATTTAGCCATAAAAACACCCCCAAAAGTTAGATTTTTCACTAACTTTCGGGGGTCGGTACCTAACCTTTTAGTTAATCATGCTTTTTATTTATTCTTAACAATGGCTTTGTCCTTTTTTTGATCCTGTTTCTCCGGCTAATACATCTCCGTCTGTAGAGCGAATCACTTCATTTGTAATCTCTCTAGCAATTGTATTGGTCACAAGCTGAAGAAGATCATTTATAACAACTTGTGATTCCTTAAATTCCTGCACAACAGGAATTTCATCTATCTCTTCTTGGAGGCGATCGATTTCTGCTTCCACACGTTTTAATGCTTCATGTTTCCCGTAAGCTTGGAAGTTAACTGCTTGTTTTTGTAATGCTTTAATTTTTTTAATCGAGCTTTGAATTTTATTGCTTTCATTAAGTTTTGCTTCTAATTGTTTAAAGCGGTCGATTTCTTCAATGTTAGCCATTTTGTTAGCTAAGTTATGAGCTTCCTCGATCACTTCTGCTCTAGTATATTTTGCCATTTATTTCACCTCAACTGCTGATTCGACCATTTCTCCATCTAATGTCCAAGTCTTAGTGTTAGTAATCTTCACCTCAACAATTTCACCAATGACAGATTTTGGTCCTTTAAAGTTCACTAATTTATTTCGCTCTGTATAACCTGATAAAACATCAGGATCTTTTTTACTTTCACCTTCTACTAGTACTTTAACAGTTTCACCTTTATACTGTTTCATCGCTTCTGCTGATTGTTTATTCACTAATGCATTTAAGCGTTGCAGACGTTCTTTCTTGACTTCCATCGGGATATTGTCTTCCCATCGTGCAGATGGTGTACCCTCTCTAGGAGAATAGATAAACGTATAAGCACTTTCAAATCCAACTTCTTCTACAAGTGTCATTGTTTCTTCAAATTGTTCATCTGTTTCATTTGGGAAGCCTACAATAATATCAGTTGTTAATGTAGCGTTTGGCATTGCTTCTCTAATTTTTCTTACTAATTCTAAGTAGCTTTCTCTTGTGTAACGACGAGCCATTACACGAAGGATATCAGAGCTGCCAGATTGAACTGGTAAGTGAATGTGATCTAACAGGTTACCACCTTTTGCCAATACTTCAATTAAGCGATCATCAAAATCTCTAGGGTGTGACGTAGTAAAACGAACTCGTGGAATATCAATTTTATTGATTTCTTCCATTAAGTCACCTAGACCATAATCAAATTCCAAATCTTTCCCATATGCGTTAACATTTTGCCCTAACAATGTAACCTCTTTGTATCCTTGTGCAGCAAGGTGACGCACTTCCTGAATTATATCTTCCGGCATACGGCTACGCTCTTTACCTCGGGTATACGGGACAATACAGTAGGTACAGAACTTATCACAGCCGTACATAATGTTAACCCATGCTTTGATTTTACCTTTACGAGCTTTTGGAAGGTTTTCAATAATGTCGCCTTCTTTAGACCAAACTTCGACAACCATTTCCTTACCAAACATCGCTTCATTAATTAATTGTGGTAAACGGTGAATGTTATGTGTACCAAAAATCAAGTCAACGAAAGGATGTTTTTTCAAGATACGATTAACAACTGACTCTTCTTGAGACATACATCCACAGACTCCTAAGATTAAATCAGGATTTTCTGTTTTCAATGATTTAAGATGCCCGAGTTCACCAAATACTTTATTCTCTGCGTTCTCACGGATCGCACATGTATTTAATAAAATAATGTCGGCATCGTTTGTATCTTCTGTTGTGGTATAACCCATTTGCGTTAGAATACCTGCCATTACTTCTGTGTCATGCTCATTCATCTGGCAACCATAAGTACGAATAAGAAATTTTTTCCCTTTACCAATTGCTCTCATCTCTAATGGAATGTCAAAATCATAATGAATATCTACGTCTTTTTTTAAACGTTTTTTTGCTTTACGCATGTTAGGTGGTTCATAAGTTGTTTGAAAATATCTCGAAATCAAATCATCACTTGACATGTTTTTTAATCGATCTAAATTATCGTTCGCATCGGATTTTACGTCCGTCGAACTCTTTTGGTTGATTTGTTTACTTTCTAATCGTTGTTTCTCGTTCATGCTATTTATCTCCTTTCTTACCCCTAATCAATCCTAAGATAAAACTACTTCATCTATTATAGGGGATAAACCGTGTAAATACAAAGCGAATTAATTGATATTTTATCAATTATCCAGGAAAATGCTTGATAAAATTCTGGTAACTGATTTTCTGGATGACTGATGCAGAAAATGTTCGTTTCAATGCGGCTTGCAAAAAGCTGTATTGGTTAACGGAAGATAGATTGTCAACAAATTGGTCTGTTCCATCGAAATCCGATCCAAATACGAGATGATCTTCACCGCCAACACTTAGAAAATAAGATATATGTCTCAAGAGGTCGTTGACAGTGGCATTATCATTTGTTGTCACAAAATATGAAACGAACGTGATGCCAATTAATCCATTATTATCGATAATTTTACGTACTTGTTGTTCATTAAGATTACGAGAATGTGGACAAACCGATCGGCTATTTGCATGAGAGACTATCAAAAAGTCACTAAGTGCTACTGCTTCATCAAATCCTTGTTCAGAAATATGCGCGAGGTCAATCCATACCTTCTGTTGATTAGCTAGTTGGATTACTTTTCTTCCCAGTGAGCTAAGTCCGCTTCCTCTCGGCTCCCCTATTCCGTCTACAGCTAGATTTGCTTGATTCCAAGACATACCAATCATTTTGACGCCCAGTCGAAGCAGTATTCTTAATTTGTACAGGTCCGCCCCTATACAATCCAACCCTTCTAATGTCAGCATGGCACCTTTTTCGTTTGGTTCCAATCTTTCAATCTCTTCTTTCGTTTGAATGAAATGAATATTAGAAAACGGTTTAATAATTTTCTCAAAAAAAAGATCAATCATATGTAATGCTACAGTGAATTTTGATTCTGTTGGGATGTGTTCTGGAATATAAATGGCGAAACACTGCACTTTTACAGGACTATCCATCCATTTTTGATAATTCACATCCAAAACCGAATCATCATCAAAATCGATACGGTGCGACCACATTTTATATAACGCATCACAATGACAATCGATAATCATGTGCTCCACTCCTACATAAAAAATAGCATTTAAAAACCTGTTTGTCATCTAACAAACAGGCTACTAATATTCCGTATTATCTCGGCTCGACAATTAACTTTATAGCTGTACGTTCTTCATTATCAATCATAATATCAGTAAAAGCTGGAATACAAATGAGATCCACTCCACTTGGAGCAACAAAACCACGTGCGATCGCAACTGCTTTCACTGCTTGATTAAGTGCACCAGCACCTATCGCTTGGATTTCCGCTGAACCACGTTCACGTAATACATTTGCAAGTGCGCCTGCTACAGAATTCGGGTTTGATTTTGCTGAAACTTTTAATATATCCATTCCTGGTACCTCCTTCAAATGCTATTGTTATTCCACTTTTACTATATTCATGATATTTAAAGATATTCCTTTTTATTATGAAGGATAGCAGTTAAAATTTCAAATCATTCGGTGGTAATGATGGTTTAGGTGAAGAATGGATGATCATCATTTATTTGAATGCGATCGATTTTTATTGCCTTTCCAGAAGCGTTATCGACATCAATTAATACACCACTTAATTGGGCACGCTCTGTTTTCGGAACCTCAAATCGGACAGGCAATCCAGTTAGGAATTTCTTAATGACAGCTTCTCTTTCCATTCCCAATATTCCGTCATAAGGACCTGTCATACCAACATCAGTTATATATGCTGTGCCATTTGGTAATATACGATTATCTGCCGTTTGCACATGTGTATGGGTTCCGACAACCGCACTTACTTTTCCATCAGAAAACCATCCAAAAGCCTGTTTTTCACTTGTAGCTTCTGCATGAAAGTCAACAAAAATAATATTGGTTCGTTTTTTTGCCTTATTAATCAATTCTTCTAGTTTACGAAACGGGTCATCGACTGGCTGCATAAACGTTCTGCCAAGCAAATTGATAACAGCAATTTCTTGCCCATTGGATTTAATGTAGACAATATCATTTCCAGGCGTATCGGGCGGTAAATTTCCCGGTCGAACCATATAGGTGGCATCATCAATAAAGTTAAAGATTTCTCGCTTATCCCATGTATGATTCCCCATTGTAAGCGCCTGTGCACCCCACTCAAGTAAGCTCTTATAAATTTTCTCGGTAATCCCTTTACCTGCTGCTGCATTTTCACCGTTAATAATTGTTACGTGCGGTTGATATTTCGTTTTTAATTTTGGTAAATATTCTTGTACTATATTTCTGCCTGGTGAACCTACAACGTCACCAATAAATAAAATCTTCATGTACGTCTACCTTTCTATTTTAGTAACCATAGTTTTTATTCTAGTTGCAAACTCTATACTAAAGAACTCAAAAAGCCCAATATATCAACACTTTACTATGAAACCTCACAAAACGCAAATGCCTAATGAAGATATTTCGCGTTACTCTTGGGGCTGTTTTGGGATTAAAAATAATACGTCGGTAGATGATAGTGGGCAAAACTAAAGCACCTACTCGGTAGGTGCTTAGAAATTAATCCACAAACTTCTTATTCTTCACCTTCCACTATAGATACCTAACGTGGTGGAGATGTCACTATATAATAAGCAAGACATCAAAACATCCAGCCATTATTTTTTGTCTATGGCTATTGAAGTGATCCAGAACGATATGAATAAGTTATGTAACCAAAACATCTTTTTAAAAAACGAATCTTATATATTGATCGAACTGAAAAAGCTATTGAGAAAAGCGTGAACCGAAGCTACATATACATCAGAATATTCTTAAGATGCTTCACACTGGGAGAGAAAGTTTAAGAATTGCGTTTACGTAGTGCTTTAAGAAATATAATATAGGGATCACTAATACTAACCAAAGCCCTTGGCGACCCGAATTAATTTGTCGTCAAGAGCTTTAAAATTCGTATATCAGTTGTTCTCACGTTGGACTACCCTATATAGTTTGAGAGGAGCGGAATTTTTTTGCTTCCCTATTTTTCAATCCTTAATGACCTCTTCTTTCTTCAGAGGGCTCTTCGTCAGGATCTGGTTCTTCTTCATCCATATTATTCGGTGTGTCAACCTCATTAGGATCCCTTACATCACGAGGATCAGTATCAATATCAGGACCCCTATTATTATTAACGTCCCCATTTTCATTATTAAAACGAGCAGGGTCATAATTAATATTTTCTGGTTGTTCATTCATGTTGTTGTCGTTACCCATGTCACATGCTGTTAAAACACCAATCAATAAAGTCACAAACATCATTACTGTGGCAATTCTTTTCATGTATTAACCTCCTTATAGCTTTTTGGAACATTTTTATTTTAATCGTTTAGTGATATTTTACTCATATTTTAAGTAATTAAATTTTCTAATTTTTACATATTACAGAGAAATGATTTCCACACATTTTTGTATTCCTTCTTCACAACATATTAAAGGCTGAAATAGCCGATATCTAATTAGGAGGAATTCCCATGAGAAATATACAATGGTTATCAGTACTTGGTTCAATCGGTGTAGGCATTGCAGCATACAATATGATGAACGGACAAGGGCAAGGACAACAAATTCAAAAATTTCTTTCTAATGCTACAAATATAGGAAATCAAGGACAACAATAATCACCACATCCAAGACGGCCTACACAATAGTTAGGTCGTCTTTACATAAGTAATAATTATATTAATTCATAAAAAAATTTTCAAAGCAAATTCTATAAGGGAATGTGACGAGATCAGAGAGTTATTTTGGGAGTATCAAAAAGTTAAAAAGAAATGAAATATTCCTCGCTAATATTCCAAAATGCTTAGGGATCAATATCAGCAAGGAATGAAGGCAGACTTGTTCCCTTGATCATATCATAGAATATTAATGAAAACCCACTACTTATTAGTGGAGGGTGTAGAGTAACATGGAAGATTTTGGTGAAATCTTCTTTTTTTATTGTTCAAGGAAATTTTAAAATTTGATCCTGTGAATAAAGTTAAGCGCGATTTGTCGCGTCAAAGCTTAGGTTATATATTAACTTAAAATATCGTGTACATAGCATAAATTACAGTAAATAAGGCTTAGAGTCTATACCGATATACAATTCCTTCATAGATTATTATTGTTAACAAAACCTTTCCAAAGAGGAGTGTAGTATATTGAAAAAAAACGTAGGACGCAATGACGATGTTGGTGGTGTAATTAGTAATGGAGATAGCTGTGTCTGCGATGTCGTCCGTGCGATTGCTGATGCACAAGATAACGTTGTAGAAATTGGATGTGATGTAAGCTGTGCACGATCTATCCAAGATTTAGTATCACCAGCGCGAGGTAACGGCTTAGATACAGTACCTTTTATTCTATATGATAAAAAAGGAAAACCTTTTAAAGGATTCGGCACTGAAGTTAGTGACGGTAGATTCGAATGCTTTAGCAGTTTTATTTTCCGAGTAACAGAAGTGGATGATGAGGACTGCTGTGCAGTATTAGAACTATTAGTGTTCGACAACGATGACACAACTTGTGGCGATCCTTGTGAGCAACTTGACAACGAAAAAATTAAAGACTTACAACGTACTGGTATCTGTATTACGGTAGATTTAGACTGCTTCTGTGCAATTACTTGCTTACCTGCTGTTTCAGTGCTTTAATGATGATTTAAGACTCTTCCAGCAATAGCTGGAAGAGTCTTTTCAATGAAGGTATACTTACTTTCTTGGTTAAAATTATAGCATTTTGATTATAAAATGGAAAAACCTTTACTTATTTGTGATGTGTGTGAGTTAAGCGAGTTTTATGTTTACAAGTTATTATCATTTATATATTCTTCGTACCATTCTCGCCCTGAAGACCAGTTATCTACTGGATTCATTTCTCCTAAAATTACCACGCAAGCAGAAGCCATGATTTGTTCCTTTAAACCATCTGTTTTAGAAGCTTCAAATTGTTTTATGAGATAATTTAAAGATAAACCTTCTTTGCTAACAATAAAATCGAACTCCTTTTGATTTTCAGTAATATAATCATTAGGATTAGAGGACTTTGATGGATAACTGATAATTTTAGTAATTGCATCGTCAATCTCTTGTGTTGTCTTTGAATTAGAATAATTGCTTTCAGATACAGATTCTGTAGCATCATTCTCTTCATTAAATATACTCTTGTTTTCTACACTACAAGCGACTAAAGCTAATAAGAACACAAACAAAAAAAACAAAAAGTTATTTTTCATATACTGAACTCCTAATCACTTATTTACTATATACTATATCATATTGTATTTATTGGAAGAATTTATAGAATTTTTAAAGCAAAAGTAGCGTGAATAAATGATACTTACATAGCTAACGCAATATTATTGATTTCTGTATTTTTCAACTAAATCTTTTTAATATTTGTATTTTCATTCTTCATCTCATTTACCTATTTTTTTAATATAAGGAATTGCTGATATTGATTCCTATTTCATTAATAAAGGTGTTCCAGTAAAGACGTTGCAGACCGATTAGAAAATACAGTTGATATGGTTTATAAGTCCTGCTCCCTTGTTTTAATAGAAGCAAGAGAAATTGGGTAGATTAAAGCAAGAGCAGCCTATATACATAAAAAAATAGAGAGACTGCTATAGTCTCTCTATTTTGCGTATTCTACTGAGCGAGTTTCTCGGATTACGGTTACTTTTATATGCCCCGGATAATCCAACTCATCTTCAATTCGTTTTCGAATATCTCTTGCGATCTTAGTAGATTCTGCATCATCAATTTCATCTGGTTTCACTATGATACGTATCTCTCTACCTGCCTGAATTGCAAATGATTTTTCAACACCTGCATATGATTCTGAGATTTCTTCCAATTTTTCTAAACGTTTAATGTAATTCTCTAATGTCTCACTTCTTGCACCTGGACGAGCAGCTGAAAGTGCATCTGCTGCAGCAACGATTACTGCAATGACAGACGTTGCTTCTTCGTCTCCGTGGTGTGAAGCAATTGCATTAATAACGACATCATTTTCTTTGTATTTCGTCCCTAGCTCTTTACCGATTTCTACGTGGCTACCTTCCACCTCATGATCAATTGCTTTCCCAATGTCATGTAATAAACCGGCACGTCTAGCAAGTGTTTGATCTTCTCCGAGCTCAGCAGCTAATAGACCGGATAAATAAGCTACTTCCGTTGAGTGTTTTAAAACATTTTGTCCATAGCTTGTTCGATATTTCAATCGTCCTAATATCTTCACTAAATCAGGATGAAGACCATGAACTCCTATTTCAAATGTTGTCTGTTCTCCATAATCACGAATATATTCATCGACTTCACGTCTTGATTTATCCACCATTTCTTCAATTCTAGCAGGGTGAATACGCCCATCTTGCACTAGTTTTTCTAATGCAATTCGAGCAATCTCACGACGTATTGGATCAAAACCAGATAAGATTACTGCTTCTGGTGTATCATCAATTATTAGATCAATACCTGTCAGTGTTTCTAAAGTTCGAATATTTCGACCTTCACGACCAATTATTCGACCTTTCATCTCATCATTCGGAAGATTGACAACGGAAACAGTGGTTTCAGCCACGTGATCAGCAGCACATCGTTGTAATGCCAGCGACAAGATGTTTTTAGCTTTTTTGTCCGCTTCTTCTTTTGCACGATTTTCTGCTTCTTTAATAATCATGGCTGATTCATGTGTAACTTCTTCTTCCACACGTTGCAAAATAATTTGTTTTGCTTGATCCGTGGTATATCCTGATATCCGTTCTAATTCTGCTTGTTGCTCGCTTAACATTGCTCCAACTTTGCTTTCCATTTCTTCAATTTGTTGTTGTTTTTCTGTAAGCGAACCTTCTTTCTTTTCTAACAATAGCTCACGCTTGTCTAAAGTTTGATCCTTACGATTGAGGTTTTCTTCCTTTTGCATGAGACGACTTTCAAGCTTTTGAATTTCGGCTCGACGTTCTCTAAGCTCTTCATCCGCTTGTTGACGAATTTTATGATTTTCGTCCTTCGCTTCTAGTAATGCTTCTTTCTTCGCAACTTCAGCGTTTTTATAGCCCTCTTCCACAATTTGTTTTGCTAATTCTTCTGCACTCGAAATTTTCTTCTCTGCAATTGTCTTTCTAATCAGATAACCAACAACAATACCGACAAATGTAAGCAAAATGGAGATGATGATCGCTACAGTATCCATACTTTCACCTCCTCTTGCTATAAACTTGTACAATTTTTTAAGTCGGCATGTACAATAATACGTTTTTAAAATTTACATGTATAATATTTGTTGAATTATACATGTTAATTTTAATCTTCTATTACATGGATGTCAAGGAATGTAAAGATTTTGCATGAATACAAAATAACGGGTGAAACCTACCGAACCTATAGTTTTATTCTTGTTGTATATATATAAATGACTTAATAATTGGCAGCTCAGTCTTCTTATTCAGTCTTAGCTACAGTATCACAACGATTTTGTTCGTGTCGATTTAGCTACTCAAACAGTAATCAGAATGGAAGAAAATAAATCCACTACAGAGTTATTTCGTAGTTTATGTATTTTGTGCACAATTAAATACATTCTACCTCAAAAAGAAAACTCCACAGTCAATTACTGACTACGGAGCATCTATTTTATTCCTCTAGTAAACTCTCTTTGGGTTCATCTTCTACGCTATCATCTTCAATATCATAGTGAGTTCGAATGGAGCGATAGATTTCCTCTGCTACAGCCGGATTCTCTTTTAAGAATTGTTTTGCATTTTCACGACCTTGGCCAAGTCTTTCATCGTTATAGGAGTACCAGGCACCGCTTTTTAGAACAACATCCAAGTCAGATCCGATATCCAGGATTTCTCCTTCTCTCGATATACCTTCACCATACATAATATCTACTTCCGCTTGTTTAAATGGTGGTGCCACTTTATTTTTTACGACTTTAATACGTGTTCTGTTACCTACCATTTCATTTCCTACTTTTAAGGTTTCCGCACGTCTTACTTCTAATCGAACAGAAGAATAGAACTTCAACGCTCTACCCCCTGGTGTTGTCTCCGGATTACCGAACATTACACCGACTTTTTCACGGATTTGGTTGATAAATATAGCCGTTGTTCTAGATTTATTGATTGCACCAGATAACTTACGTAACGCTTGAGACATTAAACGAGCTTGTAAGCCGACGTGAGCATCACCCATTTCCCCTTCGATCTCCGCTTTTGGTACTAGGGCAGCTACAGAGTCAATAACAAGCATATCTACAGCACCACTACGAACGAGTGCTTCAGCAATTTCCAAAGCTTGTTCTCCAGTATCAGGTTGAGATAACAGCAGTTCATCTACATTGACACCTAATTTTTTTGCATATACTGGGTCAAGCGCATGCTCCGCATCGATAAACGCAGCTTGTCCGCCTGCTCGTTGTGCTTCAGCAATTGCATGAAGAGATACTGTTGTTTTACCAGATGATTCTGGTCCATATATTTCAACTACACGTCCTCGTGGATAACCACCAACACCCAATGCTACGTCTACTGCAATGGATCCACTTGAAACGGTCGCTACTTTTTGTTCTGCCCGTTCGCCAAGCTTCATGATGGAGCCTTTACCGAACTGTTTTTCAATTTGTTTTAACGCCATATCTAAGGCTTGTTTTCTATCACTCACATTAATTCCTCCTTCGTATTGCTAATACTATCTTACAATCTTTTAGTTCGTTTCACAAGTAAAAAACGAATAAATGTTCCCATTATTTTCATAGGAATTAAAGACGTATGGATAAAACCCTTGAGGAAAAGCATTTTTCTTATCATTAAATCTAATAAAAAAATGCTTTTCCTGTTATTCAAAAAATATTTTCATTTTTTAAGTAGATAAAATAGCAATTCAAATGCTTTTTTAACTGCTCGATTTCGAATCTCTTGACGGTCTCCATTAAATTGATATCTTTCGGTAAAGAGTTGATCATTTTGGTCACATATAGATATATAAACAGTACCAACCGGTTGGTTTTCCAACTCATCAGGACCAGCTACTCCTGTAAAACTAATGCCCAGCTTAGACTGATAGATTTTCTTCACTTGTCTAGCCATACTTTCTGCACACTCTTTACTTATGGTACCGTAAGTTGTGATGAGTTCGTCATCTATCCTTAAGGCTGAAGTCTTGGAGAAAGGATGGTATACAACAGCAGCACCATTAAATATTGCAGATACCCCACCTTGATCCACCACTTTCGAAGCAAACGCTCCTCCTGTCAAGCTTTCAGCGCTAGCAATTGTTAAATGGTTTTGCTTCAATAATTCAAACACTTTCTTTTCGATATGGACGTTGTCATAGGCATAAAGATATTGTCCGACTTGTTTCTTAATCTTTACTTCTGTCTGTTCAATCAGTTGCTCTGCTTCTTGATAGCTTTCAGCCTTTGCCGTAAGTCTTAAAGCTACTTCCCCTTCAGATGCTAAGGGTGCAATCGTAGGATTCGTTTGATTCGATATTAAATCTCTAAGGTTATATTCTAATTGTGATTCACCAATACCAATAAAGCGTAACATTCGAGACTTGATCACGGCTTCTAAAGCTAACGTATCCTTTAGATAGGGCAGTACTTCCTCCGTCATAATCGCCTTCATTTCCCGTGGAACACCTGGCATAAATACCCAAATCGTTTTATTATAATCCACGATTATTCCTGGTGCAATACCAACTGAATTATGTAACACCTTCGATCCTTCAAACACTTGCGCTTGCTTTCGATTATTCGGTGTCATTGTACGATTATTTTTGGCAAAAAAAGCTTCCATTTTATCTAATGTACCTTGATCGGCTTCGATTTGTACACCTGATATATGCTGAAATGCTTCTCTTGTCAGGTCATCTTCTGTCGGACCAAGACCACCTGTTATGAAAACAAGGTCAGATCTTTTTCCTGCTTCACGAAAAACATCTGCCAAGCGATTAAAATTATCACCAACTACTGAATGATAATAGACAGAGATCCCCTTGTCCGCTAATTGTTCGGAGATCCAGGCTGCATTAGTATTAACAATTTGCCCTAACAATAGCTCTGTACCGACTGAAATAAGTTCAGCTTTTACATCTGTCATTATTTAGAATCTCCCATCACATGCCAGTTTTTCACAAAATATTCTACCCCAGAAACAATTGTAATAATTAAAGCCGCATACAACAAAATGGTATCAACCGGTAAGCCAAAAGCAGAAAACGGAATATTATGCAGTAACAAGAAAATGATTGCAAGAATTTGTAAAACTGTTTTTAATTTTCCAAGTTGACCAGCAGCAAGTACAGTACCTTCGCCTGCCGCAACAAGCCGCAACCCAGTTACTGCAAATTCACGACTAATAATGATAATCACTACCCATGCAGGGGCCATTTCCCAAGCAACTAACAAAATAAATGCTGCAGAGACTAATAACTTATCTGCCATTGGATCAAGAAATTTCCCGAGATTTGTCACTAACTGATGTTTTCGAGCATAGTAACCATCAAGCCAATCCGTTGCTGAAGCTACTGCAAAAATAATGACAGCAACTAAATGAGCAATAGGAATAGACTGATCAGCAATATGCCATACTCCCCAATCAAATGGATAGGATAATAATAAAATAAAAAAAGGAATCAACATAATTCGTGATAAAGTTATTCGATTAGGTATATTCATTTCCTGACACTCCTTCATATTTTTAGAAAAACCGGTCAAAACCCGCCCTAGCCTGCTCTTTATGATTCGTAACAGGATACTGCGCAGTTCGTGTTCTATGTAAAAGTTTCTTTCTTTATTTCTGAAAACAAACCCTCTTTATGAATAAAAAGAGGGTTATGTAATAGCATTTATTGTTTTTCAATCGTAATCCACGCTTTTTGTGGTTGAGATGCTTGTATTTCATCAGATAACTCAAGCTCTTCACCGTTTATTTCAATATTTATAGTCTGAGGTTCACCAAATCTTAAATATAACTCCTCTACTTCTGATACATCTAGTTCAAGTGGACTTTCATCAGTCGTAAAGGTTTTCTCATAAAATTTCTCGCCTGATTCATCAGTAATTTCAAGCCAATTTCTATTTTCAGTAGTGATAACCAGATTTACATCCTCATCAGTTGTTGTTAGATTATAATAAGACTCATTGTTATCATAGCTATCCAAAGATATCTCTGTTGCTACCTCCGGCTCATCTTCTTCGACTTCTTCCTCATCTGAAGATTCTTCGCCTTCACTCTCCTCATCTCCACTAGGAGTCGTGTCTGGAGTTGGTTGTACCTGAACAGACTCTCCCGCAGTATTATCTTCATTCTCTGTCGGTGTTGGATCTGCGTCATCTCCAGTGAAGTAGCCTTGCCTAAATAACCAGACTAATACGACGATACCAATAATCAACAAAACAACAATAACACTAGGCAAAAAGGAAAATATAACTGGTGTTTTCGTTGTCGCTTTATTTTTTTTACTGCTCTTCACGCGAGAAATTGCTACATCTTCTTTGTTTTCAAAAGGTAGGTCTTTTTTGTACTCTTCTATTAATTCATCCGGGTTTAAACCAAGGACAGTAGCATATTCCTTAATAAAAGCCCGTACATAAAAAGACCCAGGCATAACATTAAATCGTTCTTGTTCTATCGCATCCAAATATCTAGCTTGTATTTTGGTAACGTTTTGAACTTGCTCTAATGACATATTTTTGCTTTCACGCTCTGCTTTTAATCGTTCTCCGATTCCCATTTAAAAACACCATCCATCAATCATTAATCTATATTATCCCAACTTTATATGTTAACGGGCTCTATATTAGTTGACGTATATTTATTCCGATTTGTTTCATTTTAAACAATGTATCTTAATCATATCTTAAAATAAATCGAATGAAAAGTGAAAATATACATGAATGTGACAAATTAAAGAAAATATTATAAAAAAAGACATAAAAAAGAAAGAAGTTAAAAACCCTATAAAACATAATATTTATGCTTTATAGGGTAAATACTGTATTATTTTGTACCTTCGTTTTGAACGAGCTTTACCATAATATTTGCAATGGCATGCTGTTCTCTCTCATCTGCTGCATTCCATAAGTCACGTAACATTTTCTCTTGATCGTTTTTAGCTTGCACTTCTGTTGATAAATAATTACCAATATCATAGGCAAGCTCTGAAATTGCTTGATTACTTATACCATTATTTTCTGCATCATGCAAACGATCCCCTAAAAAATCTTTCCATGACTCAAAGTTGTCAATTACAGACATGTTCATTCCTCCTTTATCAGCATACATTAGTATCTTTCGATAATTTTATTAAAATATGCATACTAACAATAGGAAGATGTACAATAAATCATCCCCAAGCACCATTAACTCGGATTATTTCACCCTGTATATATCTCGATTGATTACTGCAAAGAAACTGAACAGCATCTGCAACATCCTCAGGTTCACCTGCTCTTTGTAATGGAATGTCTTGAATCAGCTCTTGTTTCTCCTGAGCGGTCAAGGTTTGATTCATTTTGGTATCAATAAAACCAGGACTAACTCCATTCACAAGAATATTACTCGGACCTAATTCTTTTGCTAATGCTCTGATAAAAGTATTTTGAGCGCCCTTCACAGTGGAATATGCCACTTCACAGCTCGCTCCAATTTCACCCCAAATCGAAGAAATCAATATGATCCGTCCAAACTTATTTCGTACCATCTCAGGAATTAATGCTTGTGTTACTTTCCATGGAGATTTCACATGTAATTGGAGCATTTCATCCATATCTTTGTCTTCCATGTCTTGAAATAGGCCAAAATAAGCCTTTCCGCTAGTATATATAAGATGATCGATATTCTGCGGTATTTTATTGATAAATTGATCTAAGCCTTCTCTTGATGCTAAATCGGATTGAATGACACCTATAATCTGATCTTTCGGTATTTGTTCCAGTAATTGTTCAATTGCTATTCTGTTTCGATTATAATGCAAAAAGAGCGCATGTCCTTGATTTGCTAATTGGTTGGCAATAGCTGTTCCAATTTCCCCACTAGCTCCAGTTATGATCGTTCTCTTCTCCATCGTTATCCTCTATTCATCTGCTTTGACAAAACAAGTAGAAAGCTGTTCTTCCTGGATCCAATTCTGACTATAATCCTGCATATCACTATATGTCAGACTTTCCAACCATTCGATGCTTTCAAAGAAGTCAATTCCTAATAACTGATAATGTGTGAATTGATTGGCTATAAACTCCAATGAATTCATTGCACGTAATAATTGACCAATTTTCTTACGTTTTATCCGCTCGAAACTTTGTTGATCCATTGGTGACGTTTGAAGATTTAATAGTTCTTGTTTTATCATTTGCGCTAATTTTTCTGGCTCTTTCGTATTTCCTCCTATTACACTAAAGCCGAAATTACGCTCTAAATGTGACTCGCAACTAAACGATTGATCAATAATTCCTGCTTCATATAACCGTTCATATGCCACACCACTTTTAGAGAATAAATGATCTAATACTATATCCATCAACCATTCTTTTTCCATAAACTTTTTCGGATCTTCCGGAATAACATTTTCCTTTATCCCTACTAAGGCTTTTGGAACAGAAACAGGCATAGTAACTGTCCATTCTTTTTCCGCTACTTCTTTAGGCTCATTGGGGAATTTTCTTGTGATGGGTTCAGGTGCGTCAAACTCTTTGTTATCCTGGTTATTCTTGATAAAAGCCATCGTTTCTTCAGGATCAACATTTCCGGCGATGAACAGCACCATATTATTTGGATGATAAAAGGTGTGATAACACGTATATAAATCATCTTTCGTAATATTATTAATCGACTCCACTGTTCCAGCAATATCGATTTGTACCGGATGATGCTGATAAAGACTTTTAATCGTTCCGAAAAACGCTCGCCAATCTGGCTGGTCATCATACATACGTATTTCTTGTGCAATAATCCCTTTTTCTTTTTCGACAGATTGCTCAGAAAAATAAGGATCCTGTACAAAATCTACAAGTGTTTGTAAATTCTCTTTTATTTTTGACGTTGCAGAGAATAAATAGGCTGTCTTGGTAAAAGACGTAAAAGCATTAGCTGAAGCACCCAGTTTTGAAAAATCCTGAAAAACGTCACGATCTTCTTTTTCAAATAATTTATGCTCTAAAAAGTGTGCAATCCCATCAGGAACTGTCTGCAAATCTTGCTCATTTAGTGGAACAAAGCTCTGATCGATTGAACCATAATTGGTGGTGAAAATGGCAAAAGTTTTTGCCATCTCTTGTTTCGGCAAAATAAAAACACGTAGACCATTCGAAAGTGTTTCTGCATATATATTCTCTTCAATTTGTTTATAATGTTTATGCTTCACTTTGTTCCGCCTCCTTACTCGTCAACAAATAGATCGTATCAAGTTTCACTTTATTGGCAACGTTAATCACTTGATCTTTGGTAACCTTGTTTACTTTCTGTAATAATTGTTCTGGCGATATGGACGATTGTGCCAATACGCTTTGATAATGTAATTCAATCATACCTTGTGCATTATCTAATGTTTCACGTAACTGATTAATGGTCATTTCTTTTGTTTCGTTTAGTTCATTATCGGTAAACTCACCCTTACGCATTTGCTCCATTTGTTCCAAAATTATGTCTTTGGCATTTTCAAATTGTTCTGGAGCAATCCCACTAAAGACAAACATTAATCCTTTATGACTTTCAATTCTTGATGCGGCGTAATATGCTAAACTGTGCTTTTCTCGCACATTCATAAATAATTTCGAGCTAGGAAACCCGCCAAACAAACCGTTAAAAACATGTAATGCAGCATAATCTTCATCATCAAACGTAATATTGGTGCGATAACCAAAGTGTAGTTTAGCTTGCTTAATATCATCTTCTTCTATCAGTGTTTGTTCGTTGAATCCTGCTACTAGCTTCCCTTTTTCAATTGGTTGCTGTTCTCTTGCTTCTACTAGTGCCGTAATTTTCTCCTCTACTTCTAAACCTTCAATATCACCAACTGCAAAAATATCGAGATGATCCTGGCTCAAAATTTGTTGATAATAAGCATAGAGGTCCTCTGCTGTAATCTTATCCAAATCTTCCTCATAACCGTGCACGCGTAGGCGATATTCCTCTTCTTTACACATTTCCTCAATCATTCGTGTATTGGCAAAACTCACTTTATCCTCTGTTAATGATTCCATCTTGCTACGTAATGTTTCTTTTTCACGAGCTACAATTTTTGGATCAAAGGCTTGATCAACTAATTTCGGTTGATAAATCACTTCTCGAAGAAAAGCAATTCCTTGATTTAATAAATCCTGAGAACCAGCAATATATTGTTCATTTGCTAATTCTAAACGAATAGTCAAGATATGATTTTCACCTTTTTTGCTACTATCCACCGCTAATACAGTGCCATATAGCTCATCAAGATGTTGACGTAACTGTATTGCAGTAGGGTAATTTGCTGTACCTTGTTGCAAAATATAGGGAAGTAACGCTCTTTTCGTAATATTTTCTCTTGTTAACTTTGATGTAAACTTTAATGACAGGTGAATGGTTTTAAATTTTTTTGTATGTATAAGATGTAAATCATACCCTTCTTTTGGGATGATTCGCTCTAAAGTTTCAACCATAACACTACTCCTTTGTATTTATATTTATTTTTGTTGTCTTCTATATTCTATCAAAAAGATCCAAATATTATGCTAATTGGAGAAGTTGTCTCAAAAAGTATATTTGTACACATGACTTCTTCACCATTTAGAGTCATATATTATAAACTGTATGAAAAGCTTAAAAACCCGTTACATTTATCTAAACGGGCTTTTAAGCTTTCTTCTCGGACAACTTTCTTCTTTATAATCTTTTTCTTAAAACGTAAAAACTAAATACATCTGCTCTAAAAAAATTAGCTGAATATAGTACTGGTTCGTTTTCTTTTGTATAATGCATTTGACGTAATAGCAATAATGCCTGATCAGGTTCACAATTTAAGATAGGTGAGATTCTTTCATGATAACCTATTGGTTCAATATAAGCTACGGCATAATCTATGTCCTTTTTGGCATAAGTTCTTAAAGCCTGAAAAATTGATTCCTGACTATGAATCAGTTCTAATGGCATGGTACGATGATCCACTCTATCTATACAATAAACAACAGGCTCACCATCTGCTGTGCGTACTCGTTCTAACTGGGCAAACTTTTCAATTTCTAATGGATCAAATCGACGCTTATCTTCATCTCTAGGTTCAGTAATTTCTGCAGATATATATTGTACTCCTGGCTTTTTACCTGATTTTTGTATCATCTCTGTAACACTACCCAATTGTTCAATACCAGATGATAGAATTGGTTTAGCGTGTACAAAAACACCTACACCAGGTCTTTGAATCAAGATATTTTCTTCCTCAAGAATTGCGATGGCACGTTGAATTTCTTTACGTGTCACACCTAAATTTTTTGCTAATTCATATTCTGTAGGCAGTTTTTCTTTTTCTTTATAGTGCCCATCCTCTATTAAATTTTTAATATAATGTACAGCAGAGATTGTAGATCCGTTATTTAAGTTAGATAACATAGCTTCCCCCAACCATTCTATATCCAATGTAAGTTTGTTATTACAAACAAATATAACACTTTTAGTTCGAATAATAAAGAATATTTTGTCTCTTTTAAATTTTAGTACTAGGATGAAGAATTTGCAGTCATATCATCAGACATCTGACTTTGTAAAACAGTTCTAGGTTTTGATCCTTCATAAGGACCTACAATTCCTCTATCCTCCATCGCGTCTATCAACCTGGCTGCACGTGTATAACCAATGCGAAAACGCCGTTGTAACATGGAAACACTGGCACTTTGCATTTCGAGTACTAACTGAACGGCATCGTCAAACAGATCATCATCCACTTCTTGTACCACTTCTGTTTCTTCTTCCGGTATCATTTCTTCTTGATACTGTGCCTTTTGTTGTTCTACACAATGATCCACAACACGTTCTACTTCTTCATCAGATAAAAAGGCACCCTGAATACGGACAGGTTTTGATAATCCAACTGGAATAAAGAGCATATCACCTCGTCCTAGCAACTTCTCAGCCCCACCGGAGTCGAGGATTGTTCTTGAATCAGTTTGTGACGAAACACTAAAGGCAATTCGTGATGGAATATTTGCCTTGATTACACCAGTAATAACATCAACAGACGGACGTTGTGTTGCTATAATCAAATGAATCCCTGCTGCACGTGCCATTTGGGCAAGTCTTGTAATTGCATCCTCTACTTCGTTTGAAGCTACCATCATTAAGTCAGCTAACTCATCAACAATGACAACAATATACGGCAGTTGTGGTTGCTGATCTTCTTCTGCTGCATTATGACGCTTAATATATTCGTTATATCCTTCTATATTTCTCGTACCAGTCTCTGAGAACAAGTCATAGCGTCTTTCCATTTCGGCTACTACTTTTTTTAACGCCCTTGCAGCTTTTTTAGGATCGGTCACTACAGGTGTAAGTAAATGAGGAATTCCATTATACACATTCAATTCAACCTTTTTAGGGTCAATCATCATCATCTTTACTTCATGTGGTTTTGCTCGCATCAAAATACTGGTAATAATCCCATTTATACAAACACTTTTACCACTGCCTGTCGCACCTGCAACTAGTATGTGTGGCATTTTATTTAATTCTGCGATCACAGATTCACCAGCAATATCCTTCCCTAAAGCAAAAGCTAACTTGTTCTGAATATGATTCTTTTTCGTTTCCAGCACTTCACGTAAAGTGACCATTGCCGTTTCTTCATTCGGCACTTCTATTCCAACGGCAGATTTTCCCGGAATAGGCGCTTCAATACGAATATCCTTAGCAGCTAAAGCAAGTGCTAAATCATCATTTAAATTAACAATTTTGCTAACTTTCACACCTGCTTCAGGGTATACTTCATATTTTGTTACGGATGGACCAACATGGACTTTTGTTACACGAGCCTTGACACCAAAACTTTGAAATGTTTTTTCTAACTTGCGAACAACTCGTTGTATATACGTTTTATCTTGTTGCTTACCAAAGTTTTTAGGAAGCTCTAATATATTCATTAATGGTAACTGATAGTCTTGATTCTCAAACTCTGTTGTTGTTGGTAATTGATCTGACTCAGATGTATCCCATTTATCTTGTTTTGTTTCTTCCTTTTCTTCTAATTCTTTTACATCTATTGTCTCTACTTGTTCATCATCTACCTGTTCCATCACTTCTAAATCTTCATTTGCATATGCAATAGCAGGCAGTTCACTTTCAATAGTATCTTGGTCACTCTCAAGTAAAACATCATTATTTTCTTCCTCTGTATCTGTTTCTTTTCGCTTTTCTTTCCATTCTACAAAACGTTGTTTACTGAGTTGCAATTTTTCTTGTAGTTTATGAAAAGTAGATGAAAATAAATCTCCTATTGATAGATTACTAAAAATAATAACCCCTATTAACATGATAAAAACAGCAAAAAACTTTGCTCCAGCACTGGAAAACAGAAAATTACTTATCGCAAACAATATAGCAGCAAACATCCCTCCACCCAGATAAGTCGCTGTACGCTCACCCTGGATATATTCCTTATAGAAGGTAAAGCTTTGAACGGTAATAGAAGGATAATTGGCCGGTTGTGTAAACGCTTCTTGAAATGTAAGAATATGAGTCATTAATATAAAACCTGCCAAAACCAGATACGTACCTATCCACTTTCGCGTTGATAAGTTAGGCCACTTTCGTTTCACCATAAGATAAATTCCTATAAATAAAAGGAACAGTGACACAATAAAATACCATGTTCCAAAGAAAAATCGAAAGATATTTTCTAATAGAGATGAAATAGCACCATCACTAATCATCGTTGCACCACTACCAAAAATTGCCAAAAACACTAATAATAAACCTATTAATTCTTTTTTTATATTATTTTTTAATGGTTGTTTTTTCCTTCTTTTTTTTCTTTTTGCCATATAAACACTCCTCAGGTCCCTATTCATTACTTTCACTTCATATATGTATGAAATACCCTTGCTGATTGTTAGCAAGGGTGTCTAATTAGCTCTATTCTTATTTCTATTATAGCATAGAATCAAAAATAGAACGAATATTCTATTGGGGATTTTCACTACTCGAAATAATCGTTCCAGGAGAAAAATGTTCAGCTAAATAATCATTTGGGTCTGTAGATAATAATTGTACGAGACGCATATCGCCGTTCTCTAACTTTTGTATACAGCATGTTTTACTTTGATAGCTGATAAATTCATATTGCTGATAATCTTGTTCTGAATAATGGATATCCTCATAACTAAGTGGTGTATATAATATCATTGGATCAGCTCCTGAGAATCCTTTTTAGCTTCAATTAATTCATTAAGTTTTGCCATTGCACCACTAATTCCACCAACCTCATTGATTAAACCATACTTTACGGCGTCTTCTCCGACTACGTTTGTACCAATATCCCTTGTTAAATTTCCTTTTTCGAACATTAATTCTTTTAATTTTTCTTCTTTAATATTTGAATGTGCAGTTACAAATTGAAGAACACGCTCCTGCATTTTATCAATATATTCAAATGTTTGTGGTACACCAATAACAAGACCTGTAAGTCGAATTGGATGAATGGTCATGGTTGCAGACGGAGCAATAAAGGAATAATCCGTTGACACAGCTATAGGGACACCAATGGAATGACCTCCTCCTAAAACAACAGAAACAGTTGGTTTAGATAATGAGGCAATCATTTCTGATAAAGCAAGACCAGCTTCGACATCTCCACCAACCGTATTTAAAACCACGACTAACCCTTCTATTTTAGGGTTTTGTTCTATTGCAACGATCTGTGGAATAAGATGTTCATATTTAGTTGTTTTGTTTTGTGGTGGTAGTTGTACGTGTCCTTCCACTTGACCGATGATGGATAGTACGTGAATATTTGAGTCTGGTGCATTCGGTATGGTGGATTGTCCTAATTGTTGAATCTTTTCAACAAGTGATGATGATTGCGATTCTTTTTCTTTCGTTTCTTGTTTTTGTTTATTCATACCTAATTACCCCTTTACATCATAGTAGTAATTAGTATGAACTAGCTAGCTTATTTCATTCTGTATCATAAACAGTTTAAAAAAATTATCCATCTGAAGCGTATTAGATAACTACTGTGAACCAATGATGTTTTTTCTTGATGTAGCTTTCTTCCATTCTGTTTATAGTTGAGTGCTAACTCGACGCTGCGGAAAAAATACTCCGCTTTCCGGGGGGGAACAGCACGAGCTAAAGATCCACTTGGTAAAGTGATTTTCTTTACCAAGTTACCTGAAGCCGTGCCCACGGAAAGCGCAATATTCTGCCGGAGCGATATGCAAGCACTTACTATGGAAAGAATGGAAGAAAACAAATGCACATAACAGTTACTTCGCAGTTTATGTATTTGATTCATATTTTGCAGTTGAAAAGAACCTGTTTCATGTGGATGGAAACAGGTTCTAACTGGTTTTATTGGAATGATTCAATTACTCTAAATAGGTTTTGTTCTTCAAATGGCGATAGTGGTACTAATGGTAAACGAACAGATCCTACATCGATTTGTTGATATTTCAATGCAGACTTGACTGGTGAAGGAGATGGTGCCATAAACAATGCACGCATGATAGGAAGTAACTTACGGTGAAGTCGACCTGCTTCTTTCACTTTACCTTGTTCGAATAACTCAATCATTTCTTTCATTTCTTTGCCAATAATATGGGAAGAAACAGAAACAATTCCAGAACCACCAATAGATAGAATTGGTAAGGTTAATGAATCGTCACCACTATAAACAGAAAACCCATCATCTACTTGTTCAAGTATAGAAGCGATTCCGTCCAGATCACCAGTGGAATCTTTTACCGCCACAATGTTATCGATTTGCGATAAGGCCACAACTGTTTCTACATTCAATCGCACTACAGCTCTGGATGGAATATTATACAACATTATCGGCAATTTGGTTTCTTGAGCTATCGCTGCATAATGTTGATATAACCCTTCTTGATTCGGTTTATTATAATATGGAGTGACAACTAATGCTCCATCCACTCCTATTTGCTCTGCTTCTTTGGTTAGCTCGATGGAAGCCTGTGTATTATTACTTCCAGTTCCAGCAATAATAGGTACTCGACCATCCACTACCTTAACAACATGTTTAAATAAAGATATCTTTTCTTCATGACTTAATGTCGGAGATTCACCCGTTGTACCAGCTACAACAAGCCCCTCTGATCCAGTAGCAATTAAATGTTCTATCAATTGAGACGTTATATTTAAATCCATACGATTATTCTCATCAAAAGGTGTCACCATTGCAGTTAACAATCTTCCGAAATCCATAATGTCACCATCTCCTTTCCAATCTCCTTCACCTTATTTGCATGTGCTAAACATTTATTATTGTATCTTTTCTTCATGTATTGCTTTGACTTTACAATATGGCTCATATATAGAAAAATGGCGAACATAATTATGCCATGAATATACGATTTCATCAATAGAAAATAGAAAATTACAGATTTTATTTTTCTAATCGAAAAGCTTCATGTAATGCATTAAGTGCAGTTTCTAAATGAACATTTTGTATTAAGACCCATATGGTTCGATGACTATCTGCTGATTGTAAAATGGGAATATTTTTACTAGTTAAAGTCTGTACGATCTTTGATGTAACACCGGGAACACCTGACATTCCAGCACCGACTAAAGAAATCTTTGCACAATCTTTGGTAATAATCGGTTGAAGGTTTAAAGATTCTAAGACTTGCTTCGCTAAAGTTTCATCTCGTTTAAATATCGTATATATTACACCATTTGGTGATATATTGATAAAATCGACGGAAATACCCGCTTCAGCCATTGCTTTAAATACTTTCACATGCAGTTGTTCCGGTTCTTTTGCCTCTTGAATTTTTATTTGGGTAATTTGATTAACATATGCAATTCCTGTAGCCAATCGATCATGTACACTTTCTGAGTAATCTGTTTCAGGTACATTTGTAATAAGTGTTCCTTTATCCTTAAGTTTTGTAGAACGCACTCTAATTGGAACATTGGCCTGCATTGCAATCTCGACTGCTCGAGGGTGAATAACCTTTGCTCCTTGGTAAGCTAGATTACATATTTCTGTATATGAAATGGTATCTAATTTTTGCGCATTGGTAACAACTCGAGGATCTGCTGTCATAATACCATTAACATCTGTGAAAATATCTACATATTCCGCTTGCAAAGCTGCTGCTAATGCAGTGGCAGAGGTATCACTCCCACCTCTGCCAATGGTTGTTACTTCATTGTCCTCCGTTTTGCCTTGAAATCCTGCTACTACTACTACCTGTTGGTTGCTTAAAACATGATATAAATGTTTGGTATCTACTCTTTTAATTTGCGCATTGGAAAAATTGCTAGTCGTAATAATACCAGCTTCTCCACCGGGAATAGCAACAGCATTTATTTGATGTTCCAGCAGATCATGCGAGAAAACCGTCGCAGAAATAGTTTCGCCACAAGATAATAATAAATCTTTCTCTTTATTACTTATCTTGGAGTGATTTCCATCAATTAAGGATAATAAAGCATCTGTTGAATATGGCTCTGGAAAACGCCCCATCGCTGAAACAACGACAACTACTTTATAACCTTCTATTAATGCTTCTTTTATATGACGAATAGCATATTCTCTAGATTCTTTATTCTTTACAGACGTGCCACCAAACTTTTGAACCAATACCCGCATGATTCCACCTCGTTTATTTATTGAGCCAGTTATTTTTGACTAGAGATTCAGCAATTTGCACAGAATTCCAAGCAGCTCCCTTTAACAAGTTATCAGAGACTACCCATAAATGGAATCCTTTCTCATTATCTAAATCTTTACGGATACGGCCTACAAACACATCACATTTACCTGCCGCTGCCAGTGGTGTTGGATATACTTGATTGGTTGGATCATCTTCTAAGACAACACCATCCATATTACTAATCGCTTCTTTAAATTGATCAACAGTTACGTCATCTTTATTAACTTCCACATATACACTTTCTGCATGGGATGTAAAGAAAGGCAAACGTACACATGTTGCTGCAACTTGAACAGAGTCATCATGCAAAATTTTCTTTGTCTCATTTATCATTTTCATTTCTTCAAAAGTGTATCCATTATCTTGGAATACATCAATTTGCGGTAATGCATTAAATGCAATTGGGTAATGATGTTTCTCTCCAGACACAGGTAATAATTCTGGTTTTAATTCTTCGCCTTCTAAAAATGCTTTTGACTGTGAATGTAATTCTTCAACAGCTTCATTTCCAGCTCCTGACACTGCTTGATAAGTTGACACGATAACTCTGGACATGCCAAACTGATCCTGAACCGGTTTAAGGGCAGCTACCATTTGAATTGTTGAACAATTTGGATTTGCAATGATTCCATTATGCTTCTGGATATCCTCTTGGTTTACTTCTGGTACCACAAGTGGAACTTGAGGATCCATTCTGAATGCACTTGTGTTATCAACAACAACCGCACCACGTTTTACTGCTTCTGGTGCTAAGTTTTTAGACACTGATCCACCAGCAGAAAATAGGGCAATATCCACACCTTCAAAGCTTTCGGGAGTAGCTTCTTGCACCGTGTACGTTTTACCTTGAAACTCCATTTCTTTTCCTGCTGAACGTTTAGAAGATAATAACAGTAATTCTTTGATTGGAAAGTTCTTTTTATCCAATGTTTCTAGCATTTTTGCTCCTACTGCACCAGTAGCACCCACTACTGCTACATTATATTGTTGTCCTGTTGCCATGTTTATTGTCCCCTTCCATCTGATTCAATGTTTAATTTGATTATCTTTTTTATCATAACATATTATCGAGTATTCTTTAATTATTTCATCATAATTACTTGTTTCTTTCTATAACTACTGGCTGAATTTGCTTGTATTCAAGGGCATTCTTTACTGTTTCCGGAATTAGTGTCATATCTGACACCATTGAATTTGGTTTTTTTATTGGATCGTCCTGACCAAAAGGCACAAAATATATAAGCTTGGTAGACATTAATCGCATCAAATTAACACCATTTAAGCCTAATGCATCATTAGTTGACACACCAATTACAATTGGATTTCCATTTCTGATCGTTGCTTTTGTTGCCATCAGTACAGGACCATCAGTTATAGCATTAGCAAGACGACTCATGGAATTACCCGTTAAAGGAGCTAATACCATAATATCTAACGGCTCAACCGGTCCTAACGGTTCAGCGTCTACAATAGATGTGATCGGGTCTCTACCAGTAATTTCACGAACACGTGCCATATGATCGTCAGCTTTACCGAATTTACTGTCAGTGTCTTTAAATGTATATGAAACAACTGGGACTAATTCAGCACCTAACTCGACTAGTTTCTCCATTTGTGGAAAAACCGCTTCATAAGTACAATGTGATCCAGTTAAACCAAATCCAATCTTTTTCCCTTTTAAATCCACTAAAATACCTCCTATACTTGTAAATATTTATACAGAATCACAGGGCTAACCAATTGGGCTACTTTATATGCCCAGTATATGCCCAGATCATCTGTGTGTTACTTTTAGGAGGCAAATAGTATTTTAGCGATACGATCTGCCAAGATTTCACCAGCTGTTGTCGGAGCTACCATACCTGGTAAACCTAATGCATGTATTGCTTCTATTCCTCTGGATTTTGCGTATTCAAAATCGATTCCCCCCGGTTTGGAAGCTAAGTCGATAATAATCGCCTGGCTATTCATTTTTTCAATTAATGATTTATTTACTACTTTTGCAGGAATCGTATTAATTAAAATTTGACATTTATCTATATAGTTTTCTGTTTGGTCTAAAGAATATGCTTCCCAACCTCTTTCATATACACGTGCCAAATCAGTTTCATCCCTGGAGATAACAGCAATATTAGCTCCGAGGCCCGCAAAGCTACTAGCTGTTGTTTCACCTACTCTTCCATAACCAAATATGAATACATTGGCATGGTGGATAGTGAAATCAGTATGCTTGATAGCAAGCATGATGGCTCCTTCAGCAGTCGGAATTGAATTATAAATAGCGACGTCATTTCTTTCCATTAATTTAATTAACTGTAAATCATTTTTTTCAATATACTGATCCAGTTTTTGATTGGATATTCCAGTGAACACTACACAATTTTCTGGTAAAGACTGAAACCACTCTTCCGTTAATTGTATTTTTTCATTGGAGAACATTGTTTCGACATAACCATCATCATCTATACCTGTAATTGGTAAAATGATACCATCTAATTGAGATGTATCTAAATTCTCGATCGTTGACTGCATGACACCCGTATAACTTTGCTCTACTTGTTCAAAACCTAATATACGAATCCTTAGATTATCAATTGTTTTAAGTGCGTGTATTAAAGGCAAATAACGTGCATCGCCACCAATAATAGCAATATCTTTAGTCTTCTGCATCTTGTCACCTCACCAAATCTCTATCTAAACAATTAAATCTTATCTAAAATTATCATATGAAAACACGGAACAGAAGTGAAGGGGCAAATACCCTAGGAATTAAGAAAAGCCGAATGCGGTGTATGGAAACGTAGGAGGATAAAGGAAACATGGCGAGGAATAGTCGATATTGACATATAGGTGGGTAACATTAGTGGGTATTGTAAAGTTGATATTCCATTCAATACCATACAAAAAACGAAGCTTCAATTAGCTCCGTTTTTTAAACTTCCTCTGTCTCCACAATAATCATATCGTCTCCAACTTTTTTGATTTGATTCCAATCAATCCGTGAATAGGACTCTGACTTTCTTAATCCAAACATGCTGTATTGTGGAATGGTAAAAGAAATGATTTGTCCAGTCTTTTCATCGATTTCAAGATCTGTCTGTCCTAAAACACCTAGTCTGGACCCTGTAGTTAAGTCTATCAACTCTTTGCTGCTCAAATCATTAAAACGCATCTTTGCCACCTCCAATCTGTTATTCAGGTGAAATAATGGCAGTTGCCGCTCGGTCAGACTGTAGTGTATTGAGAATATGTTGTACATCATCTAATCTTACTTTATCAATTTTTTTCATGATATCATCGAGGGAAGGATGGGTTTGTAACAACAATTCATTCCTCGCATTTCGACTCATTTTGCTGTTAGTACTTTCCAGACTTAACATATAAAGTCCTTTTAATTGTTCTTTACTGTTTTCCCACTCTTTATTAGTCAAACCATATTTTCTTAACTGATCTACAATATGTTGAATTTTATCTTGGACAATATACAACTGATTTTTCGATGTTCCGGCATAGATGGTTAATAAGCCACTATCAATAAAAGAGCTATGATATGAAAAGATTGAGTATGCCATTCCTGCTTTTTCTCTAATTTCTTGAAACAACCTGGAACTCATACTGCCACCTAGCACATTATTAACAATTAACATGGCGTATTCAAGCTCGTTTTCAATTCCAACACCTTCATATCCCAAGCAGAGGTGGGCTTGTTCCGTTTCTTTCGTTTGAGATATTTGTTTGTGATAAAATCCAGGTTTGCTCGAATATTCCCTACTCGAGGTTAATGAGCTATTTCTCTCTACTGAAAGAGTGTCTTCCACTGTTTTAATAAAACTGTAATTCGCATTACCGGCGATTGATACCACAATGTTCTCAGGAATATATTGACTTTGAAGATATTGAAACATATCCTGTTGTGACAGCTGATTAACGGTAGATTTTGACCCTAATATTGGTTTTGCCAACGGATGTTGTTGATAAGCTGCTTCTGCTAATAAATCATGGATAATATCGTCTGGCGTGTCCTCTGTCATATTGATTTCTTCTAACACTACTTTCTTTTCTCTTTCGATCTCTGTTTGATCAAAAGTAGAATGAAGTAACATATCTGCTAAAATTTCAATAGCCATTTCTTTATGAGTATCGATAACTTTTGCATAATAGCAGGTATATTCCTTTGAAGTGAAAGCATTAATTTCGCCACCAATACCATCAAATGCCTCAGCGATTTCCTGTGAAGTTCGATTTTCTGTTCCTTTAAATAACATATGCTCGATAAAATGAGATATGCCGTTTAGTTCTGGAGCCTCTTCTCTTGAACCGGTTTTGACCCATATACCGATAGTTACTGATCTGACAGAAGTGACTTCTTCCAATACAATTCGCATACCATTACTGCATTCCTTACGATGTAACAAATCCAAATCCCCCTATATTCAATGCTATAAGTCTAACCGGAATCTTAGTATATAAAAACTGCAAAGTTGTGAAAATTTGACTTGGTGTAGCTTCCTCCCATTCTCATTTAAGGTGAGTGCTAGCATTCGCTACGGCAGAATACTGCGCTGGTTCTAATGTTCTAATTGTTGAAAAAAGAAAATCTTCGGATATATAATCAAGGGACTTTTCTTCTCACTAATCCAAAATACTAGTCAAAACTCGGAAAATGCGACACCCTGGGGAAACAGCGCGAGCCGAAGATCCACTTTGCAAAGTTAGCTGAGGCCGTGCCCCTGGAAAGGGAGTATTTTTTCGCAGCGATGGTTATGCACTCATCAAGAAAAGAATGGAAGAAAGCAAACCCATGTATGTACACGGTACTTCGCAGTTTATGTTTTATGTACTTCTTTTTATACTTTAAGAAGGCTTAAAAAAAGAAACTGGTTGGCCAGCTTCTTCTTGGATTAATTGTTTTCTTTTTGTTCGATTAGTACTGCTTTTCTTGAAAGGTTGATGCGTCCTTGACGGTCGATTTCTTTTACTTTGACCATAATCTGATCGCCAATTGACACAACATCTTCTACTTTGCCAATTCTCTCTTCCGCTAATTCAGAAATATGAACTAGTCCTTCTTTGCCCTTAAATAACTCTACGAATGCACCAAATTTTTCAATACGTTTTACCGTACCTAGATACATTTGTCCAACTTCTACTTCGCGAACAATATCTTCAATTAATTTTTGAGCTTTTTTGTTCATCTCTGAATCAATTGAAGAAATAAAGACATGCCCATCTTGTTCTATATCAATTTTAACGCCAGTTTCTTCAATAATTTGGTTGATTTGTTTACCGCTTGGTCCAATCACATCACGGATCTTATCTGGTTTAATATCCATGGTTAAAATTTTTGGAGCATAGTCAGATAATTCATGTTTCGGCTCTTGAATCGTTTCTAACATATGAGAAAGGATGTGCATGCGACCTTTCTTCGCTTGTGTTAGAGCTTCCTCAAGAATTTCGCGAGATAAACCTTCAATCTTAATATCCATTTGCAACGCTGTAACGCCTTTTTCTGTACCTGCTACTTTAAAGTCCATATCTCCTAAGAAGTCTTCCATACCCTGAATATCACTTAAGATCGAGTAGTCTTCACCAGATTTAACAAGCCCCATGGCAATACCTGCAACCGGTGCTTTTATAGGTACACCTGCATCCATCATGGCTAATGTACTTGCGCAAATACTTGCTTGAGACGTAGAACCATTAGATTCTAGTACTTCTGAAACAAGACGTATTGTATACGGGAATTCTTTTTCATCTGGTATTACTTTTTCTAAGGCACGCTCACCTAATGCACCATGCCCAATTTCACGTCGACCTGGTCCACGGATTGGTCCTGTTTCCCCAACACTAAAAGATGGGAAATTATAGTGATGCATAAAACGTTTTGATTCCTCTGCATCTAAACCATCCAGAATTTGCACATCGCCTAATGCTCCTAACGTACACACGCTTAGTGCTTGTGTTTGACCACGAGTAAACAGTCCCGAACCGTGAGTACGAGGTAATACCCCAATTCTGGAAGACAACGATCTGATTTCATCAATTTTCCTTCCATCTGGACGTATTTTTTCTTTTGTAATCAGTCGACGAACTTCTTCTTTTACAATCTTATCTAATACAGTCGCCACTTGTTTTAATGTATCGGCTTCTGCATCAGCCTCTTCATATTCTGCTTTTACTTCTGATTTTACTTGTTCAATTGCTTCCTCGCGTGCATGTTTTTCTTGTACTTGAATCGCGTCTACAAGTCGATCTTTTGCTTTCGTTTCCACTTCTTCTACAATAGAATCATTAGCTTCGAATAATTTTATTTCCATTTTTTCTACTTGTAATGCTTCAATAATTTGTTCTTGAAAGGCAATTAACCGTCTGATTTCTTCGTGGCCAAACATGATCGCTTCTAACATAATTTCTTCCGGTACTTCGTTTGCTCCTGCTTCTACCATGTTAATCGCATCTTTTGTACCAGCTACAGTAAGGTCAATATCACTTTTTTCACGTTCTTCCAATGTTGGGTTAATAACAAAATTACCGTCTACTCTTCCTACCACAACACCTGCAATCGGGCCTCCAAAAGGAATGTCAGATACACTAAGAGCGATAGATGAACCGATCATTGCTGCGATTTCAGATGGTAAGTTCTGATCCACACTCATAACAGTACTAATTACCTGTACCTCATTCCGAAAACCATCTGGGAACAGTGGGCGGATCGGACGGTCAATCAACCTTGATGTTAATACAGCTTTTTCGCTAGGTCTACCTTCTCTTTTAATGAATCCTCCAGGGATTTTACCAACTGCGTATAATCGTTCTTCATAATTGACGGTTAACGGGAAGAAAGGTAAATCTTTTGGTTCTTTTGAAGCTGTTGCAGTTGCTAATACAGCTGTGTCACCATAATGCACCATACATGCTCCATTTGCTTGCTTAGCCAGTTCCCCAATCTCTACACGAAATGGTTGACCAGCAATTTCAGTTGAAAATACTTTCTTTTCTTCTACCATTATAGTACTCCTCTCAAAACAACTATGCTTGTTCATTACTACCTTTTATTTTAGCATGTTGTTTCCACATATGTAACTAGTTCCATTTATTAATCAAAATCCGGAATAATATTAGTATTTTCTATTTTGCCTAGAATTAAACAATTTGTTATCTATTTCTTTAACAACAACAATATTTAGTAAAAATATTCTTATTCCTAATTAGGTTATTATTTCCACTAGTTTTTTACATACAGAAAAAGCGGGATCACTCCCGCTTTTTGTTGGTTTATCGACGTAAACCTAAATTTTGAATTAATGTACGGTAACGTGCAACATCTTTGTTACGTAAGTAGTTTAACAAGTTACGACGTTTACCTACCATTTTTAATAGACCACGACGTGAGTGGTGATCTTTCTTATGAATACGTAAGTGATTATTCAAATTATTGATTTCCTCAGTAAGGACAGCAATTTGAACTTCTGGTGAACCAGTATCGTTCTCATGTGTTTTGTATTCAGTAATAATTTCGTTTTTACGCTCTTGTGTAATAGCCATCCTATTCACCTCCTAATATTTCAGCTTGAAACCCCAATCCCCTAGCAATCGACGGAGAAATCGAATAGCCAAGTGGATGGTTTCCGTATTAAAGGTTACAACTTTTCGACTTAAAATGCAAGTGGTTTTATTCATTTATTGCAAAAAATTCGCGACTTTGCTCTTCGTCATCTTTCAACTTTTCCACTAATTCATCAATTCCGGAGAATTTTTCTTCGTCTCGAATATATTTTTTCCAATATACATCTATTTTTTCTCCGTAAATATTCTCATCAAAATCGAAAATGTGTACTTCAAGTTTTGTATTTTCCCGATCGTCAGTAAACGTTGGATTATAACCAAGATTCGCCATACCGTAATATTGCTTCTCCCCAACTCTTACTTCCACAGCGTATACACCTATTCTTGGCAAAAAATAATAATCTTCTATCTTTAAGTTAGCAGTTGGATAGCCAATTGTTCGACCACGTTTATCCCCATGAATGACTTCGCCTGTTAAGGAATAAGGCCTGCCAAGTAATATCTCTGCCGTTTTCATATTCCCTTGTTTCAATTCATTACGAATTCTAGTTGAACTTATTTTTTCTTCTCGATAATCTAACTGGTTGATAGTTATTACCTCAAGATCATTGTCAATAAACTCATGGATATTTTCCATGTTACCTGATCCTTTATGTCCAAATGTAAAATCAAATCCTGCGACTAAATGAGATATATGTAAGGTTACAATGAAATGATCAATAAATTCTTTTGGAGTTAACTTAGCTAATGCCTGATCAAATCGAATAATATATAAACGATCCACACCAAGTGATTCAATTCTCTTTATTTTTTCTTCAATAGGTGTAATATAACGAACTTGATCTTTGTTCTTTTGTAATACTACAGAAGGATGAGGATCAAAAGTGATCACAGCTGATTCTTTTCCCGTTTGACTAGCAATGTTAATAGCTTGCTGAATTACCGCTTGATGTCCATTATGCACCCCATCAAAGAAACCAATAGCAGCCACCGTATCAGGCAGGTTGTCTTTCTTTAAGTCATGGGGGTATACAAGTGATTGCACTTCCACCTGTTTCACCTACTTTCTTTCATTAAATCTAAAAACACGTGCTGGTTTTATTTCTTTTTTATTATCGTGTATTTGATAAATAGCTACAATTTGATCGTGATATGTCACTCGGAAAAAAGTCGTATCAGGCATTGTGCTTGGCAATGGTAATTTTTGTCCATGTAATACTTTTTCCTTTGTTTTTTCATCAATTTCCAATTCATCTAAATGGGTAAGAACCTTATTTATTGATAACAGAGGTACTGATTGATTACTGTCCAAGTGTTCTTGAACTTGTTCAAGAGTATATGTGTCTTGCTCTGACAAATTCCCAGTAGCTATTCTCACTAAATGTGACATATGGGAAGGAAATCCTAACTTTTCACCTATATCAACACATAATGTACGGACATAGGTACCTTTAGAACAGGTAACTTCCAATTCAATGGATTGTTTCTTTTCTACTTTATCATATCTACTAGACAGAAAACGAATATTGTGTATCTCTACTTGACGAAAAGGTCTTTCAACTGGTTCATTCGCTCTTGCATATTCATATAGTTTTTTGCCTTTCACTTTGACTGCAGAATATAGAGGGACTTGTTGTGTAATTTCACCACAAAATTCCTGTAATATACTATTAATTGATTCAGACGATATTTCAGTTTCTACATTTACTTGATTTTGTATTGCCCCTGTTTGATCTTCTGTATCAGTGGAAATCCCCAATGTTGCCGTTGCTCGATACGTTTTCGTCGTATCCGTTAAATATGGGACAATTTTGGTTGCCTCGCCTATACAAATAGGCAATACTCCTTCTACTTCTGGATCCAGTGTACCGGTATGCCCTACTTTTTTGGTGCCGAGTATTTTTCTAACCTTAAAAACACAATCATGTGATGTCATACCTTTATTTTTCCATAATGGTAAAATTCCGTCCATACGTCACCTCCACTTTATTAAATATAGACAGTCAGAAAACCCTTGTAAAGACAAGGGTTCTCATTTTATTGCTATAGAAAAACAAGCGCTCTTGAGTTTTCTTACTGCTCTTCTTCTGATTCATTTAATTCTCTAAGAATATGTTCAATCCGATTTCCTCTTTCGATGGTGTCATCGAAGTCAAACATTAATTCTGGTGTTTTTCTCAATCTAATTCGTTTGCCAATCTCCGAACGGATAAAGCCTTTTGCTTTAGCTAGACCAATTAGAGTTTCCTGTCTTTTGTTTTCATCACCTAAAACCGAGATAAATACTTTTGCTTGTTGCAGGTCTCCGGTAACTTCTACATCTGTAATTGTAACAAAACCTACTCTAGGATCTTTGATTTTGCGGGATATGATATCACCAAGCTCTTTTTTCATTTGTTCGGCGACTCGATTAGAGCGTAACTCTCCCATCTATATCACCTCTTTCCTATCTTACTTCATCTTATTTCAGTATTTGTAATAGTCCGTTCTATTTCCGTAAAGGAATCAAGCGTGCTTAGTGCCTGTTGAATAATTTGTTGACCAATTTCACTCGATTCCGATACGGTGACTATTCCTAGCTTAGATCGTTGCCATAAGTCTTGATAATCCATTTCAGAGATGGCAATATTTAAATCTTTACTAAGACGATTTTTAATCCTTTTTAAAACAGATCGTTTATCTTTTAAAGAGTGGCATTCGTACAAAAAGATTTCAACTTCTGCATAGGTGATCATTAAACTTCAATTTCCTCCATCACATATGCTTCAATTACATCGCCTTCTTTAATATCATTGTAATTTTTGATTGTAATACCGCACTCGTAATTTTGTGCAACTTCTTTGACATCATCTTTAAAGCGTTTCAATGTATCAATTTCACCTTCAAAGACGACTACACCATCACGAATTAATCGAATGCCAGCATCTCTAGTTACTTTTCCATCTGTAACGTAGGCACCTGCTATCGTTCCAATTCTGGATACTTTAAAGATTTCTCTTACTTCAACTTGACCAATCACTTTTTCTTCAAATTCAGGATCAAGCATACCTTTCATAGCAGCTTCAACTTCTTCAATTGCTTTATAAATGACACGGTGAAGACGAATGTCAACTTTTTCTGATTCTGCTGCTTTTTTCGCATTATTATCTGGTCGAACGTTAAACCCAATAACAACAGCATTTGATGCGGAAGCGAGAATAATATCTGATTCCTTGATTGCACCAACACCGGTATGAATGATGTTGACTTTTACACCTTCTACATCAATTTTTTGCAAGGATGCAGCTAATGCTTCTACAGATCCTTGTACGTCTGCCTTAATAATCACGTTAATATCTTTAATTTCACCTTGTTTAATTTGTTCAAATAAATCATCCAAGCTGACACGAGACTGTGTACCTCTTTTTTCTTCTAACTGTTTTTGTTGTCTCATTTCACCGATTTGACGTGCTTGTTTTTCATCTTTAAACACAACAAATCGATCTCCTGCTAATGGTACATCATTAAGTCCTGTGATCTCAACAGGTTTTGAAGGTCCAGCTGAATCAATACGTTTACCTAAATCATTCACCATCGCACGAACACGACCAAACGTATTTCCAACTACAATTGGATCTCCTACTTTTAGTGTACCATTTTGTACGAGTAATGATGCAACAGAACCGCGACCTTTGTCCAATTGTGCTTCAATTACTGTACCATTAGCACGACGGTTGGCATTTGCTTTTAATTCTTCGACTTCTGCCACCAGGAGGATCATTTCTAATAAATCATCAATTCCCTCTCTTTTAATAGCAGATAGTTGTACAAAGATTGTGTCTCCACCCCAGTCTTCAGGGATTAATTCATATTCCGTTAATTCTTGCATGACACGATCAGGATTTGCGCCTTCTTTATCCATTTTGTTCACTGCTACAATTATTGGTACTTCCGCTGCCTTAGCATGATTGATCGCTTCTACAGTTTGCGGCATAACACCATCATCAGCTGCTACTACTAAAATAGCAATATCTGTAATTTGAGCACCACGTGAACGCATGCTCGTGAACGCTGCGTGCCCCGGTGTATCAAGGAAGGTAACTTTTTTATCGTTTTCTCTTACTTGGTATGCACCAATATGCTGTGTGATACCTCCTGCCTCACCTTCTGTTACTTTGGTATGGCGAATCGAATCAAGTAATGTTGTTTTACCATGGTCAACGTGACCCATAATCGTTACAACGGGAGGACGCTCCTCTAATTTATCAGGATCATCTTCTTCAATATATGTGGCAAGGTCTGCTTTATCTATTTCTATTTCTTGTTCTACTTCCACTCCATACTCACCACAAATTAAATCCAATGCATCTTCATCTAGATCTTGATTTTTAGTTGCCATAACACCTAAAAACATCAACTTTTTAATAATTTCATTTGTCTCTTTATTTAGCTTATCTGCTAGTTCTCCAACTGTTATTGAGCCAGAATAAGTTATTTTACTAGGCAGTTGTGGTTGGTTATTTACTGGCTTTTGTGTTTCTTGTCTTTTGTCTTGTTGTTTATTATTATTCTTTTGCTTTTTCTTATTTGACTGCTGAGTATTGTTAGGTTTTCTATGTTGTTGATTCTTTCCTTGTTTCTTTTTTGGCTGTTCTTTTGATTTTGGTTGAAAACTTTGATCAAGCTTTGTTTTCATATCATCTGTAATAGTAGACATATGATTGGAAACCGGAAGCTCTAATTCTTTAAGTTTATTAATGACTTCCTTACTGGATTTATTTACTTGTTTTGCGTACTCATATACTCGTATTTTTGACATACGTTCACCCCCGAATATTTTCATCAAGTAATGCAATTAATTTCTTCGCTAATCCAAACTCATGAATGGAAATAGCTACACGACCTGATTTACCTACTGCTTGCGAAAGTGTATCTCGATCATCTACAAAGAAAAAAGGAATGTTATAAAACGTACATTTGTCTGTTAATTTCTTTCGTGTTTGATCGCCTATATCACTTGCAATTAATACAATCTTTGATTTTTTTGACTGAATTTCTTTGACAATTTGTTCTTCACCAAACGTACATTTCCCAGCGCGGTTGGCTAATCCAATTATATTAAGATAAGATTTTTGATTGACCACTTTATTCGCCTTCAATCTGTGTTCTTAATTCATCATATATTTCTTGAGGAATCTTTATTTCAAGCTGTTTTTCAAGTGCGCCATTTTTCTCTGCTTGGCTGATTACTTGTAAATCCTTGGATACGTAGGCTCCTCGCCCATTCTTCTTTCCAGTAGGGTCTACAAAAACGCCACCTTCTTTAGTTTTTACCACTCGAATTAAAGACCCTTTAGGCAGCATTTCTTGTGTTACGACACATTTTCTTAGTGGTACTTTCCGTTTTTTAGTCATATGAATACCTCCTTACTTAAACAGATCTTCATCCATATCTTCGTAGGATTCTTCATATTCTAAGCTATCCTCATATTCTAGAGCATCTAAACTTTCTTCAATATCTTCTTCTGAAATGAGCCCTTCTTCTTTTGCTTCAGATTCGCTTTTAATATCAATTTTCCAACCTGTTAATTTGGCAGCCAATCTAGCATTTTGTCCTCTTTTACCAATCGCAAGTGATAATTGATAATCAGGAACTATAACAGTGGTTGCTTTTTCATCTTCATCAACAATGACCTGAATAACCTTAGAAGGGCTAAGTGAATTGGAGACATAGACAACTGGATCTTCAGACCATTCTACAATGTCAATTTTTTCTCCTTTTAATTCATCGACAATTGTCTGTACCCTTTGCCCTTTTTGACCTACACATGACCCTACGGGATCAATTTCCGGATCCTCCGCATGTACAGATATCTTAGAACGATCTCCTGCTTCACGCGCTACAGATTTAACTTCGACTGTACCATCATAAATCTCCGGTACTTCCATTTCAAATAATCGCTTCAATAATCCTGGATGTGTTCTGGATACAAAAATATTAGGACCTTTATTTGTATTTTCCACTTTAGTTACAAAGACCTTAATTCTGTCATGAACATTGTATGTCTCAGTTGGCATACATTCAGACTCTGGTAATTTGGCTTCCACTTTACCTAAGTTCACATAAATGAAACGACCGTCCATACGTTGAATAGTACCATTCATAATGTCTTCTTCACGGTCAATATATTCGTTATAAATAATGCCACGTTCTGCTTCTCGAACTCGTTGCGTTACCACTTGTTTTGCCGCTTGTGCTGCTATTCGCCCGAAGTCTCTTGGTGTTACTTCAATTTCTACTACATCACCGATCTCGTACGCTGGATTAATACTATGTGCTTCCTCCAGTGAGATATGTTGATGGTGATCTTCTACCTCTTCCACAATTTCTTTCTGAGCAAAAACACCCATCGTACCAGCTTCTTCATTTAAATCCACTCTAACATTGGTTGCTGATTTAAAATTCTTTTTATAAGCAGAAATCAGGGCAGCTTCTAACGCTTCCATAAGAATATCTTTGTTGATTCCTTTTTCCTTTTCTAAATAATTCATTGCATCGAACAATTCTCTGTTCACAAATGTCTCCCCCTTTAATCAAAAGTTACAGCTAGACGAGCTTTCGCAATTTTGGCAAATGGAATCTCCACTTCTTTTTGCTTGGTTTTATCTTTATATCGAATAGTTGCTGAACCATCCTTGAAATCAACTAAATCTCCTGTAAATTCTTTTTCGCCGGAAATCGGTTCATATAGCTTTACATAAACATGCTTTCCAATATACTTTTCAAAATCAGTTTCTGTTTTTAATGGACGTTCTACTCCGGGTGAAGAAACCTCTAAGAAATAAGCTTCACTAATAGGGTCTGCTTCATCTAGCTTAGTACTTAACATTTCAGAAACTTGACCACATTCTTCAATATCTACGCCGCCATCTTTATCGATGTATACTCGTAAAAACCAGTTTGGTCCTTCTTTTTCATAGACAATATCTACAAGTTCTAATGAAAGCTCATCTAATATGGGTTGAACTAGGTCTTCTGTTTGTTGTGCTATCTTGTTAGCCACTCTAATACCTCCTCTACTGCAATTATGTTCTTTAAGATATATTTCCCATATTTACTAAACGATACACACTTAAAATGATTCTAATTCACATGTGGGGTGTTAAATAATTATTAACTTCTTATTTATTATGGGATTAATTTTCCGATATGAATACTTATAAAATGCTACTATCAGATTGGGGATCCCCAACTGATATAAAAGTCATTTTCTAAATAGTTTATGTACCCCTTCACGCATTTGTAAAGTCGGAATGATAAATCCCTTGCCAATAATGGCAAGGGATTTATCAAAACCCTATATCGCTCGTTGTTGATAGCTAAGAAGAAAGAGTGGGTATCCCCACTCTTTTCTGTCCGCATCAAATGAAATCTGTATAAAATATAGCATGAATGGTTTAATAATGCAAGGAATTTAATGGATTTAACCAATAAAACTTACACTTACGCAATGACTTTCTATATTTGAGTGTGTGGAATGATTCTCGCTCCTAAGGTGAACTTTTCACTGAGTAGGCTTATTTTGGTGACTGCCCTCGCAGGCTTAAAAATCTTCCACAGCTGATGTAAGGACAGCAATATTCAACTTTCTTCACTCTTTAATTTAGACATTTCTACACTCTGTAAGGGTCATAGCAATTTAATAAAAACTAATTCATTAAAATAAAGATAATTGATTTTTTTCTGCCATTCCTTCTAAACAACCATGTTGATCAAGGTATTCTAATACGGTTTTAGAAATGCGACTGCGTTCTCGTAAATCTTCTTTTGATAAGAATTCTCCGTCTTCCCTTGCTTTTTCAATATTAATTGCAGCGTTTGTACCTAATCCATCCACTGCATTAAATGGTGGGATTAAACTGTCTTCATCTACTAAAAATTCCGTAGCCGAGGAACGGTACAAGTCTACTTTTTGAAAATGGTAACCTCGTTCATTCATTTCTAAAGCTAATTCTAAGACAGTAAGTAAACTTTTTTCTTTTGGTGGCGCATCGTTACCTTTATCAAGTATTTCTTTAATTCGTTTACGCATTGCTTCTGAACCTTTGACCATTGTATCTAATTCAAAATCATCTGCTCTTACTGTGAAGTACGCCGCATAAAAATAAATAGGATAATGTACTTTAAAATAAGCAATTCGAATTGCCATCAATACATATGCTGCAGCATGTGCTTTCGGGAACATATATTTTATCTTCTTACAAGAATCTATATACCAGTCAGGAACATCGTGCTTTTTCATTTCTTCGATCCATTCTGGTTCTAACCCTTTCCCCTTACGAACAAATTCCATAATCTTAAAGGCAAGTGACGCATCTAATCCTTTGTGCATTAAGTACACCATAATATCATCACGACAACCTATAACATCTGGCAAACCACAAATACCATTATTGATTAGCTCTTGTGCATTACCTAACCATACATCAGTTCCGTGACTTAGACCAGATATAATGACTAATTCCGCAAAAGTTTTAGGTTTTGTATCTTCAAGCATCTGGCGTACAAACCTTGTACCGAACTCAGGTACCCCTAAGGTCCCTGTCTTGCACATAATTTGTTCTGGAGTAACACCTAACACGTCGGGACCTGAAAAAATCTTCATAACTTCATCGTCATCAGTCGGTATTGTTTGCGGATCAATACCACTTAAATCTTGAAGCATACGGATCATGGTAGGATCATCGTGCCCCAGTATATCAAGTTTCAACAAATTATCGTGAATCGAGTGGAAATCAAAGTGAGTTGTGCGCCATTCCGAGTTTCTGTCATCCGCTGGGAATTGTATTGGCGTAAAATCATATATTTCTTTATCATCTGGTACAACAATTATACCTCCAGGGTGCTGTCCAGTTGTCCGCTTAGCACCAGTACACCCTTTTACTAAACGGTCTACTTCTGCTTGCTTCAGCGTTAGTTCTTTGTCACTCGCATAGCCTTTGGCATAACCGTAGGCTGTTTTTTCCGCTACCGTACCTATTGTTCCTGCACGGTATACATTATCTTCCCCAAAAAGTACCTTCGTATAGTTATGGGCACGAGGTTGATATTCACCTGAGAAATTCAAGTCAATATCAGGTACCTTATCTCCTTTGAATCCTAAGAAAGTTTCAAATGGAATATCTTGCCCATCTTTCTTCAACTCTGCATGACATTCAGGGCATTTCTTGTCTGGTAAATCAAATCCACTACCGACTGAACCATCATCGAAAAATTCACTATACTTACACTCTGGACATACATAGTGAGGTGGTAAGGGATTTACTTCTGTGATCTCTGTAAAAGTTGCAATCAATGAAGAACCGACAGAACCCCTTGAACCTACTAGATACCCATCATCTAAGGATTTTTTTACTAGTTTTTGTGAAATCAAGTAAATAACCGCAAAACCATGGCCAATGATACTTTTCAGTTCCTTTTCTACCCGTTTTTCGACAATTTCTGGAATCGGAGTGCCATAGACGGATTTAGCAAAGTTATAACTTAATTCTCGAATTTCTTCTTCCGCACCATCGATATTTGGTGTATAAAGATCTTCTTTTACTGGTTTGACCTCTTCAATTTGGTCGACGAGTGCGTTCGGATTGGTAATGACTATTTCTTTTGCTTTTTCTTCTCCCAAAAACGAGAATGCCTCCATCATCTCATTCGTTGTGCGAAAATGCGTATTCGGTAATGTTTGTCTATTTAATGGATTACCACTTTGCGAAGCGATTAATATTTGCCGGTAAATCATATCATTCTTTTCTAAATGATGAACATTTCCCGTAGCTACACAAGGCTTATCGAGTTCTTCCGCAAGTTGAACAATATTGCGAATAATATCGAATAACTGTGCTTCATTCTGAACTAATTCTCTGTCATAAAGATGCACAAAATTTTCAGGAGGTTGAACCTCAATAAAATCATAGAATTGTGCAACTTTTTCAGCTTGATCTTTCGATTTTTGCATCATCGTTTCAAATACTTCACCTTTGTCACATGCAGTACCTACTAAAATGCCTTTTCGATATTGTTTTAATTTTGACCTTGGTATTCGTGGAACACGGTAAAAATAATCGATATGTGCTAAGGAAACCAATTTATAAATATTTTTTAAGCCTTCTTGATCTACTGCTAGCAATGTAGCATGGAAAGGGCGGGAACGTTGATATGCATTCCCTTCTCCCATGTGCTGATTAAATTGGTTATGATTCACTATACCTCGCTCAATTGATAGTTTAACAAACTTCCATAATAAATAACCTGTTGCTTCAGCATCATAAATGGCACGGTGATGCTGGGTTAGTTCGATATCAAGCTTCTTACACAGCGTGTTCAAACGATGATTCTTTAATTCCGGGAACAGTAAACGCGCTAATTCCAACGTGTCAATTACAGGATTACTTGCTTCTTCATACCCGATACGCTTAAATCCAGTATTCAAGAATCCCATATCAAAATCTGCATTATGTGCTACTAAAATGCCGTCTCCCATCCATTCATGAAATTCCTTTAATACTTCTTCTACTTCTGGTGCATCTTTCACCATATCATCTGTAATACCCGTTAAATTAGTAGTTGTTTCGGACAATGGGTGATGTGGATTAGCAAAAGATTCATAACGATCTACAATTTCTCCATTGTGCACTTTAACGGCAGCAAGTTCAATGATAGTGTCATATATTGCAGATAGTCCCGTTGTCTCCACATCAAACACAACATACGTATCATCTGTTAATGTACGATCAGATTCATTATAAGCAATTGGTACCCCGTCATCGACAATGTTAGCTTCTACACCGTATACAACCTTCACACCATGTTTTTGCCCAGCTGCATATGCTTCTGGATAGGCTTGAGCAACTGCATGGTCTGTAATGGCAATCGCTTTATGACCCCATTTTCCAGCTTGTTCGATCAATTTTGCAGCCGATACTACGGCGTCCATTTGGCTCATTAACGTATGCGCATGTAATTCAACACGTTTTTCTTCTTCATAACCATTATCTTCTCGTGTAATCGAAGCCGCTTGTTGAATATCCTTTGCCATCATCGTTAATTCATTTGAGAAATTATCTGTCTGAACCATACCTTTAGCTTTAATCCACATACCTTCTTTTAACTGCTTAAACTTCTCCACATCTTGATCACCTTTTGAGAACATTTTAATCTGAAAAGAGTCGGTATAGTCTGTCACTTTAAGCATTAATAAATGTCTACCAGATCGTAATTCTCTGATTTCAGCATCAAATACAAACCCTTGGAAGATAACATTTTTTTCTTCTTCTACAACATCCCTCATAGATATAGGATTTTCTTTGATAGGATACCCAAGCTGAACTGGACCTGAAGGACTGTCTGGTTTCGTTTCTTTTGCCCTTTTCTCTTGTTCTTTAAAAGCTTCTTCCACTTTTTTGCGATCTTCCATAGCTTTTTCCTGTTGGAATTTTTCAATTTCCTCTTGCTGTGCTGCTACTTCAAGTTGAATAATTTGTTTAGGTAAACCAACTTTCATACAGAATTGATCAAATTGCGACTGAATGGTTTTAGTCCACTGTGCTTCGATTTGATTACTTACAGTTAACATAATATTATTATCGTCTATTAAAGGTTTCTTATTTTCAAAAGTACGATATTTAGGTGACTCCCTCATCAACTCAGATAGGAAAATTTGCCAATAATGGAACCGTTCCTGTTCGTCAATAGCATGTTGATCAACTCTAATCGACCATGAAACTTTCGCTATAGACGAGAATGCTTCGGTTAATTTCAAAATAAATGCTTGATATATATCAGCAGGGATAATATGTTCCAGATGGAAATAAAAGTGCCACGACTGATTCGACCGGTACACTTCCAGTTTTTCAATAGCACCATTTTGAAAGTATTTATTTTTCATATCATCAGCAATACCAATCTGTTTCATTAGTAACTGAAATTTTTCTTGACTAGAGATACTCATCTTCGATCTCCTTTACTATTAATCTTCCTATTATTTTATCATAAGACAAAACCGGGCAAAACCAGTCCGATGTTTCGTAGTAGATACAAACTGCGACACAGTGGAAATTTTTCCATCCTGATTTTTGATAAGTGGTTTGGATACGCTCCGGCAGAATACTTCGCTGGTTCTAATGTTCTGATTGTTGAAAGAAGAAAATCTTCGGATATATAATCAAGGGACTTCTTCTCACTATTCCAAAACACTAGTCAAAGCTGCGGAAAAATGCGACACTCCTGGGGGAACAGCGCGAGTCGAAGATCCACTTTGCAAAGTGATTTTCTTTGCAAGGTTAGCTGAGGCCGTGCCCCCGGAAAGGGAGTATTTTTCCGCAGCGATGGTTATGCACTCATCAAGACAAGAATGGAAGAAAGCAAATCCATGTACACGGTACTTCGCAGTTTATGTTAATTGCGAAATATTTTTGGATTGTGGCTGGCTTTTTCGTTTAAATAGATAATTCCCTTGCCTGTGATGTTGAGACAAGGGAATGTGGGTTATTTAAGTAAAGAATTGATTTTATCAATTAATTCTGATATATGAAGATCTTCTTGCTCTCCGTTCTCTCTTAACTTGCACTCTACGTATCCATCTGCTGCTTTTTTACCAACTGTTATTCGTACTGGTAATCCAATCAAATCACTATCAGCAAACTTAACACCTGGTCGTTCTTTACGATCATCAAATAAAACAGAGATATTGTTTTGTTGCAGTTGTTCATAAATATCTTCTGCTAAATCCAGTTGCTCTTGGTTTTTCGGATTCACTGCGATTACATGCACATGATATGGTGTAATTTCTTTTGGCCATTTAATGCCATTCTCATCATGGTATTGTTCTACGATCGCAGCAAGTGTGCGTGATACACCGATACCATAACACCCCATTGTCATTGTTTCCTGTTTACCTTGTTCGTTTAAATATTGAGCTCCTAGTTTTTCGGCATAGAATTGACCTAATTTGAAAATATGTCCAACTTCAATTCCTTTGGCAAACTTTATCTTGCCTTGGCCGTCTGGAGAAGGATCCCCTTCCTGGATAAAACGGAGATCTTGATAGGAAGATACTTTAAAATCACGATCAGGGTTAACATTCTGATAATGCTTGTCATTTTCAGTGGCACCGCAATAACCATTTCGGATAGCGGCAATTGCATGATCTGCAACGATTTCGATATCTTCAGGTACACGAACAGGCCCAATCGAGCCTACTTCTGTATTTAATAGTTGTTTTGTCTCTTTCTCCGATGCCAATTCTACATTAATAGCACCTAATGCATTTTTCAGTTTAATATCATTGATTTCATGATCGCCACGGGATAAGACTAACACATATCTTTCATCTACTTTGAACAGTAATGACTTGATTCCTTTTTCTAAAGGTAGCCCTAAGAATTGAGAAACCTCATTCATTGTTTTATAGCCTGGAGTTTCAACTGTTTCTAATCCCTTCGCAGCTTCGTCACTTTGTTCATATGTTACATTGACTTCTGCCATTTCAATATTAGCTGCAAAATCAGAAGTGTCAGAGTACGCGATTGTGTCTTCACCTATTTCTGATAGCACCATAAATTCATGTGTGTCTTTACCACCCATTGCACCTGAATCGGCGATAACCGCTCGGAAATTCAGACCACAGCGGGTAAAAATGTTTTGATACGCTTGATACATTTTCTGATAAGCTTCATCAAGACTATCTTGATCAGTGTGGAATGTATAGGCGTCTTTCATAATAAATTCTCTTCCACGTAATAGGCCAAATCTCGGTCGCTTTTCATCACGGAATTTAGTTTGAATCTGGTACACGCTTAGAGGAAGTTTTTTATAACTTTTTATTTCATCACGAATAAGACTTGTAACGACTTCCTCGTGAGTTGCTCCCAATGCAAATTCTCTCTCATGACGATCATGCAAACGCATTAATTCCGGCCCCATACTATACCATCTTCCTGTCTCTTTCCACAGTTCGGATAGTTGAAGAGCAGGCATTAACATTTCTACCGCTCCTGCTTTTTCCATTTCTTCAGACACTATTTTTTTTACATTATTTAACACTTTATTCCCCATTGGCAAAAAACTGTATACACCTGAGGCTGTTTGTCTAATATATCCTGCCCGCACTAACAACTGATGACTTTTAATCTCAGCATCTGCAGGTGTTTCCTTCAGTGTTGGAATTAATGTTTGACTTTGTCTCATCTTCTAATCTCACCTCGGTAATTTCGATATTAAACACATATATTATTAGAAACACTGGGCAAATCCACCCCTGACCTGCCCTAATTCGAAATAAATACGAACTGTGAACTAGTGAAAACTTTCTCCCATTCTGATAACAGATAAGAGCTATGATACGCTCCGACAGAATACTTCGCAGTTAATATCGATTTTATAGTTTCTTGCTTGTTATAAGAACAATCGCTGGATATCATTCCATGTAACGACAATCATGAGAAGCATCAACAATGCGAATCCAACGAAATGGACCACACCTTCCTTTTGCGGATCGATCGGCTTGCCTCTTACTGCTTCCAGTCCCACAAACAAGAGTCTGCCTCCATCTAATGCCGGTAATGGCAATAGATTGATAATGCCCAAGTTGACACTTAATACTGCTGTCCATGTTAAAAAGTTCATAAAACCAGTTTTCACGACTTGATCTGTTGCATCATAAATCCCAACCGGACCTGACAACATATCAATAGAGAATTGCCCAGTCACTAGCTTACCTAAATTCGTTAAGATTAATGTTGACCAGCGGTATGTTTCTTCTAAACTATATGGAATAGTCCGAACAAATGATTTTTCTAATGCTAGTGTTACTCCAACTTGTCCGATATCTTCTTCTGGTGTTTCAACTGTTGCTGGAGTGACTTCGAGCGGTACTTGCTGGTTATCACGTAAAACAATCATTTCTAATGGTTCATTAGGACTTGCTTCAACGATTTCCTGAAAATCTTCCCATTTGCTAATACTTTGTCCTTCAATTTCTATTACCGTATCATCTGGTTGAAAACCGGCTTCTTGAGCAGGACTATTATCAACAACGGATCCAATTCTTACATCTTCTACAGGTACCCCTTGAATATTTGCAAGTATAACAAAGATCACAACTGTGAGCACAAAGTTCATTAATGGACCTGCGAACAATTGCAACCCTCTTTGTCCAACTGTTTTTGACGCAAACTGACGATCATATGGGGCTATTTGCGTTGCTTTTTCATCCATTATGAATGTCGCTTTTTTATTCACACGGAAGGAATACTTCTCTTCTTCGTTTATTTCATAGCCTTGAATAGTTAATGCATGATCTAAATCAATATGTTCTACTTCAATCACGAAAGCATCGGGATGTTTGGCTTTGTTGTTTACAATAATTTGGTTTACTTCTCCATCATCATTAAAAGTTAAACCAATATGCTGACCAGGCTTTATATCAATGATTTCCGGATCCTCTCCGGCTACGCGTACGTATCCACCCATTGGTAACAATCTGATTGTATATAACGTCTCATTTTTCACCGTAGAGAATACTTTAGGACCAAAGCCTATCGCAAACTCTCTAACAAGCATCCCGGTCCTTTTGGCAACGTAATAATGGCCAAACTCATGAACAAATACAAGAAGGCCAAACATTAAAATAAAGGCAATAACGGTTGTCACTCAAAGCACTCCTTCCCTCTAACTCTCCATCAATATTTTTCATACGTTTTGATTCTAACTTCCTGATCAATTGAATTAATTGTTTCTAAATCAGGTTGTTTGACAAAATTATGATTTTCCATCGCGTTCTCGATCACTTCTTCAATTTCTAAAAATGTAATCTTTTCTCGCAAAAATAAATCTACTGCTACTTCATTCGCAGCATTTAAAACGGTAGGTAATGACCCACCTTTACTTCCTGCTTGATAAGCAAGAGCTAAACACGGAAATCTTTCCATATCCATTTTTGAAAAATGGAGCGTACTAATCTCTACTAAATCAAGGCTCTTTGAAGGTGGTAGGGGTAATCTATCAGGATATGTCAAAGCATATTGTATGGGTACGCGCATATCTGGTGTTCCTAATTGAGCAATAACGCTTTTATCAGCATATTCAACCATTGAATGAATAATACTTTCTTTATGCTGAATTACATCTATTTTGTCATAAGGTATATCAAATAACCAGTGTGCCTCAATTACTTCAAGTCCTTTGTTCATCATTGTTGCAGAATCGATAGTTATTTTAGCACCCATATTCCAATTAGGATGATGGAGCGCATCTGTTACTGTTACGACTCGCAGTTGATCTCTGGTTTTATCACGGAAACTACCACCTGAAGCAGTCAGAATGATTTTATTCATATCTTTCCGTGATTCTCCGTTAAGCGCTTGAAATATAGCAGAGTGTTCACTATCCACTGGTAATAGGTCTACCCCATACCTTTTAGCAGCTTCCATTACTAAATGACCTGCAGTTACTAGGGTTTCCTTATTGGCTATGGCAATTTGCTTTTTGTGTCTAATAGCTGTTAAAGTAGCGCCTAATCCAACACTTCCCATCACAGCATTAACTAATATATCCGTTTTAGGGTCTGCACTGACCTCATCCAGTCCTTCTTTCCCAACTAATATTATGGTCTGATCTGTATGTATCAGTAGTTCTCTTCTTACCTTTTCATCTTGAACTACTATTTTTTCCGGTTTAAATGTCTTTATTATCTCTGTGGCCTTGTCTACATTTTTACCAAAAGCAATGCCATATAACCGGAACTGATCAGGATGCTCTTTGATGACATCTAACGTTTGTAGACCAATAGAACCTGTAGCACCTAATAATGTGATGTTTTTCATAACCGTAACTCCTATTTGTTAATAGTCTATGATATAAAATGGATAAAATGTAATAAAGGGAAAACAAATAACCAACTATCAAAACGGTCTAATATTCCTCCATGGCCGGGTAATAATTTTCCTGAATCTTTTACATCATAGTGTCTTTTTATAGCTGACTCTACAAGGTCACCAATTTGAGCAAATACAGAAGCTATGATTGTAACAATAATAACTAATAACACTGATTCATGTACTTGGAAAAATAATTGAAAAATAATTGCCACTAAACAAGCGACTAATACTCCGCCCATGGCACCTTCTATTGTCTTCTTGGGACTAATTTGTGGCCAAAGTTTGTGTTTCCCAAATGCTCTTCCGAAAAAATAAGCCCCTGTATCTGTTGACAATATTACTAGAATAGCATAAAAAATATAAACTAGTCCATTTTCGACGTCTCTTGTTTGAATGAAATAATAAAAGCCCAGACCTACATAGATCGATGCTAAAATTAAAAAACCAGCATCTTCGAATGTGAATTTATTTTTAACTAGCACTGTATAACCTAGTAGTACTAATACAAAAAACATAAGTAGTTCTAAGCGAGTTGAAAAAATTATATATTCATCTTGGAACAATAAAGACCATAATAAAATAACACCCAGAACAGTAGGTATTGGATACCTCGTCATCCTTCTCATATGTAAAAGCTCCAAAAAACCTATTGTGGCAATGATATACATAATTATTTGAAAGGGTAAACCACTTAAAAATATAAATGGAAAGAAAAGCAAAATTGCAATAACTGCAGTAATAATTCTTGTTTTCATATTATTTTCACACCTTATATTCCACCATAACGACGTTTTCGTTTCTGAAAATCGTTGATAGCTTTCTCAAAATCTTCCGTACTAAAATCAGGCCATAATGTATCTGTAAACCATAATTCTGTATAAGCGGATTGCCAGAGTAAAAAATTACTAAGTCTTAATTCACCACTAGTTCGAATCAACAGATCAGGATCTCTTATATGAGAAGTATATAAATGGGCACTTAAGGTAGTTTCTGTAATCTCTTCAATCCCATACTTGCCTTCTTGTATTTCGTAGCAAATTTCTTTTATGGAACGTATCATCTCAAACCTACTACCATAATTGATAGCAATATTTAAAATTAATCCAGTATTATCTGCTGTTTGCTCTTTTGCTCTCATAATCGCGGCTTTTGTGTTTTTGGGTAAATCATCGAATTCACCGATAGTCTGTATACGTACATTTTCTTCTACTAATTCAGGCAAATAATGCTGTAAGAAATCGATTGGCAACTTCATGATATATTCTACTTCGGTCGATGGTCGTTTCCAATTTTCCGTTGAAAATGCATATAATGTTAATATTTCAACTTGTAATTGATTGGCCGCCTTTACAATTCGCTTAACATTATCCATTCCTTCTCGATGACCAGCAATACGCGGCAATCCTCTTTTTTGAGCCCATCTGCCATTTCCATCCATGATGATGGCAATGTGTTTGGGTATATTTTCAGACACTGTATCTGATATATCTACAGTGCTACCTTTACTATTTTTAAAAGGAAGTTTAAACAAACGCATAATTATCCTCCATCATTTAAAGCCGTTCTATTCATTAATCAATATATGTATAGTTACCATCTAAAGTGGAAAAACCCTCTTCTTATTAAGAGGGCTTCTACACTCACCATATATTCTACCTTTTTTTTGCTTAGACTTCCATAATTTCTTGCTCTTTTTCTTTAGTTAATTCATCAATTTTTTTAATGTGGGTATCTGTTTGAGTTTGGACATCTTCTTGGAAACCTTTTAATTCATCTTTTGTAAGGTCACCATTCTTTTCGTCTTTCTTCAATTGATCATTAGTGTCACGGCGAATATTACGGATTTGTACTTTTGATTCTTCCGCATATTTTCCAACAACTTTCACTAGCTCCTTACGACGCTCTTCTGTTAATGGAGGAATACTAATTCTAATGACATTTCCATCATTTGACGGTGATAACCCTAGATCAGCTTTTTGAATGGCCTTCTCGATATCAGAGACAGAAGATTTGTCAAACGGTGTAATAACTAATAAACGTGCTTCTGGAACAGAAATAGATGAAAGTTGGTTTAATGGTGTAAGTGCACCATAATACTCCACTTGTACACTATCTAATAAAGCTGGGTTTGCTCTGCCAGCGCGGACCGTTGCCAGATTTTTAGAATATGCTTTTACTGCTTGATCCATTTTCTCACGAGTTTCTTTAATTAACTGTTCAGACATGTTTAACTCCCCCTTATAATGGTTCCAATATTTTCACCAATTACTGCTTTTTTAATGTTTCCTTCCTCTGATATAGAGAATACAAGTAATGGTATGTTGTTATCCATACATAATGATGATGCAGTTGAGTCCATTACACCTAATCCTTCATTAAGGATTTCCAAATAAGATAATTCATCATATTTTTTAGCTTCTCTGTCCACTTTAGGGTCAGCAGTGTATACACCGTCCACGTTATTTTTTGCCATTAAAATAACATCCGCTTCCACTTCTGCTGCTCGTAATGCTGCAGTTGTATCAGTTGAGAAATACGGGTTACCAGTTCCAGCAGCAAAAATAACTACACGTTTTTTCTCAAGATGGCGAATCGCTTTACGACGAATATATGGTTCTGCTACTTGACGCATTTCGATAGAAGTTTGGACACGTGTTGGGATACCTACATTTTCAAGACTATCCTGAAGGGCTAAAGAATTCATTACAGTAGCTAACATCCCCATATAATCAGCATTAGCACGATCCATGCCCATTTCACTGCCTACTTTACCACGCCATATATTGCCACCACCAACAACAATTGCAACTTCTACACCTAGTTCGACAATATCTTTTACTTGTTTTGCCACTGATTGAATAATAGATGGCTCAAGACCAAAACCTTGTTCACCACTCAGAGCTTCACCACTTAATTTAAGAACAATTCTTCTGTAGTTAGCAGTAGCCATAATAACCTCCATATATGTAAATATTATAAAGAAAACGAAGATTTTCGCCAAGTAAAAGGGTAGAATCTCCACTCTTCTTATACTATAATCCTAAAATTATATACATTCTTATAGTATTCTTTTATTTTCATTAAATAATGCTTAAGTCTTCCCAACGCTAAAGAAATTCGTTAGTGTTGGCTTAACACTCGCACGTGTAATACATTTCCGTCTTTTTACTTTCTTAGCTTTTAAGAAAAGCGCAGAGCGCCCGTTTAGAAACGTAGCGACTGGAGGGAATCAACTGAGATAAAGGAATCACGGTGAGCTTGCGAACCGATGATGACTTATCGTAGGGCGATTCGTGAAGTCGCCTAGTTTCTGGGCATCGAAGCTAGACATCCGCGCAAATTTTATACTTTCTTGTCTTTCAAAGAAAAGGGACACTAAGTGCCCCCTCATTTTTATCAGGTTATTTTTTGTTAACTTGGCTCATTACTTCCTCAGCAAAGTTATCTTCACGTTTTTCAATTCCTTCGCCAACTTCATAGCGAACGAAAGATTTAACTGTTGCATTGTGGTTTTTCGCAACTTGTTTCACTTTTTGATCAGGGTCTTTTACAAAGCTTTGCTCTAATAAACAAATTTCTTCAAAGAACTTGTTAAGACGACCTTCCACCATTTTTTCAACAATATGTTCTGGTTTACCTTCATTTAATGCTTGAGTTTTAAGTACTTCTCGTTCTTTTTCAACATCTTCCGCTGAAACTGCATCACGAGATAAATATTTAGGATTTACAGCTGCTACATGCATAGCAATATCTTTGGCTACTTGCTCATCAGTTGTCCCTTCAAGCACAGTAACTACACCAATGTTTCCACCCATGTGGATATATGCGCCGAACGCATCGTTATCAGTTTTGTTAAATAGAGTGAAACGACGTAATGAAATCTTTTCACCGATTTTTGCAATGTTAGAGTTGATGAATTTTTCTAATGTTTCACCATCGCCATTAAGTGGTTGATTTAAAGCATCTGCAACTGTTTCTGGTTTTTGAGAAAGAATGTGTTTAGCAAGATCTTGCGCTAATGTTTTAAATTGATCATTCTTTGTAACGAAGTCTGTTTCACAGTTTAATTCTAATAATACTGCTTCATTACCTGAAACTTCTACATATGCAGAACCTTCCGCTGCAATACGGTCTGCTTTTTTGGCAGCTTTAGAAATACCTTTTTCGCGAAGGTAATCAACAGCTTGATCGATGTCACCATCAGTTTCTTGAAGTGCTTTTTTACAGTCCATCATACCTGCACCAGTTTTTTCTCTTAGTTCTTTTACTAATTTTGCTGTAATTGCCATTATTATAGAATCCTCCTTTAATATCATATATTGCTGAAAAAAAGGTGATAAAAGGTCTCCCTCTTATCACCAAAACCTTTCATTACTCTTCTACAGATTCAACTTCTGCTTTTTCTGTAGCTTCTGCTTCTTCAGCAGCCTCTTCTGTTACTTCTCCTTGCTTCGCTTCTAGAATAGCATCTGCCATTTTACCAGTAAGAAGTTTCACAGCGCGAATCGCATCATCATTCGCCGGGATCACATAATCAATCTCATCTGGATCACAGTTTGTATCAACGATACCTACGATCGGGATGTTTAATTTATGTGCTTCAGCAACAGCAATACGCTCTTTTCTTGGGTCAATAATGAATAAAGCATCAGGAATTTTATTCATTTCTTTAATACCGCCTAAGAATTTCACTAAGCGATCTTTTTCTTTAAGAAGACCAACAACTTCTTTCTTCGGTAATACCTCGAAAGTTCCGTCTTCTTCCATTTTTTCGATATCTTTTAAACGATTGATACGTTTACGAATAGTTTCAAAGTTAGTTAACGTTCCACCTAACCAACGTTGATTCACAAAGAACATTCCTGAACGGATCGCTTCGTCTTTCACTGATTCTTGTGCTTGTTTTTTTGTCCCTACGAACAAAACAGTTCCATCATTTTCAGCGATTTCTTTTACGAAATTATACGCTTCTTCTACCTTTTTCACTGTCTTTTGTAAGTCAATAATGTAAATACCGTTTCGCTCTGTGAAGATATATTTCTTCATCTTTGGATTCCAACGGCGTGTTTGATGTCCGAAATGAACACCAGCTTCAAGTAGTTGTTTCATTGAAATAACTGCCATGAGTATTTTCCTCCTATAAATTGGTTTTTTCCTCCATTTGCTTCATTCGATACAAGCACTATAATATAGCACCACCTGCATCTTCCACAAACGTGTGTATTTAACACCGAAAATAAATATAACATAATGTATAATAGCAATCAAGCGATATTTCATTTTTTTTGTTGAAATTTCAATAATAATTCTACCTCTGTTTTACCTTTGTCCATTTTTTTGGCTATTTCATCTACTGTAAAACCTTTTTCATGCAAATGTAGAACAGAAGCTGTCGTGGAACGTTCTACAACATCTTCCACTTCTTCAACAGGTGAGATTGGTTGATATTCCGTTGTATTTTTAGGTGTGTCGAAATCTGTAATCGGCTGTCTGATTTGCTGGTGCTCTTGTTTATTTCTATTATTTTCAGGTTTAACGTTATTAAACTTCTCTACCTGGTTCACAAAATTTTTATTTTCTTCTTTTAGCTCTACCAAATAGACTGCAAGTGTGTCTTCGATATTTTTCACTTGTTGTCTGACATTATCTTCCACCGTTACTAACGCATCTTGTTTTAATTTCAGTTGTCTGATAATAACAAAAGTTACAATATGAATAATAAAACTAAGTAATAACAATATATTTAACATAATCTACCTCTTAACCACTATAGTCCACTTTATTTCCTAGGTAAGGATGTCTCATTTGATGTTGTTGCCACACCTCTCCTTTCATATCTTCTGTTGCTGTTTGAAAGGTGTCATCTCCCTTTTGCTTGTTGTTTTTAAGTTGCTCACTTGCTTCTTGTTCTAAAACCTGCTTTCGTTTCCTCAACTCTTCATTAGCCATTGACTGTGCCAGCTGATTCTGATCAATCCTGCCTTGTTGTTGCATTTGATCCTGTATCTTACCAGCATCTTGTGTTCTCGGCAACGCAACCTGCATTTCTACAGCTTTCCAACTCATGGGATACCTCCAGTATTTGAAATAAATATCCGCACTTTCATATACTTCCAGTATAACAGTTTAGCTATAAAGATTGAATAGTAACTTCTTTTTCTTCTAGATAAGCTTGAAAGTATTGATGTTCTTGATGTAAAACTCGTTTATATTTACCGAACAATAATTCAACATTTTCATAGGCTCTTCCTTTAACCGTTAATTTCATACCGGCAAAATTACCAATTTCAACTTGTAATTCATTTAATTCATCTTCAATTATTTGTAGTTTTTCGGTGGTCTTATCAAGCATATTACGTTGTTTTAATAACATAATCCTTTCTTTTGTTGGTAGTTCACCAACAGCATGTTTCTTTTGCTTCAATTGATCACCCAAAATCCGTAATTTCTGACGACTCTCTTTTAATTCTTTCTGTTCCTGTTTTAAATCGCTTACACGATCTAATACTTTTTTACTGATTCCAAAAGTTAATTGCGTTTTTGAATTTGCCAAATTCCCTAAATTTTTTACCTCTATCATTTTTCCTACTGAACAACTGCCACCAATAATACTTCCATTAGCACAGAAAATATTATGTTGCGCCACACAATTAGAATGCATGATCGATTTTTTTACTTTAAGATTATTACCTGCCGTCACCTCTGCCTGATTAATATAACCTACCTCAATATCCGCACCAGCGATTACAACAGCTTTCTCCATCCCTGCAATGCCTTCTCTTATTAATATATTGCCACCTGCATTTATATAAGATGCCTCTACAATACCATGCACTGTTACATCACCATTTGCTGTTACACTGAAGCCAGTAGGAACATTTCCTTTGATCACCACGGAACCATTAAACTCTATATTACCGGTTTCGAGAGATAGGTCACCACTTACTTCATATAGTGGATGTACGTTTATTACTTGATCACCAACGGATAATTGTCCATCCGAAGTAGCATTATATGTTTGATCGGATTCGTTAAAAGAAACATTTGTTCCTGGTTTACATTTATAAGGCTTCCCTTTCTTTTGTTTTACCGGATTATGAAAGATATCAATGCCTGGTTCACCATCAGTTGGAGGTATTAATTGTGCTAAAATGTCATGTTCCTCAACCATAGGGATTTTTGTTATATCCCTAAAATTCTTTTTTTCTTCTGCGGCTAAAGAACTGTCTGTTGATTGCTTTACAATTAACCTGCCGTTTGTACCATTTTGCGGCGTTTTTCCTTCTGCGATGATACATTCATTATCTTCTAATAGTTTTTGTTTCCAAGCTAACTCAGCTAAGTTCATTACTCCAAATACGATCTTATAGCTTTTTAGTAACTCCTGAATATCCTCTTCTGTTATGTCTTCCGTTGCATCTGGATCTTTAACATACAGTGTTGCCACTAATCGATCTTTCGAGACATTAATATCTATTTTTTCTTTTATTTCATTCATGATCAAGCCCCGCCTATACTATTATATTTTTTTATATAAATGACGAACTTTTACTATAGCTTGTTTATGAATTTGCGAGATCCTTGATGTTGTTAAGCCTAATACTTTACCGATTTCTGTAAATGTTAATTCCTTATCATAAAATAAACTTAATACCATTTGCTCATTTTCGTTTAATTGTTGGATACATTTCGATAATTCTTGATAGTTTTCCTTTTGTACAATATTTTCTTCAGGTAAAGGTTCCCTATCATCCGGAATAAGATAACCAATTCCTTCTTTTGTTTCTTCTGTGTTGTTTTTACTTTTCTCCTCCATCGACAAGAGGTTAGCAAAAAAGCTATCTTTTAAAGAATCCTCTACTTCAGCCGTAGTTAACCCTAAATATTCTGCAATTTCATCGGAGTTTACTTCCCGTTGAAGTGATTGTTCTAACGATTCGATTGCTTGATCTATTTTTTTTACTTTATCACGTGTCGTTCGAGGTAACCAATCTTCTTTTCTCAATCCGTCAATTATGGCACCCTTTATTCGAAAGGAAGCGTAAGTATCAAATTTTAAGTCGCGACTATTATCAAATTTTAAAATTGCATCAAACAAGCCAAATAAACCCAAACTTTTGATATCATCTTTGTTAACACTTTTAGGTAGATTAACAGCGATTCGTTGGACATGGTAATGTACAAGATACATATAGTTTTCAATTAATTTGTTCGTATTTTCTTCACTTTTGTTGTTTAACCATTTATTCCACAAACTTTTTTCTACTGATGTATCTTTGACCATCGAATCACCTCATTTCAAAAATAACTAATTCTAATTAAATTTGCATAACGCCACTATTTACCGTTCGTACTTCCAGCATACCTGTTTCGATATTGAATTCAATTGTTCTCCCTTTATTACCGCCAACATCTTGTGCAATAACCGGGATTTTATGTTCCTTTAATTTGGCAAGCACCGCTTCGACATTTCGTTGACCAATTTTCAACATATTATTATCAGACTGAAAGGAAAACATATGTGCTCCACCAGCTATTTTAGCTTTCAACTTAGATTTACAGACACCTTCAGTTAAAAGTTGCTCCAATAATAAGTCAATCGATGTGTCTGCATACTTCATTTCGTTAACTATACTTTTTTTGGAGGCAGTTGAATCTGGTAACATGACATGCGCAAGTCCTGCTACCTTCTGCTCATAGATGACTACACCAACGCAAGATCCTAATCCAGATGTTTTTAATGTGTTTGGTACTTGTGCTACTTGTAAATCTGCAATACCTACTTTTACAACAGTTGTTATGATTGTCATAACTCTTCGACCCCTAGTGCTTTGAAAATTTCATCAAAAGAGTCAGGGTCTGGTAATAAAAAGAAATGGCCTTTCACCGACTCGTTTGACTGTTCTTCCTCTTCAATCATCGTATCTATGATTATCGCATAGTCGCTTTCTTGAGAAATTTCAAGAAGTCCTTGCATTAAAATAGCAGCTGCCATATCAATCGTTACATTCGGTACAGTTGGTTGCAGGTTGATAGACGTAAAATCAGATAAAGCAGATAAATAAGATCCCGAAAGGATATTACCAATTTCAGAAATAGCAGAAATAGCAAGATCATTTTCTCCGATATCATCACCCGATGTGCCTGTTAATTGTTCAACTAACGAAGTTGCCTCTTCAGGTGAGAGAACAAAAAACATACTTCCAGGTGCTTCACCTTGTATTCTTAAAAATACACTAACGATTATTTGTTCAGGCCCACCTACATATTCCATCAATTCATTAAAATCGACAATTTGAATTGATGGGACTGACATGTCGATTTTTTTCCCTAATAAGCTTGAAAGTGCCGTAGCAGCATTACCTGCGCCAATATTACCTACTTCCTTTAAAACATCTAAATGTTGTTGCGATAAATTTTCCATATTGGCCATTTTTATTTAACCTTCTTGTCCTGGGATTGCAGCGTGATATGTTTCTTGTGATAATACTTTTTCCAACTCTAAAAGCATGATCAATCTCTTGTCGACTTTTGCAACTCCTCCAATGTAGTCAGCATCGACTGTTCCGATCACTTGTGGAGCAGGTTCAATTGCTTCCTCTGGAATATCTAAGACATCATAAGCAGCATCCACAATAAATCCAACATCATACTTATCCATATGAATAATGATAATCCTTGTACTTTCAGTTTGTTCCATACTTTCCATTCCAAATCGCTCACGTAAATCTATTATTGGCGTAACTACACCACGAAGATTGATAACTCCTTTAACGAAATTTGCTGTTTTTGGTACTCTAGTAATATGTTGCATCCGCTCGATAGCTCCGACGACTTCCACAGGAATCGCATATTCTTCTTTATCCAATTCGATAATTATCGATTGATGATTGCTTGTTACTTCTTTCATGCTACCCCTCCTAGTTAATTAATGTATTGGTATCAACTATTAATGCTACTTGCCCATCACCTAAAATAGTGGCACCTGAAATCGCAAATACATCTCCTAAATAGTCTCCTAACGATTTTAATACGATCTCCTGTTGACCGATGAAAGTATCAACAACTAATCCTGCCATCCTATCCCCTTTTCGAATAATAACAATGGAATAGAACTCATCATCTTGTTTCTCAGTTGGTACTTCAAATACATTTTTTAAATCTATTAATGGTACTACTTTTCCTCTGAAGTCAATTACCTTTTTGTTGTGAGCATTTAAAATCTCTGATTTGCTAATAATTGCTGTTTCAATAATAGATGATAGCGGGATTGCATATTTTTCTTTCTCAACTTCTACTAATAAAACAGATATAATAGATAAAGTTAATGGTAATTGGATAGAAAACAGGGATCCTTTTCCTTCTTCTGACTCGATTGTAATCGTTCCACCTAGTGATTCAATCGTATTTTTCACTACGTCTAAACCTACACCACGTCCTGATACATCACTAATCGTATCAGCAGTAGAGAAACCACTAGACATGATCAGTTGATACACTTGTTTATCTGTTAATTGACTAGCTTCCTCTTCTGTAATAACGTGATTAGAAATTGCTTTGTTTACAACTTTTTCTCTGTTAATTCCTGCACCGTCATCAGATATTTCAATAAAGACATGATTTCCACTATGGTAAGCTTCTAATAATAAGTCTCCTTCTTCCTTTTTTCCTGCTTCTTGTCGCTTCTCTGGAGTTTCGATACCGTGATCTAAAGCATTACGAATCAAGTGTACTAACGGATCACCAATTTCATCGATAACGGTTCGGTCTAATTCAGTTTCTGCACCAATAATGTCCAGATTTATTTTTTTACCTAAATCTTTTGAAAGTTGACGCACCATTCTAGGAAAACGATTAAACACTTGTTCAATAGGGACCATACGCATATTTAAAATAATATTTTGTAAATCACCTGAAATTCTCGACATTCGCTCTACAGTCTCTTGTAAATCTGCATGCTTAAGATTTGCTGAAATCTGTTCTAGGCGCCCTCTATCAATAACTAATTCCTCAAATAAATTCATTAAACCATCAAGCCGATCAATATTAACCCGAATTGTCTTACTTGTAACACCTTTTCCTGTTTTTTTCTTACTATCATCTGCATTTTTATTCTGTGATGATTCCTTACTCTCAATTGATTCTTTTTCAACTTTATTATTCTCATCGTTGTTTGCCTGAACATTTTTATCCTGTTCGAACGTTGAAACTATAACTTCTTCAATTTCAGACACTTTTAGAATTTTTTGTTTTACATCTTCAGCGCTATCCTTTGTCACTAATAACACATGAAACTGCAAATCAAAATTTTCTTCTTCTAAATCTTGAACTGTAGGATCAGCCTTAATTACTTCGCCAATTTGTTCTAAGACCTCAAACACCATATATACGCGAGCAGCTTTTAATAGACAGTTTTCATTTAATTTTACTGTTACTTCCAAATTCTCGAATCCATTTTCTTTTGATTGATCTATAATAGCTAATTCAAATTGATCAAACTGGTAAAAATGTGCTTGATCACTGCTCTCTGGTTTTGTTTCTTTTGTTAATTCGTTTACGCTTACGACACCTTGGTTACTTTCAATAGCTTGTAATGTGTTTACAAGTTCCTGCACATCTGAAGAACCATCGCCACCTTCAGCTATATCTAAAACCATTCCTTCAAGCTGATCAACAGCCTGAAAGATTACATCAATGATATCAGTAGTGATTTTCAACTGATCATTTCGCACTGCATCTAGTACATTCTCCATCTTATGCGTTAAATCAGCTAGATCCTGAAAACCCATTGTTGCAGCCATACCTTTTAAAGTGTGTGCAGAACGGAAAATTTCGCCTACTGTATCCATGTTTTCCGGTTCATTTTCTAAAACTAATAGTTGATCGTTTAATGATTGAATGTGCTCTTTGCTTTCCTCAATAAATACTTCAAGATACTCGTTATTTTCCATCGGTATTTCACCTCTTCTTTCGGATTTTTTGCACTAATACTTCACCAATATTTTCTAAGTCTTCTACATAATCTACTAAACTAGTTTTTTCTGCTGCTTGAGGCATACCATAAACTACACATGTTTCTTTTGACTGAGATATAGCAATGGTTCTAGGATGTCGTTTCTTTATATGTATCATGCCATTTGAACCATCACTACCCATCCCGGTCAAGATAACTGCAAGAGGATGACAATCCTGTACATTAGCAATCGATTCAAACAATACATCTACAGATGGTTGATGTCCATTGACTGGCTGTTCGTGTTTTACTTCTGCATATAATCGGCTGTGGATCTCTTTTACCCTAAATTGACTTCCGCCCGGTGCTAGATACACTTTACCATTCTCTATTAAATCTCCATTTTCCACTTCTTTGACTGTTACATTTGATAATTTATCGAGACGTTCAGCCAACGATTTGGTAAATCCTTTTGGCATATGCTGAACAATAACAACCGGTGATGGAAAACCAGCTGGCAATTTGGTGATAACTTGTTGTAATGCTCTAGGTCCCCCTGTTGAAGAACCTATCGCGACAATCGGACGATTACTTGTAATAGGTTTATAGCTTTTCTTTTGAATAGAGGATGACGTATTTATGGATAACTTGTAATTAGCACGTGATGCATGCTCTACTTTTTGAACTATCTCTGATTCAACGTCTTTAATATTTAAAGATATTGATCCTGAAGGTTTTGCGATAAAGTCAACAGCACCGTAAGACATTGCCTCTATCGTTTTATCTGCACCAGATTTCGTTAAACTGGAAAGCATAACAACAGGTGTTGGCACCTTTTTCATGATTTCTTGTAACGTTGATATTCCATCCATTAGCGGCATTTCTACATCTAAAGTAATAACATCAGGTTTTAATTCCATCACTTTCTTTAACGCATCTTCACCATTTCTTGCCGTAGCAATTACTTCTAAATAAGGAGAAGAATGGATAATATCTGAAATCATTTTTCGCATAAATGCTGAATCATCAACGACTAATACAAGTTTTTTGTTCATAGATTTCTACCTTTCTGTAATTAATCTTCTGAGTCTGTTTAGAAATCCTGAATCATCTGATTTTTTTGATGGTTCCGGTTCCCCTAGATAATGATTGGTGACATGTTCGATTGCCACTGATGCTTTTGATTTAGGGTTATATATAACAAAAGGTTGCTGTGCTAATACAGCATCTGTAACAGCTGAATCATCAGGGATTGTTCCAAGTGGTACTACATCATGGTCTAAAAAACGTTTCACAGCGCTATTCATACGATTCATGATATCGATACCCTGTTTTTTACTTTTAGAACGATTAATAATTAGATGAAACTTTGTCGGTTGTTGTAATAAAACATGCTTTATCATGGAATATGCATCTGTCATGGATGTTGGTTCTGGAGTTGTTACAAGAATACATTCATCAACAGCTAAAATATAATGGATGGTTTCTCGCGTAACACCTGCCCCCATGTCGAAAATAATATAGTCATATTCTCTCAAAAGCAGTTCTAATTGCTCAAGGAAAAATTGCAATCTTTCCTCATTAAGATAGAAAATATGATCTTGTCCACTACCCCCCGCAATATAATGAAGTGATTTTGGACCTAGTTCTATAATATCATATATCGACAATTTATTCTCGAACAGATTAATAATAGAATAGTTAGAACTTTTACCTAACAGAATGTCAATATTCCCCATGCCAACATCCAAGTCAAATAATAAAACTTTTTTACCTTTGCTAGCTAAGGATAAAGAAAAGTTTAAAGCAATATTAGACTTCCCTACTCCTCCTTTACCACTTACTACAGCTATAGTTTTTGCGTGGTAATGACTGTGAACTCCTCTTAATTTTTGTCTTAGCTTTGCTGCTTGATCAGCCATTTTAATCACCAACTATTAATTTTCCAATTTGCTCTATGGAAGTTTCTTCAATGTCATCAGGTACATCCTGACCGTTTGTTATATACGCAATACCCATTTTATATTTCAAACACAAATTTAATATAGGACCATAAGTAGTTGTTTCATCCTTTTTAGTTAAAATAAGTTGTTTGATTGGTATATTATCAAATTGTTGATAAATCTCTTCTAGGTCCTTTGCCCTTGTAGTTAATGAAAGGACTAGATACGTATTGACCTCGTAGTTTAAATCAACAATTTTACCTAATTCTTTGATATATTTTTCATCTCTGAAATTTCTACCGGCTGTATCAACAAAAACATAATCATAATCTTTAAACTTTTCCTTCGCCTTTTGATAATCATCCAGATTGTATGCAATTTCTATTGGTACATCTAAGATTTTCGAATACGTCTTTAGTTGTTCAATCGCAGCAATTCGATACGTATCCGTTGTTATGAACGCTACTTTTTTTTGGCGATTTAACACGCAATGTGCTGCTAGCTTGGCTATCGTTGTTGTTTTTCCGACTCCTGTAGGCCCAACCAAATGAATAAACTGTTTATCAAATATTTCTCCACCAAAAGTCCCTTTGTTTGCTATGCGGTGTTTTACTTCAAAAGATAACTGGACCCACACTTTACTTTCTCCTATCTCATCATTATTAAACCTTGCTTGTATAGAGTCGGTTAAGTCGTAAGCAATCTCCTGATCTACTTCTTGTTTAATTAGATGGTCGTAAGCTAACTGATATGGCATCTGGAAACTCGAATCTTTCGTTGCATTCTTTTGCATCCATTGCTTCATTTCTCGTAACTCTTGTAATACATTATCTTGATTAGAACTTACGACATTAGATTTGGAATCAGTTTTAGGTTCTGCTACTTTTTTATGCGTAACATGCTTTTTTTTTGGTAACTTTGTTTGATCAATTGCCGCTAAAACTTCCATTTTTCTTTTTTTGAATAGCCCCAAAAAGCCACCTTCATGTATGACTTTTGAATTTAATATGACAGCATCTGGTCCTAATTCTTTTCTCACGACTTGCATCACTTCTGGCATTGTTGCACCCTTGAATTTTTTTACTTTCATGCTACGTTCACCACCCCGATGCTTTGAATTTCTGCAGTTGGTTCAATTTCATTATAGGACAAGACATTCACGTGTGGATAAAAGCGATCTAGTAATTGTTTAAAATACATTCGAATTGTTGGTGAGCATAAGATGACTGGTGTCTCTTCCTGTAAACTTATGTTCTCTACATTTTCTGAAACAGAGTGAATTACTCGTTGTTGTGTATCAGGATCCATCGCTAGATAACTGCCATGCTCGGTTTGTTGTATATGCTCGGCAATTAATTTTTCCACTTCACCTGAAACAGTTATCACTTTTAATTGCTGCTTACCTTGCACAATATCATTGGTAATTTGAACGGATAATGATTGTCTTACGTATTCAGTCAGTAGATCTGTATCTGTCGTCATTTTAGCAAAGTCTGCTAATGTTTCGAAAATAACCGGTAAATTTTTGATAGATACATTTTCACGCAACAACTTAGCTAATACTTTCTGAACATCTCCAACTGCTAATGGATCTGGTGTCACTTCTTCAACCAAAATTGGATTAGACTCTTTTAAATGATCTATTAATTGTTGGGTTTCTTGTCGACCAATTAACTGGTGTGCATAACGTTTTATTAACTCTGTAATATGTGTGGAGACTACAGACGGAGGATCTACAACAGTGTAACCAGACATTTCCGCATCATCTCTTACCTCTTCCGTAATCCATTTAGCTGGTAAGCCAAATGCCGGTTCTACAGTGTCAATACCTTCTAATTCATCATCCTCAATACCTGGACTCATAGCTAAATAATGATCTAGTAATAATTCACCTTTAGCTATTTCATTTCCCTTTATTTTAAGCCGATATTCATTAGGATTTAACTGAATATTGTCTCGGATTCTTACAACTGGAATGACTAATCCTAATTCAATTGCTAATTGGCGTCTGATCATGACAACACGATCTAATAAATCTCCACCTTGATTAGAATCAGCTAAAGGAATTAGTCCATATCCAAATTCGAATTCGATTGGGTCCATGTTAATTAGACCAACTACATTTTCCGGTGACTGCATTTCTTCTGATTCTGACTCATCTATTTGTTCATCACTTGGTGCTTCTTCTACTTGCGTTTTTCTCGATAACAGATAAGCACTAATAATTAATATAGCAGCGATCATCGTTGTCAGAACAAAGTTAATTGGTGTTAAACCTAAGAAGAAGATGGTACCACCAGCAACATAAAGCAGCGTCGGATATCTAAGTAACTGTTTAGTAACATCTGCACTTAGGTTGCCATCAGAGGCAACTCTAGTAACAACAATCCCGGTAGCAGTCGATATAAGTAGTGCTGGGATTTGACTTACTAATCCATCCCCAACAGTTAATCGCATATAGGTGTCAATTGCTTCATTAAAACTTAATCCTAGTTGCGCCATACCGATAATGAGTCCAAAAATAATATTAATCAGTACAATAATTATACCGGCAATGGCATCACCTTTAACGAATTTACTAGCACCATCCATCGCTCCATAAAAATCTGCTTCATGTTCAATTTTTTCACGACGATCTTTCGCTTGATGTTCATTGATCATTCCGGCATTTAAATCCGCATCGATACTCATTTGTTTACCTGGCATTGCATCTAATGTAAAACGAGCAGCTACTTCGGATACACGCTCACTACCCTTGGTAATAACTAAAAATTGAATAATAACTAAAATAACAAATACAACAAAACCTACCAAAGGATTATCTCCGATAACAAAAGTACCAAATGTTTCAACGACACCACCTGCATCAGCCTCTGATAAAATCGATCTAGTAGTTGAAACATTCAAACCCAACCGAAATAAAGTTAATAACAAAAGTAAGGAAGGAAAAACAGAGAATTGTAATGCCTCTGTTGTATTCATAGAGACTAAAATCACGATTAATGCTAGAGATATATTGGTTAAAATTAATATACTTAATAACCACCCTGGAAGAGGAATAACTAACATAATAATAATAGATATAACACCAAATAAAACGGAAAAATCTCTAGCTTTCATCTTCTTACAACTCCTTTACGTGAAACACACAAACATTCTTATATCTTCTTTTGAATTCGATAGACATAAGCTAAAATTTCCGCTACAGCTTGGAAAAATTCTTCACTTATGATTTCATCAATCTCGACTTGATCATATAATGCTCTTGCTAAAGGTCGATTTTCTACCGTCATCACATCATGATTTCGAGCGATATCCTTGATTCGCATCGCAACAAAATCGACACCTTTTGCAACAACATATGGCGCATCTGCCTTTGATTCGTCATACTTGATTGCAATCGCATAATGAGTTGGATTGGTGATAACAACATCTGCATTAGGTACTTCACTCATCATTCTCTGCATCGCCATTTGTCTTTGCTTTTCTTTTATTTTTGATTTGATTAATGGATCACCTTCAATATTTTTATGTTCATCTTTCACGTCATTTTTAGACATTCGGTTTTGCTTTTCAAAATCGTATTTCTGATAAGCATAATCAATCACCGAAATAATCAGCAAACCAATGGCCGCTGCAACCCCCATTTGGATCGTCATCTGTCCGAAGAAAGCTAATGCTCCATTAACCTCTTTATCAACTAACATCATCATCTCATCGCGGTTGATCCATATGATAGAAAATGTAATCACACCAACAACTACAATCTTTAATAAAGATTTTACTAACTCCACCAATGCTCGTGCAGAAAATATTCTCTTTGCACCTTGAATGGGATCAATTTTATTTAATTTCATCTTTAGCGGTTCTGTGGTATACAAAAAGCCAATTTGCATAAAGTTGGAAGCAAGCCCTGCTACAATCGCAATTAGCATAATTGGTGCGATTGCTATACTAATTTGGGACAGAACATCTAATAACATGTTGAAAAGTTCTTCTTCTGTAAGATCTTGATGTATATATTCTGTAAATGATTTGCTATACATGTCTGTCATCGTTCTTTTCAGTAAATCACCTGTCACCATAAGAATAATGAACACAAAAAATAGTAAAATGGCTGTATTTACATCTTGACTTTTGGCAACTTGTCCTTTTTTACGTGCATCTAGTCTTTTTTTCGGAGTGGCTTTTTCGGTTTTTTCACCTGCGAAATATTGAAGATCAAGCCGTAATTTCATCAATTAAGCACCTCCGAACATTTGAATAAGACTTTGCATCGTTTCTAACGTATATTGAAAAAGTTGCTTCACGATCATCATATAAAATGTTACAAACATAAATAGTACAGCAAATGAAACAAATATTTTAAGCGGAAGCCCCACGACAAAAACATTTAGCTGCGGAACGGTTCGTGCAATAATACCTAACGCTACATCAACTAAAAACAAGCAACCTACAATCGGAAGAGCTAATTGAAAAGCCATGACAAACATTTGGCTGAAAGTTCTTAGAATAAAATCCAAATTATTAAATTGAATAAACTGATCTAACGGAAGCTCATCAAAGCTATACATCAGCCCGTTAAGCAGTAGGTGATGACCATCAACTGATAATAAAAACAACAGAGCGATCGTATAAAAGTATTGTCCTATTAATGGACTTTGAGCTCCTGTTTGTGGATCAACAACATTGGCGATCGCGAATCCCATTTGAAAATCGATGAAGCCACCTGCAATCTGAATGGCAGCTAATATTAAATAAGCGATTAAACCTAGTAATAAACCTATGATTGCCTCTTTCATTATCAGTAAAATATACATGCCATCAAATGCAAGCTCAGGAATCTCCAGTGTATAAAACATGATCCATGCTATAAAAACACCTATACCAATTTTTAATTGTGTTGGTATATTACGATATGAGAAGATCGGCACGGTTGCAAAAAAAGCCACTACTCTCACTAAGATTAAAATAAATGCTGGGAAACGATTGATATCTATTAACTCAAACATAGCTTATCTCACAAACTGATTCAGATTTTGAAATAAATTTGCTGCAAATTCTACCATTGTTGATAGCATCCAGGGTCCAAATACGATAATACCTAGTAAGACAGCAACAATTTTCGGTATAAATGCAAGTGTTTGTTCTTGGATTTGGGTAGTAGCCTGAAAAATACTTACTAATAATCCTACTACTAATGCCAGTATTAGGATCGGCCCAGCTACCATTAAAATTGTAAATATCCCCTGCTCGGCTAATGAAACAACAAATTCTCCACTCACTATCAGTATCTCCTCTCAAACTATGTCACAGTGGTAAGAAACCATCTAATAATGAATGTGTAATTAAATACCACCCATCTACTAGAACAAACAATAATATTTTAAATGGTAATGAAATCATCACCGGAGGTAACATCATCATCCCCATAGACATTAAGACACTTGCAACTGCCATATCAATTACTAGGAATGGAACAAATATCATAAAACCCATTTGAAAAGCTGTTTTTAGTTCACTTATTGCAAAAGCTGGAACTAATGTCGTCAAGGGAATATCTTGAACTGTTTCCGGTCTATCTATTTCTGCATAGTTCATGAATAATGCTAAATCTTTTTCCCTTGTATGCTTGGACATGAACTCCTTAATCGGGACACTTGCATTATCATAGGCTTCTTCTAAAGTCATCTCTTCCTCGAATAACGGCTGTAATGCTTCCTCATTTATTTCTTGAAATGTAGGTGCCATAATAAAAAATGTCATAAATAAAGCGAGACCAATCAACACTTGATTTGGTGGCATTTGTTGGGTCGCTAATGATGTTCGAACAAATGATAATACAATCAAAATTCTAGTAAAGCTGGTCATTAATATTAATATACTAGGAGCCAATGAAAGAACAGTTAATAATAAAAGTAACCGAACAGATGTAGATATACTCTCAGGATCTGAGCTAGAGAAAACATCAATGAGGTTTATGATCATTTTTTTGACTACTTTCTTTCAGTTTTTGATATACTTTCTTTCTTCCTTCTTTCATTGTATTTAGCTCCTTGTTAAATAGCGAACTGAAATTTTGATTGCTATTTTTTGATGGCTCTGCGGGTTGTTTAGTTAGTTTCGCTTTAAGTTTATCTAAAGAATCACTTGTTTCTTCTTGTTTCATTAATTGTTCCATTGTTTCAGGGTCAGTAATTTCCATTAATAATTCAATATTATCTGCAACGCCAATGACATAAAAGCGATCGCCAATTTTTATCGTTTGAATCGATTTATTAGATCCAACAGTTATACCACCATAATTTTCAATAACTTGATGCTTTTTGAGAAAGCCATTTTTTTTTCGTGCATACTTCGAAATCAGTACAATCAAACCAATAACAATTGCTAAAGCGAAAATGAGTTTGATGAAACTCCCTATAAAACTGGGAGAATCAACAGCAGAATGTTCCTCATCTGTAACAGCTTCGTTATCGATCTCTTCCTCTTGTTTTATTTCCTCTTGATTATCAAACATATCATTTACCATTCCACTAGCTACCAAATTAACTGGTGAAGCCCAAACTAGAAGACACATAAATAATAGGCTTATTAGTAATTTCAGGTTAATGCCAATCACCTCATTAACCTAAAACTTTTGAAATGGCTTCAATTACCCGATCAGCTTGGAATGGTTTTACGATAAAGTCTTTTGCACCTGCTTGAATCGCATCAATTACCATCGCTTGCTGTCCCATTGCAGAACACATAATTACCTTAGCAGCTCCATTGATACTTTGAATTTCTTTTAAAGCAGCAATTCCATCCATTTCTGGCATTGTTATATCCATAGTTACTAAATCAGGTTGTAATTCTTTATATTTTTCAACAGCCTCTTGACCATCCTGTGCTTCTCCTACTACGTCATATCCATTCTTTGTTAAAATATCTTTAATCATCATTCTCATAAAAGCAGCGTCATCTACGATTAATACTGTTTTAGCCATATCTATCAATCCTTTCATTTATCTATTTTAATTGTTTTAATCTATCTTCTTTACTTACTATATCTGTTACTCTTACACCAAAGTTTTCGTCAATTACTACGACTTCACCTTTAGCTATAAGTTTTTGGTTGACTAATATATCCACTGGTTCACCTGCTAGTTTATCTAATTCCAGAATGGAACCAGAGGATAATTCTAAAATTTCTTTTACAGTTCGTTTCGTTCTTCCTAACTCGACCGTTACTTGTAAAGGAATATCCATTAATAAATCCAGATTTCGTTTCTCACTTTGTTGTAATGGCACATCCTCAAAATTGGAGAAAGAAGCAGCTTGGACTCCTTGGTTGGCTCCTGCTGATTGGCTTCCTAATTGTTTCGGCTGATGTGGTTGAGCATTTGCGTGTGATTGAGGCATCGAAGTTTGTTGTTGTCCTGGTTGATTATTAGGAACCGATTCAGCCTCATTATTTTGATTGATTTCCGCCTTAGCTGTTTCCGACTCATCAATCGTTTTGTTATTTGATTCATCTGGTTTCTCTGGTACATTTAATAATTGATCCACTAAATCTTTAGCGAACGTAACAGGTAATAACTGCATAATTTTTGAATCTACTAACGTTCCAATTTTTAATTGAAAGGAAACCTTGATTAAGACATCCTCATCTGGTGTTAAGGATTCTGTTTCTTCTTCTGTAACATCCATAATAGATGTTGTTGGAGGTGAAATATCCACCTTCTTATTAAAAACAGTAGACATGCTAGTAGCTGCAGTTCCCATCATTTGATTCATCGCTTCTTGAACAGCACTTAAATGGATATCATTTAACTCCTGAGATTCAGGATCACCATTTCCACCAAGCATAAGATCAGCAATAATAGCTGCATCTTTTGATTCCAGAATAAATAAATTTGCCCCACTGAAACCTTCTGTATATTTCACTTCTATTCCAACATATGGTACAGGAAATTCTTCCTCTAATTCACCTTTATGAAGAACACTGATGATAGGGGTTGTAATCTCTACTTTTTGATTTAATAAAGTTGATAGCGTTGTTGCAGAGCTACCAAAAGATATATTTCCAATTTCTCCTAAAGCATCTTCTTCTATAGATGATAGGTATTCATCTGTGGAAGGAGCTTCATTTGAATTCACATCTTCATTGGTATCATCAGAGCCATTCAATAATGCATCTATTTCATCTTGGGATAACATTCCGTCATTCATCATCTTGATCCCCTCCCTTAATTTCGTCTAATACTTGTACTGCTATCTTTTGTTTTTTCTTTCCTGGTTGAACGAGAAATTTAGGCTCTTGACCAACTTGTAATGTTAATGCTTGATCAATACTTTTATCCAGTACAACGGTATCGTTTATTCCAAGGAATAAAAATTCTTCTAATGTAATGGATGCTTCACCTAATATAGCAGTCATATCCAAGGTTGTTTGCTTAATATTTTGAGAAATAGATTCATATTCTTCTGGTTTTCTTTCCTTGGAATTTTCATTTTGCATCCAATAATGAACAGATAACTTTGGAATAATCGGTTCGAGTACTACGTGAGGGATACAAATGTTAATCATACCGCTACTATCACCAATTGTAGTATCCAAGGACACTACAACAACTGTTTCATTAGGAGAAACTAGTTGTAAAAATTGCGGGTTGACTTCAAAGTCTTCCAGCATTGGGTCAATATTAACTACGGATCCCCAGGCTTCTTGAAGATTGTCTAAAGCTTTTTCAAACAGTTGTGACATAAGCGTTGTTTCAATTTCAGTTAAATTATCAATCTTATTAACACTGCTTCCTTTCCCACCGAGCATACGATCTAGCATGGCATAGGCTATGTTAGGATTGAACTCAAAAATTATTCTTCCATCTAATGGTTCCACACTGTAAACATTTAGAATTGTTTTTGTTGGAATGGATCGAATGAACTCTTCATAAGGAATTTGATCTACCGAAGCAACAGCAATGTGTACATAATTTCTTAACTGTGCTGAAAAATAGGTTGATAACAACCTAGCAAAGTTATCATGAATTCTAGAAATACTTCTTATTTGATCCTTAGAGAATCTTAGTGCTCTTTTAAAGTCATATACTTTTACCTTTTTATCTTTTTCTTCTTCTTTTAGTTGATTGGCATCCATTTCACCAGATGATAAAGCTGATAGTAAGGCGTCAATCTCATTTTGCGAAAGAACTTCATCTGCCATTTTTCCACCTCCATTCGGAGTAAACTTACTGGATAACTTTACTTATAATTAGAACATCGACGATTTGGCCTTCCGTCATATGTTTATTCATAGCAGTCTTTATATCACTTTCTAACTCCGATAAATTTTCTTGAAAGTCTTTTGCTGTTAAGTCAACTGATAATTTTATAAATTCATTTTTTACTTGGAATTCTCTTTTTTCAATTTCTCCTAAAGCAGCTTTACTATTTGTAATGAATTGAAATTGAATGAGAACGAAATTACCATCATTTAGATCAGTTCTTATTTCTTCGGTTGTATAAGAGTATTTCACCATATCATCAATCGACATAGCTTCTCCGTCATTAGATGTGTTATTTAGCAGAAAATATAATGTTACAGCCCCTGCTATGGTAATAATTAATAGAACCACAACTAAAATTTTTATTAATTTAGGATTCATTGCCTTTTTCACCCACTTCTCTTTGAAGTTGATAGAGACCTATTTGCTTATAAAACTCTCTTACCATTTCCTTCACTTCTTCTTCTGATTCTTTCACAAACATTTTTTTCTGATTGGTCAAAGTGATCGTTGTATCTGGAAAAGATTCAATACGTTCTATGTATATAGCGTTAATTGTAATCGTGTCACCTTTTAATTTCGTTAGTGTAATCATAGATTTAGAGAGTTAAGGATAAGAGCCTTAACTCTCTTCCTCCCTTTTTATCGTTTTAAGTTCACAAGTTCCTGTAAAATTTCATCAGATGTTGTAATAATTCTAGTATTTGCTTGAAAAGCACGTTGGGCTGTAATCATTTCAGTAAACTCTTCCGATAGGTCCACATTTGACATTTCTAATGCACCAGAGACAATCGATGCTGTACCTTCCGTTTCTGGTACATATAGAAATGTACCATCGTCTTCTTCCATTCTTCCGGCGTTGACAGAATCTTGAAACATATTTGATCCAACCTTGTTTAAACCACCAGGATTTGAAAATTTGGCAAGCAAAATTTGACCTGCTTCTTCTGTCTCACCGTTCTCAATATAATTTACTATTCCATTACCTTGTATACTAAAGCTTTGTGCCGTATCTGGTATGCGAATTCTTGTATTTCCGTCTATTGGATTTCCATCAGGATCTATTCCGCCTTGTCCTAACAAATATTCACCATTTGCATTCACAATATATCCTTCATCATCCAAATATAAATTACCTGCTCTTGAATAAGAGATATCCATTTGCTCCGTTTCAGCGCCGTCGATATTTTCACCAGTTGCGAAAACAAACATGCCATCTCCTTCTAACTGGAGATCTAAAGGACGTTCTGTTGTTTGACGGTTCCCCTGTGTATGTACATTATCAATAGATCCTAGTTGAGAACCTGTACCCACTTGTGCAGGGTTGACACCACCTCTTATATCTGTTGGCGCGCTAGCTCCGGTAACCGTTTGACTCATCATATCCTGAAACGTTGTACGACCTTTTTTAAAACCAGACGTATTAACGTTTGCTATATTGTTCCCTATTACATCTAATTTTGTTTGAAAACTCTTCATCCCTGAAATACCCGCATACATTGAACGTAACATTTAATCAACTTCCCTTCTGATTTTTTTCATTAAGCTACCGCTGTCGGTTGGTAGCTTCTGAGCTTCCCTAGTGGGTCCAGCCTAATCTATTAATATGGTTCCATTAATATTGGTGAAAATTTTACTGCTAAGTTCGCTTTTATCTAATGCAGTAATCACTTTTTTATTTTCCGCATTAACGATAAATGCTGCATTATTCATAATAACTAGTGACTCTTTTACGCCTTTATTTTTGGCTTGATCTAGTTTCTCATTCATCTTGTTCCAGTCAGCATCACTCAATACAATATTTCGCTGAGTCATTCTGTCGCTAGCATGTTTACTTAATTCAATTTCTTGTTGATATTTTAGGACATCTGAAAAATTACTAGCTTTTTTCTGCTGAACTGTATTTTTATTGGGAACAAGTGGATGATGATAAGCATGAATCCGGTTATCCATTTTACCCCTCCTTTATTCCGCGGAAGGATCATTGATTCTGAGCACCTCATCGGTATATATTTTGGTTCCGTTATCTAATTCTATTACGCCATAACCTTCCTGTTGGGAGATTGCCTTAACTTCACTACTGACTACCTCTTTTGGCTCTGCTACTTTACCTGTTTCTTCATCTACTCGGTAATAACTAACTTCTTTACCTATTAAATGGCTATATTGTATAACAGGGGATACCGATTGATTCTTTACTAACGAATCAATAGAATTAGACATGTTCATCATTTGTTCTAATGATGAGAAAGTTGTCATTTGTGAGATAAACTCTTTATCCTCCATCGGATTTAATGGGTCCTGATTTTGCAACTGTGTCATTAAAATCTTTAAAAATTCTTCTTTCCCTAAATTATTATTAGCCTCTCTTGTTTGGTTTTGGTTAGATATATAATAAGATGGATCAATAGAAGTCACTGTTTATCACCTACACTTTCGCATCCATCAACAGATCATGGAAACTTTGATTTTGATCATGATTAGATTCTTTCTCTTCATGATCGTTCTGCTGTTCTTGCTGTTCTTCTTCCTGAGAATTCAGATTGTCATCCGTTAGTTCCTCTTGACTAATCTGAGAATAGTTTTCTTGTTTTTCAATTACTACTTGCTGCGGTGAGAACATATGGCGAAGCTGTTTTATGTTCCCCTCTAACAGTTCCTTGGTACCTTGTGTACTAGCAATCATTTTAACTGTCATTTCACCATTGATTTGAGTTAGTTTAACTGTAACATCTCCTAAATGTTCTGGTTGAAGTCGTATCATTAACTGATTAGCCCCACTTGATAGTTTCATGAAATTGCTTTTTTGCATTACTTGCTGAAATTGATCAATAAGTTGTTTTTGAACTAATTGTTGATCACTGTTCGTGTGAGACAAATGAATCACATATTGCTGTATTTTCGATTGAACTTGTTGATTACCACTATCATTTCTTACTACTTGCACTTGATCAAGTTTACTAGCAGCTTCTAATCTATCCATTGCACTATCTATCCATCGCTTCACATCTTGCTGTGTAACTTTCTGGATACTTCCATAATGTTGTTGCATTGATTCACGGCTATTAAAGTTTGATAATAGCTTCGACCATATTTCATTACTCTTTTCATTGGTAGTTTCCGATAAGAGATTTTGTGCTGCATTCAATGTCTGATTATTCATTTGTGACCATTGTTTCAACCATTGTAAGATTTGTTTATAATCACGATTGCTAATAGTTTGATTTTGAATTTGCTGTAATATTTTTTTAGTTTGTTCGACCAATGATTTGGCATTTTCATCTAAAACAGCTTCCGTGCTAAGATTTTTTTGGACTAGATTATTTTTTACTAGATACTCATCACTAAAATTAATACTATTTGATTGGCCTACAGGTACTTCTTGTTGACTTTGACCAATGTTATTGATTTTTTCTAAAAAATTCTTGATTAGATCAACTAACCCTTCTTGATCTTTTGTCTCTACCTGTTCAGCTAATAATTCTACCTGATCTTCATCAAGCTGCTCCGTGATAAATGTCATTAATTCTTCTGACGATAGTGATTGTCCGTTATCCTTTAACTTACTGTTAATGGTGTCAATTATTTCAATTAATCCATTCAACTGTTCTTCTGATAAACTTTCCAATGACTCGCGTATCAATGCTTTATCTGTTAGCTTTCCTAAGTTTGTATCACTAATAGAATCTGTTTGATTTGCTTGTTGTCTATAGTTGGTCAAATTAAGTGACATGAGATCAGAGAAAGCATTCCCCTCCGCTTTACCTCTTATCGTTTTAAGCGAGGAAATTGCTGAGCTATTTGATAACATTTCAGGCGCTACTATCATTTTTTCACCCCCTTTCAAATATTAGATCATACATTATTCATTCACTAGTAAATCTGAATATTCTGCTGCTATTTCCGGATCCATCTCACCTAAGATTTCTCCTCTAACTTCTGAATCTAATTGACGTAATAACGGAACAGCGATATCAGTCTCCATCGTTTCCATAATAGGCGCTGCCGTCTTTGGTTTCATTGCCGCAAAAGAAGCAGCAAGCTCATCAAATGCATCTAAATTTTCTGTATTGCTATCCTGAGCATCTTCTAATTCTACAAGTTCTGAAGACAAATCAGATATTTCTTCTTCCAAGTCAGAAATGGTTCCATCTTTTGTTTGAGCTTCATACTGTAAAGCATCGATTTCTTCTTGAAGGATTTCAATTTGTTGATCCTTCTCTGCTAACTGATTAGCATGTAATTCTTCCTGGTCCGTTGTAACTTGCTCATCTATAAATGGAACCTTATTTAATGTTTCTTTTGTATATTTACCAACATCCACGCCCATGAAGTATAGGATGATTACGGCAATCAGTAATGCAAAAATTAACGGTACAAGTATAACTATTAACCATTGAAAAATATTCGGTTTTTTTTCTTGATTTTTCTTTGGATTGGTTGCCATTTCTTCACCTATCCTTACTTTTCTAGATACTTGCGAATGGAAACTTCATCCATTAGCATTAAGTTTTTTTTGTCTTCCAATTGTTTAAACTGCTGTTCTTTTTTGTCGATAATTTTCTCTATTTTTTTCACTTCGATATAATGCTCGGTTACATACTCTTGTACTTGATCCATATACTTTCTTGCTGCATCCACTTTTTTTTGAACATTTATTATGGTTGGCATAAGAAAATCTAAATATTGATGATATGATTTGATTGTTTCAATTTGGGACTTGTCTGATAATGACAGCTTATAGCTTTCTTCAATCTTTTCCTTCTTTTTCAGCAAATCATATAAGTGACTGGCATGCTTTTCAAATTCCGCTGCGGCTTCTTGAAATTTAAGTTGGGCGTCTTTTTTTTCATTCTCTCTTATCATTCTGATCTTTTCATACCCATGTAGTTGATTCATCATCAGGAACTACTCCTTTTTGCCAGTTCTTGTAATTGTTGAAGGGCTGTTTTTTCATCAGCGTTGTCATTCATATCTTGCTTTAAGATATTTAAAATTCCTGGTTGAAGTTGAATCGCTTGGTCAACGGAATTATTAGACCCTCTCTTATATGCCCCTATTTGAATTAATTCCTCATTATCATTATAGGTTGCTAGAATAGAACGAATTTTCTGTGCTAATTCCAGCCTTTCTTTTGAAACAATCTCAGGCATTACCCTGCTTACAGACTGTAAAACATTGATTGCTGGGAATTGTCCTTTTTCTGCTAATTTACGATCCAAAATATAGTGACCATCCAAGATACCTCTGGTTGTATCGGCTATCGGTTCATTAAAGTCATCACCATCCACAAGAACGGTATAAAAAGCTGTGATTGAACCAGTTTTACTAGTACCTGTCCGTTCTAACAGGGATGGCAACATCGCAAAAACAGATGGAGTATACCCTTTTGTTGTTGGTGGTTCTCCGATGGCAAGCCCTATTTCACGTTGTGCCATTGCTACCCTCGTAACAGAATCCATCATCAAATTCACATCATATCCCAGATCCCGAAAGTACTCGCTAATTGCTGTTGCTGTATAAGCACCTTTAATTCGCATTAAAGCAGACTGATCAGAGGTGGCAACCACTACAATTGACTTCTTTAAACCTTCTGGTCCTAGCTCGCGTTCAATAAATTCTTTCACTTCTCGCCCACGCTCTCCAATCAGAGCAATGACATTGATGTCAGCATTACTATTACGAGCGATCATACCTAACAGGGTACTTTTACCTACACCACTCCCTGCGAAAATTCCAATTCTTTGCCCTTTTCCAACCGTTAACACCGTATCAATTGCCTTCACACCAATTTTGATTGGTTCAGTAATCCTAGGTCTTTCGATCGGATTAGGTGGCGCTTGCTCTGTTGGATACTCTTGTAAACCTTTAGGTAAATGAGAACCATCTAGTAAATTACCTGTCGAATCTATAACCTTTCCTATTAATGCTCTACCGACTTTAATTTGCAGTGCATTTTTGCTAGCCTCTACTAAACAACCTGCCGCAATATTATGCAGTGTTGAATAAGGCATTAAAAGGACTTTCTTTTCGTAAAAACCAATTACTTCTGCCATTATTTTTTCGTTCTTTTTTTTCGTGTGAATATAGCAGACTTCACCAATACGCGCTTCAGGTCCTCTTGCTTCAATTAATAACCCAATCACACGGTCTACTTTTCCATATCGTTTATAGGCATCTAGATCATGAATTTCATTCAGTATCATTTGTGTTTTCACGCATGATCTCCTCCACTACATGAAAAAGTCTCGTTCTAATCTCTTCTAATTGACTGTCAACAGAAGCATCAATTCTACCAGACGGTGTTTCAATCATAATTTGTTCTCCTTGTAACTCCATCGACGGATATATCCTAAATTCAATATCATCATGAATGATCGAACTTAACTCATCCTTATTTTCTATAAGGAACGGATAATAATTACTGGAAACAAATAATTTAATACTTGACTGGTCTTCCACTTGTTCTATCAAAGATTGCGCAATTCCAACAAATTTCGCATGATCTTGTTGAATGGACTGTTTCAATACTTTTTCAGCTACGGCCATAGCAATTTGTAAAACTGTTTCATCACTCTCTGCTATAATTTTGTGATATTCCTGTTTGGCCGTCCTCAATACCTCTCTAGCTTCTTCCACTTTCTTCTGAAATAGTTGTGTACTATCTTCTTGTCCTTGCTTAAAACCTTGTTGATACCCTTCTTGTTGGGCCTGTTCAATATAGTGTGCTTTTTCTTTCTCCCATTCTTGTCGCCATTGATTAATTTCCGATTGTACTTCTTCTTTCCTTTGTTCTGTTTTGTTTAATGTTTCTTTGTATTGCTGCTCTGCATCCTCTATTTGCTGATAGATACTATCTATCCTCTCTTTAGCGTCTTGTTCAGAGGAATGTTGATTTGTCTTCGGTATCTCTATTTTTCGTAATTGGATTTGCCTAGGTGGTAAAGAGCGATTAGACAATAATATCATCTCCTCCACCTCTGGCAATGACAATTTCGCCCACTTCTTCTAATCTTCTTATTACAGATACAATACGTGACTGCGCTTCTTCTACATCACGCAAACGAACAGGACCCATAAATTCCATTTCCTCTTTGAATGTTTCTGCCATTCTTGTAGACATATTATTAAAGACGATTTCTTTCACTTCATCACTTGCCACTTTTAGAGACAAGCGTAAGTCATCATTTTCAACTTCACGAATAACGCGTTGGATAGCTCGATTATCAAGGGTAACGATATCTTCAAATACAAACATTCTTTTCTTGATTTCTTCTGCTAATTCAGGATCGTCAATTTCAAGTGTATCTAAAATAGTTCTTTCCGTACTTCTATCTACCCCATTTAAAACTTCTACAACTGCCTGAATACCTCCGGTCTGTGTATAATCTTGTGAGACAGTAGTTGATAGTTTTCGTTCGAGAATCTGTTCAACCTCGGAAATGATTTCAGGTGATGTAGAGTCCATAACTGCAATCCGTTTCGCGATATCTGCTTGCATTTCTTGTGGTAATTCTGACAATATTTGGGCAGATTGTTCAGAATCCAGATAAGATAATACAAGTGCAATTGTCTGAGGATGCTCATTTTGAATAAAGTTAATAATTTGATTAGGTTCAGCCTTCCTTGCGAAGTCAAAAGGTTTTACTTGTAATGAGGAAGTTAGTCTGTTTAAAATATCTCCTGCTTTTTCCTCACCTAATGCTTTTTCAAGGACTGTTTTTGCGTAACTAATCCCACCTTGTGAAATATAATCTTGAGCCATCGCAATTTCATGGAATTGCTCCAAAATCTCATCCTTTTGTGTACCATCTACTTTTTTAACTGATGAAATTTCAAGCGTTAGTTTTTCAATCTCTTCTGGTGTTAAATGCTTATACACTTGGGCAGAAACATCTGGACCTAGTGAGATTAATAAAATAGCAGCTTTTTGTTTTCCGGTCAGTTGTTGTCTTTTTGCCATGATTATTAACCTCCTTTAATCCTCTGTAATCCAGCTTCTTAATAATTTCGCAAATTCCTCTGGTTTCTCCTGAGCGTATTGCTCTAATTGTTTTCGCCTCATCGATGAATCTGAATCATCAGTATGAGTAATTGGCGGAACTTCCCGTTCTTGAATTTCTGAAGTTTCCACCTCTTCAACAACTTGCTCTGCTTCTGAACGTCTTCTTAACATCCATATCAAAACAATAATAGCTAATAGTAATAGGCCTCCTACTATGTATACCCAAGCTGGAATAGCTGGACTAACTGTTGGATTAGCTAAAGTATCCGTTCCTTCGAATGGTTGGAATACAATCGATACTTTTTCTTCCGGTACTATTTCACCGTATGATTTATCAATAGAAGTAGAGATAATAGAGTTAAGAATAGAGTCAACGCTTTCCTCTACAGCCAATTGTTCCTGGGCAGTCAGTTGTTCAATTTCTCCATCTTCTATTACTCTCGTATTATCAATTGCTACTTGTATACCTAAATCTCTGATTTTATATGGACTTTCCACAATATCTCTTTGAATACGATTAAATTCATTATTAACGGATTCTTTGACAAGCTCGTAATCTCCTACATTACCTTCCAAACCTGCAGGATAGTTGGCAATCTCACCTTCTTCAACTCCGACTGCTCCATCTTCGGGTTGAGCACCTGTAAATGATTCCGTAATCGTTTCAATACTGACTGGTAAAGTGTCATTATCTTCATCAACCGGCTCGACAAGCTGTTCCACTCGTTGTTCTTGTGTAAAATCGATGTCAGCAGTTGCGGAAATAGCTACTTTATTCATTCCTATCATGGAACCTAACATTTTTTGTACATTTCTCTCGATGTCTTTTTCAATATCGCCTTTAATTTGTTGTTGTGAAGTGTATGTATCACCACTCCCTAAAGAATCTTGATTATTTAAGTCAAAATACTCAAAATGTTGGTTCATAATGACGATATTATCAGTAGAAAGATTAGGAATTGATTTTGAAACAAGGTGATACAGAGCATTCACATTGCTTGGTTCAAATTGATATCCTGGTACAGTTTGAATGACTATAGATGCTGATGACGGTTGTTGTTGGTCACTAATAAAAACCGGTTCCTCTGGTATATTAAGATTTACTTCAGCTCCATTAATCCCGTCTATTTGCGCAATTAAATTTGCTAATTCCGTTTGCATTGCATCTAATTTCATTACTTCAAATTCATTATCAGTTACTCCCCATGAGCTATTCTCAGCAAAAAAAGAATAGTCAATACTACCACTATCAGGTACACCTTGTGCAGCAAGATCTACCAACAGTGAATCTGCCATTGCTTCCGGTACTTTGACACCTGTACCACCGTCTGTTATTTCATATGCAACACTACGGGCATCTAATTCCTCTGTAATTTGACCTACTTCTTGAATTGACAAGTCATTATACAGTGCGACCATATCACTTTTGGCGGATGTCATTACTGTGACTAGGATGATGACAGCTAATAATGCTCCAATTCCACCGAAAAGTAACCCTTTTTGCTTTTTCGACATCGATGTGTAATAGCTAGTTACTCTATCCTTGTATAGTTTTAATTTTTCGTTCATTTTGTGCCCCCAAAAATCATTACTTGCTTACAACTATCAATGTATTAAACTTGCAATCTCATTACTTCGTTGTATGCATCCACCATTTTTTTCTGAACCTCTACACCGGTTTGCAGCGTAATACTTGCTTTTTGTGCTGTTATCATGACATCGTGTAAGTCATCAATTTCACCCTTGGCAAGTGCTTCTGTTTTTTGATCTGACTCGTTCTGTGATTTATTCATACTTTCAATAGCTTGCTTAAAGCTATCGGCAAATTGTTGTTGAGATTCACCTACTGTCTGCTTTTTATTTATGGTTTGAATCGAATTTGGCTGCATATTTTCTAGCGAATAAATATTCATTAAGTATCCACACCTTTATTATGTATTATTTGCCTATTTCCAAGGCTTTCATTAGCATTGTTTTCGAAGCATTTAATGAGGTAACATTCGCTTCATAAGACCTTGTTGCACTCATCATATCAACCATTTCTTTTAATGGATCTACATTAGGCATTTCTACATAACCATCCTCATTTGCATCTGGATGATTAGGATTATAAACTAGCTTGAACGGTTCTTCGTCTTCTGAGATCTGTGATACTTTGACTCCATTTCCAGTGCTTTCCTCTCTCTGAGTAGTTCGACTGAGGATAGATGAAAAACTTTGATCTTTAGGACTGAAGACCGTCATCTTTCTCCGGTAAGGTTCATATTCTCCTTCTGCATTTACTGTCGCTCTTGTTGTATCTGCATTTGCAATATTGGAAGAGATCGTATCCATTCTCAGACGTTGAGCGGTCAAACCACTTCCGCTAGTATTGATAGCATTAAATATCGACATCATTAACTACCTCCTCTGATGACACTTTGTAAGCTATTAAACTTTCCATTCATACGATCTACTAATCCTTGATAGTAAATTTGATTTTTCGCTAATTCTGTCATTTCTTTATCGATATCCACGTTGTTTCCGTTATGGTTGTACATTGTACTACGGTCTGTTGTAATATTTATATTCGACCCATCAGATGAGAATGGAATATGTCGTTCATTGGTTCTAGTTGCTTGAAATTGATTTGATAATTCATTTTTCAATACATCATTAAATTGAACTTTTTTCGCTTTGTAATTGGATGTGTCTGCATTTGATATATTATGTGCTATCGTTTTATTTTTTACAGAAGCATACTGAAGCGAATTTTCCAAAGTCTGAATAGTCCCTCCAAATAAAGACATAAAAAAATCCCTCACTTTTTTTTAAAAAAACCGTCATAAAAATCATTCATCTATCGAATATTGTAAAGTAAATGATCTACACTGTCTATGACTAATCGTCATATTCTGACTAAAGTAGTGTATTTTTTTGCAAAAATAGGACTTTATGCTTAATTTTTTGGTGGTGAATTTGTAATTCTTTGTTTTTTTATGTCGGATTAAACCATAAGACTTGATTCATAATTCATGCTAAATGGTGCAAAAATAAAAAAACAGACAAAACTCGCCCAACAACTATCAAATTCCTCTATTAATTAAAACTACGAACTTATGTATATTTTCAAGGTTAGACCTTCTTAGATGCTTACCATAGAGAGTAATCCTCATGAGTGTTATTTCGCAATTATGTATTCTGAGAGCCATTTTGTTCTTTGGTTATTTAGAAAAAAACGCAAAAAAAGATCTCCTCATTATTTTGAGGAGATCTTTTTTTAGATGTGATGGTGTTTTAGTTCATTTAAAAATTTGTCGTTTAATACTTTGATATATGTTCCTTTCATTCCTAATGATCTGGATTCAATGACACCAGCACTTTCTAATTTTCTAAGTGCATTTACGATAACAGAACGAGTAATTCCAACCCGATCAGCTATTTTACTTGCTACTAGTAATCCTTCATTTCCATCCAACTCTTCAAAAATATGTTCAATTGCTTCCAGTTCACTGTATGATAAAGAGCTTATAGCCATTTGTACTACTGCTTTACTTCGAGCCTCTTCTTCGATTTCTTCCGTTTTTTCATGTAAAATTTCCATTCCAACTACGGTCGCACCATATTCTGCCAACACTAGATCACTGTCATCAAAACTATCTGATAAGCGACTTAATATAAGTGTCCCTAGTCGCTGCCCACCACCAATGATGGGCACAATAGTTGTTAAACCATGCTTAAACAACTCACGATTTTCTACTGGAAAAGCCGTATATTCGCTATCGATATCAATATTTGTTGTTGTAGTGGAAATATTAAATAAATTATCTGTATATGTTTCAGGAAATTGCCTTTCTTCCAGCATTTTTTTCATTCGCTCGTTTTCAATCTGTTGGTTAATAGCAAATCCTAATAATTTACCTTTTCGACTAACAATAAATATATTTGCTCCGATCACATCTCTTAACGTCTTTGACATATCTGAGAAATCAACTGATTTACCCTTCGTTTTTTGGAGCATGGCATTAATTTCCCTTGTTTTTTCTAATAATTGCATATTTTTCACCATCCATATTATAAAATAAATTGACTTAAATCTTTGTTCGTTGCAATTGTTTTTAACTTTTCATTCACATAGTTTTCTGTTATTTCAATATTTCCAATCCCGATATCAGACGCCTCAAAAGATAATTCTTCCAATAATTTTTCCAAAATAGTGTGTAATCTTCTTGCCCCAATATTATCCGTATCTTGATTTACTTCAAAAGCTATTTCTGCTAAACGATTAATTGCTTCCTCCGTATATGAAATGGTTATTCCTTCTGTTTCTAACAATGCTTTATATTGCTTTAATAGTGCATTAGAGGGCTCTGAAAGAATTCGTTTGAAATCTGCCACTGTTAGTTTTTCAAATTCGACACGGATTGGAAAACGTCCTTGCAACTCTGGAATAAGATCAGAAGGCTTCGCCATATGAAAAGCTCCTGCAGCTATAAATAACATATGGTCTGTCTTAACTGAACCATATTTCGTAACTATCGAAGACCCTTCTACAATCGGTAATATATCACGCTGTACACCCTCTCGTGATACATTTGCCGATTGTTCTTGTTTTACAGCAATCTTATCCATTTCGTCTATAAAAATAATTCCCGTTTGCTCTGCTTTTTCAATTGCTTGTTGCTTCACATCATCCATATCAATCAGCTTTTGAGCTTCCTGATGTGTTAAAACTTTTCTAGCATCTTTTACTGTTAAGCTTCGTTTCTTTTTCTTTTTGGGAAATAGCTGTCCAAATGCATCTTGCATATTCATTCCCATTTGTTCCATTCCCGAACCTTGTAACATGTCAAACATATTCGGCGCTTGTTCCTCAACATCGATGGTTACAGTACGATCTTCTAATTCACCAAGTTCTAATAATTTTTTAGTTTGTTGTCTTTGTTGTTTAATATCTTCTTTTTCTTGTGAATCATTCGTATCTTCTTCATTGCTTTGCTGTTGATTAGGGTTTAAGAAAATATCGAATGGATTTTTTGTCGAAGTAGTTTTCTTTTTAGCAGGTACCAGAATTTCTACTAGTCGCTTATTGGCTAATTTCGCTGCTTTTTCTTGTACACCTTCCATCGCTTCTTCTTTAACCATTCTTACCGCTGTTTCCACTAAGTCACGAACCATTGATTCCACATCGCGGCCTACGTAGCCTACTTCTGTATACTTGGTAGCTTCCACTTTTATAAAAGGAGCACCAACTAATTTAGCTAATCGTCTGGCTACTTCTGTTTTACCAACACCAGTTGGACCTATCATTAATATATTTTTAGGAACGATCTCGTTTTTTAGATCTTCAGGTAATTGCATTCTTCGGTAACGATTTCTTAAAGCAACTGCCACCGCTTTTTTGGCATCCTCTTGTCCAATTATGTACTCATTTAATCTTTCAACAATTTGTTTTGGCGTTAAATTGATAGACACGAGCATCACCCATCCTTTCTTATTCGAGTTCTTCTAAAACTAGCTGGTTATTTGTGAAAACACAAATTTCCCCTGCAATTTCAAGAGATGCTTTTGCAATTTCTTTCGCTTCCATATCTGAAGCATGTTTTTTTAATGCTCTTCCTGCACTTAAGGCATAGTGACCACCCGAACCGATTGCAAGAATACCATCATCAGGCTCTATCACTTCACCAGTTCCTGACACTAATAATATTTCTTTTTTATCCATTACGATTAACATCGCTTCCAGCTTACGCAAATATTTATCACTCCGCCAGTCTTTTGCTAGCTCAACAGCAGCTCTTGATAAGTTTCCATCAAAAGTTTCAAGCTTTGTTTCAAAACTTTCAAAGAGAGTAAATGCATCTGCTACTGAACCTGCAAAACCTGCTAAAACTTGATCACGAAATAGCCTTCTTACTTTTTTTGCTGTATGTTTCATCACCACTTGATTTCCAAATGTCACCTGTCCGTCGCCACACATTGCAGATTTTCCATTGTGCTGGATGGCAAATATGGTGGTCGCATGAAATGTGTCCATTCCAATTCCTCCTATCGTTTCGCTCTCGGATGAGCTGTTTTATAAACATTTCTTAATCGATCTTTTGTAACATGTGTATAAATTTGAGTGGACGATAAATGAGAATGCCCAAGTAATTCTTGCACTGCTCTTAAATCTGCTCCGTTATCCAGCAAATGCGTAGCAAAGCTATGTCGTAATTTATGCGGATGAATATGTAACGTTATTGCTGCTTCTTCTACCAATTTGTTAATGATTAATCTTATCCCTCTTGCTGTCAACGGGTTCCCTCTTGCATTAAGAAATAAAAAGTTTTGCGGTTGGCTTTTTTCAGTAATTAATAATGGTCGACTTTCCTTAATATAAAGTTGTAAAGCCTGATTAGCGTAATCACCAAAAGGAACATACCTTTCCTTGTTGCCTTTTCCTGTCACTAAGATGGTTTGAAGGTCAAAATCAATTCTGTCTAATGTCAGTTGAACACATTCACTAACACGAACTCCAGTACCATATAAAACTTCCAATATAGCAATATTTCGTTTGCCAAGCATAGTACTTTGATCAATCGATTCCAAAAGCATTTTCATTTCTTCTTGATAGACAAAATCAGGGATGGTATGAGCTGTTTTAGGTAAATGTAAATGAACAAAGGGATTCTCTAATACCATTTGTTCTCTCAGCAGAAACTTGTAAAATGATCTTAATGTAGATATGTGGCGATTAATCGACCTTTTGGATAAATCTTTATCATATAGGGTTGTTAAGTAAGTTCGAATAATACTGTAATCTACATCATTTAAAGACTGAAGATTTTCAGATGTTAAAAATTCAAAAAAATTAGCAATATCCTTTTCATATGATTGAATGGTTAGTTTGGATGCATTTTTTTCAATTTGTAAGTAATCTAAATATGCTAGCCAATATTTAAAAAAGTTCATAAGTCACCTCTAAATGCGTTAAAATATTAACACAATAGGTTAAAGTCTGCAATTAAATTTACAAAATTGTCATTACTTTCTCCATTATTACATTGTTTCCCTTTTCATTAGTACTTTAAACAAAAAGTACTATTTATCAATTTTAATTATCGATTCAATGTAACATATCTGTGTTATGTTTATATTAACATTCTTAAAACTTTTTAAAAACGTATAACGAACCAGTAGATAACAACTGCGAACTAATAAAAAATCAGAATTGCTCTTTTCCATTCTGATTAAAGGTAAGTGCTATGATACGTTTCGGCAGGATACTTCGCTTTCCACGGGCACGGCCTCAGCCAGGGAACTACTTGAATGGACTTCTTTGCTCCCTTACACCGTGGAAGCCTGCTACGAAGCGTTACTAGAAGACGCAGGTGCATCACGGGGTCTTCGGACATGTGCTGGTCCCGTAGGAGTCTGCGTATCTTGCCTCCACTGGTAGTGTAGCACTGATTATTTTGAGGATAGAACTCATGGAATTTTATTCTTAGGATTTTCTGTTACTTTATCAGAACACTATTCTGAGCTGCGGGAAAATGCGACACTCCTGGGGGAACAGCGCGAGCTGAAGAGCCCGCAGGCAGCGGTTTTCTGCTGAGAAGCTGAAGTCGTGCCCCCGGAAAGGGAGTATTTTTCCGCAGCGACGAACTTACACTCCACTCCAAAAGAATGGAAGAAAGCAAATTCACATGACTGTTACTTCGCAGTTTATGTATTTTGTGTACAATTTAATATCTTTCTACAAAGAAGAGTTTTTCTTTATTTTAAAAAAAGATGATTCCAATACGTTTGTCGGAATCACCTTTATAAGTTATACATTTCTCAAAGCTGGCTCTCTATAAAGAACATTTTAGTAATTTTTAACCTTGAGCTTCTTCTTTATAATCACATGATGCACATTGAACTTGTACTTTCTTCTTTGATTTCTTCTCGACTAACATCTTGTTGCACTTCGGACAACTTCTTCCCACTGGCTTATCCCAAGAAATAAACTCACAATCAGGATAATTGTCACAACCATAGAATGTTCTTCGTTTCTTTGTTTTTCTTTCTACGATATTACCATCTTTACAATTCGGACATTTAACTCCGATTTCTTTTAAGATTGGTTTCGTATTTCGACAGTCAGGAAAATTAGAACATGCTAAAAATTTACCATAGCGGCCCATTTTATAAACCATTTCATGACCACATTTTTCACAGTCAATGCCAGCCGGTTCATCACGAATTTCAACTTTCTCCATTTCCTTTTCTGCTTTTTGCAATTGTTTCTCAAACCCTGAGTAAAATTGGTCAATAATTTTTACCCATTCTGTTTTTCCCTCTTCGACAGCATCTAAATCACCTTCCATTTTTGCCGTAAAGGTGACATCAATAATTTCAGGGAAAAATTCCTCTGTTAACTTGATAACAATTTCTCCTAACTCCGTCGGGACAAACCGGCGATTATCAAGAGCAACATAACCACGTCTTTGAATGGTATCTAATGTAGGAGCATACGTTGATGGTCTACCGATCCCTTTTTCCTCCATTGTTTTTACTAACCTTGCTTCTGTATACCTTGGAGGTGGTTGTGTAAAGTGTTGATTCGGTGTGATTTTTTCAGCTTTTACGGTTTCGCCCTCTGTTAAATCAGGTAACCATTTATCTTTTTGCTTTTTCTGATCATCAGAACCCTCGATATACACTTCCATAAAACCTTTAAATTTAATCTTGGAACCTGTGGCTCTGAACTCCACACCTTGATTTGTTAAATGAACAGTCATCGTATCCATAACAGCCGGTGCCATTTGGCTGGCAATAAATCGTTCCCAAATTAACTTATATAATCTAAATTGGTCCCTAGATAAGACTGCTTTTAGTGATTGAGGATCTCTTAGTGCACTTGTTGGTCGAATTGCTTCGTGTGCATCTTGTGCGCCTTCAGCATTTTTAGATTTTCTCGTGAAATCAGTAAATTCTTTTCCATACTTATTTTCGATATACTGTCGAGCTTGAGTTTTTGCGGTATCCGATATTCTTGTTGAGTCCGTACGCATATACGTTATAAGACCGTTAATACCGCCTTCGCGTTTACCAAGATCTATACCTTCATATAATTGTTGTGCTACCATCATCGTTTTTCTGGCTCTGAAATTAAGCTTTCTTGCTGCTTCTTGTTGTAAAGAAGACGTTGTGAAAGCTGGTGATGGATTACGCTTTCTTTCTCGTTTAGCAACTTTTTCTACTAAAAAATCATTTCCTTTTAACTTAGATAATATGTTTTCTACATCGTTCTTGGAATGAAGTTCTTTTTTCTTACCATCTATTCCATAAAAAGCACCATCAAATGATTGTTTACCTTTATTAAAAATCGATTCAATGCTCCAATACTCTTCTGGTTTAAAGTTTTTAATTTCGTTTTCGCGGTCAATAATCATTTTAACCGCAACAGATTGGACACGTCCGGCACTAAGACCTTTCTTGACTTTTTGCCATAGCAGTGGACTGATATTATAACCAACTAATCGATCTAAAATTCTTCGCGCTTGTTGTGCATCAACTAAATCCATATTTATTGTTCTCGGATGTTTAAAAGAATCTTTAACAGCATCTTTGGTAATTTCATTAAAAACGACCCGGCATTCAGAATCCAAATCAATATTTAAACTATGTGCCAAGTGCCATGCTATTGCTTCCCCTTCACGGTCAGGGTCGGCTGCGAGAAAGATTTTATCCGCTTTTTTAGCGGCGGTTTTCAATTCTTTTAATACAGGGCCTTTTCCACGAATGGTTATATATTTGGGCTCGTAGTCATTTTCAACATCCACACCAGTTTGACTTTTAGGAAGATCCCTTACGTGCCCCATTGATGCTTTCACTTTATATTTTTTCCCTAAATATCTTTCAATAGTTTTTGCTTTTGCTGGTGATTCAACAATTACTAGATATTGTGCCATATTACTTACACCCTCCCAAGAGGCAAAATCATTTCGTATTAATTTCATATTATAAATGTTTGCTGTTAGATATGATAAATCTTCCCTATTATTAAATACTTTGTTAGTGTTTGTCAAACAAAGCAATAAGAAATTTGCATAAAATTCATTTATTTTCCTTCTATAGTTCACCTACTCAAATGAAATTCTTCTAAAATATCATTACTATTTTGAACCAATTTCGCCCCATCTTTAATCAGCTGATTACATCCTGAGCTTGTTTCGGCAAGCACTGATCCTGGGACTGCAAAAACTTCTTTTCCTTGCTCTAAAGCCTGATCAACAGTGATTAGAGTACCGCTTTTTTCTTTCGCTTCTATAACAAGTGTTCCGAAACTTAGCCCACTAATAATTCTATTTCTCTCTGGGAAGTGATATTTTCTTGGAGGTTGATCTGGAGGATATTCAGATATAATTAAATCTTGTTCAATTAATTGTGTATATAAAGATAGATGTTGCTTTGGATATACATGTTCGAAACCACTACCAAGTACAGCGATTGTTGGACTTTGATGTTGCAATGCTAACTGATGGGCAAATCCATCGATGCCGATTGCCATCCCGCTCGTAATAAGTATACCATATTTAAATAATGGAGTGAGAATATTAGTCATGATGGACCTTGCGAATTTTGAAGGATATCTTGTACCTACTACACTGAGGTTGGGTGAGTGTGAAAGTAACTTTGGATTACCGTGGAGGTATAAAACTAATGGAGGATCTGGAATGTCTCTTAAACTTACAGGGTAATTTTGACTTAATATGGTTAATACCTGATATGTCTCTGCGTATCGTACTATTCTTTGTTTTAGTGACTTATTCTGCAATTGTTCTACAATGGAAAAGGCTTTTTTGTCATTAATTTGTAATTTTTCTTTCCATTGTTGTATATCCCATTGATACAACTGTTCAAACTCTGGGTCCTCATTCATAACTTTCTTTATAAAATTACGATTTGTTCCAATAATATAATGCAAATGAATTAATCGCCATTCATTTTTTTCCATTCATATATACACCTCTCTTTGTATAGAAATAAGCTGAGAAGACTCAGCTTATTTCAGAATATTTAGTGTGTTTTACATTTATCATATAGATCTTTATCTTTTAATACATTAATTAACGTCTCACCCATAACAGAAGGTGTTTCAGCTACTTTTATTCCACAGGCATTCATTGTTTTAATTTTTTCTTCAGCAGTACCTTTTCCACCTGAAATAATCGCTCCAGCGTGTCCCATACGTTTCCCTGGAGGGGCAGTAGCACCACCAATAAAGCCAACTACTGGTTTTTTCATGTTTGCCTTAACCCATTCAGCCGCTTCTTCTTCTGCCGTACCACCAATCTCACCGATCATCATAACCGCTTCAGTTTCAGGGTCTTCATTAAAGGCTTTAAGCGCATCAATAAAGTCAGTACCGTTTACGGGGTCCCCACCGATACCCACTGCTGTCGACTGACCAAAACCATTTTCAGATAATTGATGAACCGCTTCATATGTTAAGGTTCCAGAACGAGAAACAACCCCGATATGACCTTTCTTATGAATATATCCTGGCATAATTCCAATTTTACATTCTTCTGGTGTAATGACACCTGGGCAGTTTGGCCCTACTAATCTCGTTTTCTTACCTTCCATGTAACGTTTTACTTTGACCATATCCATCACAGGAATATGCTCTGTAATACAAATTACAAGGTCTAATTCAGCATCTACTGCTTCTATAATGGCATCTGCAGCAAATGGAGCTGGTACATAAATAACCGAAGCATTTGCACCTGTTTCATTTACAGCTTCTGCAACTGTATTAAATACAGGTACCCCTTCAACTTCCGTACCGCCTTTTTTGGGTGTTACCCCACCGACAATTTTAGTCCCATATTCTAGCATCTGTTTTGTATGGAAAAGTGCTGTTGAACCAGTTATACCTTGAACAAGCACTTTGGTATTTTTATTAACAAAAACACTCATGTAAATGGATCCTCCTTTTTCCCTTAGAGATAAATTTATGCTTCATTAACAAGTGCAACAATTTTCTCTGCACCGTCTGCCATTGATTCAGCTGGTGTAATATTCAAACCAGAGTCAGCTAAAATTTTCTTACCAGCATCTACGTTTGTACCTTCAAGACGAACTACTAAAGGAATAGTTAAACCAACTTCCTTCGTTGCTTGGACGACACCTTCTGCAATAACATCACATTTCATAATTCCACCGAAAATGTTTACAAAAATACCTTTTACATTGTCATCCGACAGAATGATCTTGAATGCTTCCGTTACTTTCTCTGCAGTTGCTCCGCCCCCAACATCTAGGAAGTTAGCCGGATCTCCACTATAATGCTTGATAATGTCCATCGTTGCCATCGCAAGACCTGCACCGTTTACCATACAGCCAATATTACCATCCAGCGCGATATAACTTAGGTCATACTTGGATGCTTCGATTTCTTTTTCGTCTTCTTCCTCTAAATCACGATACTCGACAATATCTTTTTGACGAAACAGGGCATTATCATCAAAGTTAAGTTTCGCATCTAATGCTAAAACGTTCCCGTCGCCTGTCGTAACAAGCGGGTTAATTTCTGCAATGGAGCAATCTTTTTCGACAAACACTTGATATAACCCCATCATGAATTTAACTGCTTTCGACAAGTATTCTGCTGGAATATTAAGATTAAAAGCAAGACGTCTTGCTTGATATGGTAATAAACCAGTAACTGGATCGATCACTTCTTTAAAGATTTTTTCAGGTGTCTTTTCTGCTACTTCTTCGATTTCTGTACCGCCTTCTTCAGACGCCATCATTGTAACACGTGATGTAGCACGGTCTAGTACAAGGCCGACATAGTATTCTTTTTGGATGTCGCAACCTTCTTCAATCAGTAAACGCTTTACTTCTTTGCCCTCTGGGCCAGTTTGATGTGTTACTAATGTTTTTCCTAAAATTTCATCAGCATATGTACGGACTTCATCGATATTTTTAGCTACTTTCACACCACCTGCTTTTCCTCTTCCCCCAGCGTGAATTTGAGCCTTTACCACCGATACCGCTGAACCTAATTGTTCTGCAGCTTCAACAGCTTCATCTACTGTATAGGCTACTTTTCCGTTAGGTACAGCAACACCGTAACTACGCAAAATCTCTTTGCCTTGATACTCGTGAATATTCATCTTTCATCCTCCCATCAATTAATCACTGCATTCTCATTGTATAAAAAAGTGTATTCAATTGTCTAGGAAAGACTATGCATATTTCGAGCTTTTTTTCTAAATAGAGGATAGATGCATTATTTCTTAGCTGCTTTTTGGTCTACTTGATAAATATAAGCAAACACTTCTGCCACTACCTGGTATAACTCCTCTGGTATCTGTTCATTTATATTTAATTCAGATAATAATTCTACAAGAGACGGATCAGATTGAATCGGGATTTTGTTTTGCTTTGCTCTCTCGACAATTTCTTCTGCTACATAGCCTTTACCGGTCGCGGTTACTTTTGGGGCAACATCCGTTTCCGTATCATACTGTAAGGCTGCTGCTCGTTTTCGATATCGTTCCTGCTCTGTCATATCCGGAAGTCAATCCCTTCTCTTTTCATAGGTTTATATGCTGTATGACCACTATTCATTGCGTGCTTTTCTTTATCTGATAAGGTTTTTTGTGTGACAGAAGATAATTGATAATTTAAATCAGACAGTTTCTCTTTTAACAGTGGCGTGAAACTATCCATTATTGATTTTATATCTTGTTGATCATTGTAGACCGAAATATGCACGATTCTTTTTTGAATCGACATAGTAATCATAGTCTCGCCTAATGTGTGCAAATCAAGATGAAACAAGACCCGGCAAAATGCTGGATCAATCTCTTCACTATTTTGACGTTTTTTCCCTTCAAATTGCATGCGAATGTCCTTAGCTAACCCAAACCGCTCTCCTGGAATTTGGAAACTTTGTTGGGTAATCGCTTGTTCATTCTGTACCATATTTAATTGCATACCTGTTAAACTTTGAATTAAACGTTGCATCTGATTATTTGCTGTATCTGGGTTTTGTTGATTTGCTAATAACAAGGTTTGCTTTAATGAATATTCCATTTCTCTTGTTTGAATACTTGTTTGTTCACCCTGATGGGTCGCTTGATGGACCATTTGCAAGAACTGTTCTTTATTTACAATTTGGGCACTTGCTTCTAATGATAGTTGCACTTGCCGAACTAGAGATTGTTCAGATTGAGGTATTTGCTGTAAATTGATTCGCTGGATCATGTCTACTACATGTTGATTTTGTGCTGTTGTCGGTTGCGATTGTGCGATCCATTGTTGCATTACTTGCCGGTCCTGTTGCGTCATTCCAGTCATCATTGATTGTAATAACTGACTAGTACTATGTGTAGTTACATTTGAACGGATAGCTTGTGCTAATTGTGCTTCATCTTGAATTCCACTAGTTTGGGCAAAATGCTTTATCATATGCAAAAATTGATCTTTAACAGGTAGCGACGAAAGACTTGTTGCATTCACATGTAATAATAAGGATCGAACAAGGTTTTGATCAGGTTGTGACAATTGTTGTACATTCATCTGTTGTAAAATCGAAAAAACTTGTCGTTCTTGGTTCCCATTTGTTTGTGATGATTGCTGTAACCACTGTTGAACCATTTGCTGGTCTTGTCTTGACATTGCTTGCACTATTTTTTGAAAAAAGGGTTGTTGTTGCACAACATTTTTAAATGTATTAGTTACCGACCCTTGCTCAATTATTTGACCAAAACGTTGTAAGAATGTTTGAAACGCTTGTCGTGCCCCCTGCTGGAACGGAGATTGTTGCTTTAGTAATTGATTAAGTTGTTGTGTGAAATCCTGTGTTTGATTATTCGTTAAGCGACCTCCATTTGTTAATTGTTGTAAAGAAGACAGCTGGTCAGGTATCGCCTTTGACAATACTTGTTCTAGTGCGGACTGATTTGTATGCACAAACTGTTGTAACATCGAATGAGCTTGTGATGGTGATGCAGAACTAAACAGGGAAAGTTGTTGCTGTAATTGTGATATTAATGTTAATGTATTACTTTGATTAAATTGTGCTAAGTGCTGTTGTAGTTGTTTAATTTGCGTACCTAATTGTGATGATTGAATTGCCTGTAAACTTCGAAATACTTGTTCTGTTAACGGAAAATTTTGTTTTGTCATTGCCGCTAGTAATTCCCGATTGGTACTATTCCCGCCAAATTGCTCAAGGAGTTTAGCTAATGCTTGTCCATCTTTATAGGTGAACGGTATATTTTGGCTAACAAGTTGTTGAATGAAAGTTTTTAATTGTCGATTATTGGTTAATCCGAGTTGTTGCATTATTTGGTCACTTACTGGCCTATTATTTTGAAGAGGTGAGTCACTAATTTTTTTTAGCCGTATCACATCACCAACAGAAGTTACCTGAAAAAGGTAATTCTGCTTGGAGGAAAGTGCTGTTTCCAACTGGGCCACCACTTGTGAACCACCTAGTTGGATTGCTGCTCTTTGGTTAGGATATAATTCAAGTACTTTTCCTGTCAGCATTTGCCCGGGTTTTAGAGCATTTTGTGTGACATTCATACCTGGATTTTCAGAACGTGATACGTTTGAAAAAGAAGGGATGTTTCGCATATGGCTACCTCCTCTCTACGAATAGGATTTTAGAAAGCTTTTCCGGTGATAAGGTGTTAAGCCATGGCCATTTATTGCATCTAAATGCTGTTTGGTTCCATATCCACTGTTTTGATCAAAAGCGTATAAAGGATACTGTTGATGTAACTTTTCCATCATATCATCACGCGTTACCTTGGCAATAATACTTGCAGCCGCAATCGAAATACTTTTTTGATCTCCTTTTATGATTGAATCATAAGGCATTTCCAATTGCTTCAGGTTCACTGCGTCTATGAGCACATGCTCTACTTGATTTAATTTCCTTAACGCTTGATACATCGCCTTTTTGGATGCTTGTAAAATATTGATCTGGTCAATTTCATCAGCATCCACTATGCCTACAGCATAATCAATCGCATATTTTGTGATGTATTGATAAAATAATTCTCGTTTTTTCTTTGATAATTTTTTTGAATCATTTATTCCTAACAATTGAAAATCACCTGGTAAAACAACTGCTGCCGCTACAACAGGTCCTGCTAGTGGCCCTCTCCCGACCTCGTCTACACCTGCAATATATGTAATGCCTTTATTCCTTAACTTCTTCTCGTTTTGACTCATCGTTTCAAATAGATCTTGTTGAGCTTGAGCTTCTTGTTGTCTTTTTTCATACTGTTTCAATAAAGTTTGAACACCTTTTCGCTGATCTTGGTACAATACACGCAACACCTCTTCAGTAGGCTGTTCTTCTGTTAAATATTGTTTAATTTCGTTAATCATCCATTTTTCTTTCATCTCAATAAACCTCGTTTCCTAATTTATCGGCAATTTTTCAAAAAAATAAAGAAATTAAAATTACTTCTTTAATCTGATAATTAAATAAAAACCTCACCAAATTCGCAGTAGATAAAAACTACGAACCACTGAAAATTCTCGTTAGTTTGGCTTTCTTCCATTCTTTTGAAGTGGTGTGTCGGAAACGCTCCGGCAGAATACTACGCTTTCCATGGGCACGGCCTCAGTCTCCTCAGAAAGCAAAGTGCGCTTTCCTGCGGGGTCTTCGGACGCGTGCTGTTCCCATAGGAGTCTCCGTATTCTGCCTCCGCTGGTTCTAATGTTCTGATTGTTAAAAGAAGAAAATCTTTGGATATATGAGCAAGGGACTTCTTCTCACTATTCAAAAACACTAGTCAAAGCTGCGGAAAAATGCGACACTCCTGGGGGAATAGCGCGAGCTGAAGATCCACTTGGTGATGCGGTTTTCATCACCAAGTTAGCTAAAAACCGCCCCCGGAAAGGGAGTATTTTTCCGCAGCGACGGTCAATCACTCCTCAAAATGCAGTATGGAAGAAAGTAAATCTAACTTCGTAGTTTATGTTTTTTGTGCTTTCTTTTAATACAAAAAGTATACACTCGTTTCTTTTGTACTTGAAACGGGGTGTATACTTTTCTGATCGCTTTATAAGCCTCCATATACCTGTAGCTATTCTGGTTTTTCAAGCGTTATACTTCCTAATCTTCCAGACCGCAAGTCTTGAAGGATGATGTCGGCTGTTTTTTCAAAATTCACTCTGCCACCTGATTCAAGGCAACCTCTTCCCCTACCGATATGCTCAAATATATCATTCATATCCTCATTATCCTCTGACATTTGATAACGGTCCTTTAATACGGAAGGATAAGTTGCTTGTAAATATTGAATCACAAAAGCTGCTATATCTTCTATCGGGAGCAATTGATCCTTGATTGTACCAATAGCTGCTAGTCGATAACCAACTACTTGCTCCTCAAATTTTGGCCAAAGAATACCGGGTGTATCTAATAATTCAAAATCCTTTTTTACTTTTATCCACTGTTGATTCTTCGTCACACCTGGTTTATCACCAGTCTTGGCTATCTTCTTATGTACTAACCGATTAATTAAAGTTGACTTGCCGACATTTGGTATTCCAATAATCATTGCGCGTGCCGGTCTTGGACGAACACCTTTCTTCTTTAAACGGTCCATCTTATCCTTGGCCATATCCTTTGCTTTTTGAATGACGTGCTGTAAATCCTTGCGGTCATTAACATTCACTGCTATGGCAACCATGCCTTGCTCTGAGAAATGTCTAAGCCAAGCTTTTGTCGATACCGGATCAGCCAAGTCATCTTTCATTAGCACAACCATTTTGGGTTTCTGATTTAAAATTTGCTGTAAAAGGGGATTTTGTGATGACTCTGGCGCCCTTGCGTCTACTAATTCAATCACAAAATCAACCAATTTTAATTTTTCTTGTACTTCTCTTTTGGCTTTGGCCATATGTCCCGGAAACCATTGTATTGTCATATACCCACCTCTTTTTCTGCTATCTTAATCAACGAAGCCGATGTTATCCACTGGCCAATACGTTACACCAGCAATTCCTACTATTTGATCCATCGATATGAATCCTAGATGTCTACTATCTGTTGAATTGGGCCTATTATCTCCTAAAACAAATACATGTCCCTCAGGAACTTCTTCAGCATTGCCTGGTATATCTTGCAAGGTAAAATTCGTTGTATAATTTGATTGGTCGTTTGCTATTTCTGCATCAATAAACGGTTCTTCAACTGGTTGTCCATTAATATATAATTGATCATCTTTATAAATAATGGAATCACCGGGCAAACCAATCACCCTTTTTATGTAATCCTTCTTCGCCGTAGCATGAAAAACAACAACATCAAAACGATCTGGTTCATCAAACAATAAGCTTATCTTATTGACGATAATTCGATCTTTATCCTCTAGAGTTGGTAACATGGATGGTCCCTCTACTACAATCGGTACCGCAATAAACATGCGAAATATAATCACAATTAATCCCGTAATGACAATGGTTTTTATCCAATCAACCCAATCAACCTTTTTTTCAGTCATGAAAAGATCCCTTTCCTTCATACACTACAAGTACTCCTAGGAATATTATATAGAAGAAAAAGGAGCCTGACAATGCAAGCTCCTTTTTACACAATACTCATTAGCGAATTTCTTTAATACGCGCTGCTTTACCACGTAGATTACGTAGATAATAAAGCTTCGCACGACGAACTTTACCACGACGACTCACTTCGATTTTATCAATTCGTGGTGAATGCACAGGGAATGTACGTTCAACCCCTACACCGTAAGAAATCTTACGAACTGTAAATGTTTCACTAATACCACCATTTTGGCGTTTAATGACAACACCTTCGAATACCTGAATACGTTCACGGTTACCTTCCACAACTTTCACGTGAACTTTTACCGTATCACCAGCACGAAACTCAGGTAAATCAGTTTTAAGTTGATCTTTTGTAATTTCTTCGATTAATTTTTGCATTCTGTTACACTCCTTCCAAACCAATGTTCTTAACGTCTACGCGGCAGCGGAACATCGTTTATTCACCTTAAGCGTTCACTTAAGCACAACTATCAATATAGCATATCAACAAAGGGAATTCAACTATTTTCTTGTGAAGTTTCCCATTCTTTTATCCATTTCTTTTCATTTTCCGTTAACTGTAGATTTTGCAATAAATCTTGTCTTCTAAAATAGGTTCTTTTTAACGCTTCTTTTTTACGCCATTCTTCAATATGAGCATGGTTTCCTGATAACAATACGTCTGGAACTTTTAAGCCTCGGAAATCAGCCGGTCGCGTAAAATGGGGATGCTCTAATAAACCTGTTGAAAAAGAATCCTGAACAGCAGAATCTTCGTTACCTAACACGTCTGGTAATAAGCGGACAACACTGTCAATCACGACCATAGCACCTAATTCTCCACCTGTCAGCACATAGTCACCAATCGATATCTCATCGGTAACAAGCTCTGTTCTAATTCGCTCATCATAGCCCTCGTAATGACCACATATAAAGATTAAATGTTCTTCTTTTGCAAGTTCTTCTGCTTTCTTTTGCGAGTAGGTTTCTCCTTGAGGACACATCAAAATAACACGAGGTTTTTGAGACGTGTTTTTTTCAATCGCCTCTACTGCATCAAAAATAGGTTGAGGTTTTAATACCATACCCGCGCCTCCGCCATAAGGATAGTCATCTACTTTATTGTGTTTATTATCCGTATAATCACGAAAATTCACAAAATTATACTGAAAAGCATCTGCCTCATGTGCTTTTTTTAAAATGGAAGATTGAAAAACACCATGAAACATTTCCGGAAATAATGACAGTATATCTATTTTCATCAGTCTAATAACCCTTCCATCGGTTCAATTTTAATCTTCTGGTTTTCAATATCTACTTCTTTGACGACATCTTCAATATATGGGATTAAATATTCCTTCCCTTTTTGTTTCACTACCCACACATCATTTGCGCCAGGTGAAAGTATTTCTTTGACCTTCCCGATCAATTCCCCTGTAGTTGTTTCTACCTCACAACCAATCACTTCATGATAATAAAATTCATTGTCTTCTAATTCTGTAAGCTGGTCTGTATTAATAACTAACAATGATTCTTTGAAATGTTCTACATCACTGATATTGTTATATCCTTCGAAATGCAATAAATCAAAATTTTTGTGAATACGATGACCATCAATGGTAACTGGTTTTAATGCCGCATCTTCTTTTTCTTTAATCCATAATGTAGAGCCCATTTCGAAACGTTCTTCGAAATCGGTAATTCGTACTACTTTTACTTCTCCTTTTATTCCATGTGTATTGACAATTTTCCCTACTTTTAAATGATCCATTTATTTCATACCACCTGTTATGTAATTTTCGTAATCATGCCATCTTTCACAATAATGGCTGTTTGTTCTGTTAAATCGTCCCAGTTCATACCTTCTTCGATATCGATAACTGCTTCGACTTCCCCATCATTAATTTCGCTCCCGGTTGGTAATATTTCCAGTTGTTCGAGTTTGTATTTATACCATTTTATATGATCCTTACGATTAGCCATTTCTTTCTTGAATTTGGCTTCGATGTCTGCTTTTTTGTTTGCTGAGCGCTGTTCTAATTTTTTTTGCTCAAACTTTAATTGTTCACATTCCTGTTCGAGTTTAAAAATCTTGAATTGGTATTCTTCCCTCAGTTGTCCTTTACTTTGATCCGTTACTATTTTTTTGACGGCAATTTTTTTAATAATTTTCATTGTTTCAGCCTCTCTCCCATACTATTAAAGAGCATGAAAACACCTAACAAAAGAATAGCACGTCACCAGACAAAAGCGCAAGTATACACTAGATAAACCCGCCCACCCTCGCATTCAATCCCCTCTCCTGATTCTTAGAAGATTACAACTGCGAACTTGTGAAAATTCTGTTTAGTATAACTTTCTTCCATTCTTTCGATAAAGAGTGCTGGAATACCGCTTCGGCAGAATACTGCGCTTTCCGTGGGCACAGCCTCAGCTAACTTGGTAAAGAAAACCACTTTACCAAGTGGATCTTCGGCTTGTGCTATTCCCACAGGAGTCTCCGTATTCTGCCTACGCTAATAACATTATTCAATCTTTTTAAAGTGGAAATACTCAGAAACCAATTCCCGTATATTACTTCTTTAGAAAATCAAAACACTACGCAAAGCGGAGGCAAGATACGCAGACTCCTACGGGAACAGCACGTGTCCGAAGACCCCGCAGACAAGCGAACTTTGCTTGTCGAGGAGGCTGAGGCCGTGCCCGTGGAAAGCGAAGTATCTTGCCGGAGCGTTTCCCAACGCTCAGCATAAATCAGAATGGCAGAAAGCAAATCCATTAAAAATTTACTTCGCAGTTTATGTATACGGTGATCTCTATTTATTTTATTTAATATTTCTGCTTATAAAAAAGAGGGGGCTTTTCGCCTCCCTCTTTTTACATGATATCTAAATAGATTTTTTTATTAGATTTCATTCCAGCTGCATAAACAACTGTTCGTATTGATTTGGCAATGCGGCCATTTTTACCGATCACTTTACCTACATCATTTTCATGAACTTGAAGATGATACACAATTTTGTTTTCCTCTTCATTTTCCGTAACAACAATTGCATCAGGATGATCAACTAATGGTTCCACAATTGTTTCAATCAATGATTTCATCGAATCACATCACTTTATTATTGATTTTTTGATTCGTGGAATTTCTTCATGATGCCTTCAGTTGAGAATAAATTACGTACCGTATCACTTGGTTTCGCACCTTTTGTCATCCAATCAAGTGCTTTATCTTCATCTAGTTTCACTTCAACCGGATTAACTACCGGGTTATATGTTCCAATTTGTTCGATAATACGTCCATCACGTGGTGAACGAGAATCCGCAACTACGATACGATAGAATGGATTTCTTTTAGAACCCATACGCTTTAAGCGAATTTTTACTGCCATGTTTAACACCTCCATATAAATATCTCACACAAGATAGAATTGTATCAGATTTATTTTAGTCTGTAAAGGTTTTTTACCTTACATGAATGGAAAATTAAATCCTTTCGATTTTTTTCCTTTTTTGCCTTTCTTTCCTTGTTGCATATTACTCATTTGTTTCATCATTTTTTTCATTTCTTCAAATTGTTTCAACAAACGGTTTACTTCTGAAACAGAGCGCCCGGATCCTTTTGCTATACGTTTACGACGACCGGCATTAATCACACTTGGGTCCTGACGTTCTTTCGCTGTCATCGATTGAATAATCGCTTCTACGTGGGAAATTTGCTTTTCATCAAAATCAACATTTTTGAGACCCTTCATTTTATTAGCGCCTGGTATCATGTCTATTAATTCATCAAGCGGCCCCATATTTTTCACTTGTCCCATTTGTTCTAGAAAATCGTCAAAGGTAAAGGAAGCTGAGCGCATTTTTTCTTCTAATTCTTTCGCTTTTTTCTCATCAACATTATCCTGTGCTTTTTCAATTAACGATAACACATCGCCCATACCTAAGATCCGAGATGCCATTCGTTCTGGGTGGAACACTTCTATTTGATCTAATTTTTCACCCATACCGGCGAATTTGATCGGTTTTTCTGTTACAGCTTTAATTGATAATGCCGCACCACCTCGAGTATCCCCATCAAGTTTCGTTAATACAACACCGGAAATATCTAATTGTTCATTAAAGCTTTCAGCAACATTGACCGCATCTTGACCCGTCATCGAGTCAACAACTAAAAAGACTTCATCAGGATTAACGTTTTGTTTAATCTGAATCAATTCATCCATTAACTCGTTGTCCACATGGAGACGTCCGGCTGTATCAATGAGGACATAATCTAAATGTTCCTCTTTGGCATGTTCCATTGCTTTATTTGCAATATCTACCGGGTTTGCGTCAGTTCCTTCTGAATATACGGGCATATCCAATTGCTTTCCTAAAGTTTCAAGCTGATCAATTGCAGCTGGACGATAAACATCAGCGGCAACTAATAACGGTTTACGATTATATTTTTTTCTTAATAAATTGGCTAACTTTCCAGTCGTGGTTGTTTTACCAGCACCTTGTAAACCAACCATCATGATCACAGTTGGCGGTTTATCAGCAACTGCAATCTTACTTTCATCGCCACCCATTAGTTCAGTTAATTCTTCTTTCACCACTTTAATTACTTGCTGACCTGGAGTTAAGCTTTCCATTACTTCCTGGCCAATTGCACGTTCTTTTACTTTCTTAATAAAGTCCTTAACGACTTTAAAGTTTACGTCCGCTTCTAATAAAGCTAGACGTACTTCTCTCGTCATTTCCTTAACATCTTGTTCGGTTACTTTACCTTTTCCCTTAATTTTTTGAATGGTATTCTGCAGGCGGTCGGCTAAACCTTCAAATGCCATACTATACGCCCCCTATTCTATTTCAATAATCTGTTCTACTTTTTCCTTCAATTCTCGGTCATTGTTTTCTTTTGCTAATCCATGCAACTCTTGAAGTAAAGCTTGTCGTTTCAAAAACTTTTGATAAAGACCAAGCTTTTCCTCATATTCTTCTAGCATATGTTCCGTTCTTCGAATATTATCATAAATTGCTTGTCTTGATACATTGGATGTTTCCGAAATTTCCCCCAAAGAGAAATCTTCTACATAGTACATCTCCATATAATTTCGTTGCTTTTCGGTCAGCAATTGTTGGTAAAAATCATAAAGAGCGTTAATCCTTGTCGTTTTTTCTAACATAAAAAGGACACCTCGTTAAGTAAAATACCTTTACACTTCAGTCTAATCATCTTAAAGCAGGACTGTCAAGTTTGGAGACTATTCTTCTTCCAATAAATCTGCAAATAAACCATATACAAAAGCGTGCGGGTCAAAAGTTTCTAAGTCTGTTACTTTTTCACCTAGTCCTACTAATTTTACCGGTATGCCAAGTTCATTTCGGATTGCTAAGACAATTCCACCTTTAGCTGTTCCGTCTAATTTGGTTAATACAATACCAGAAACATCTGTTGCTTGTGAGAAAGTTTTAGCTTGACTTAATGCATTTTGTCCCGTCGTTGCGTCCAGCACAAGCATCACTTCATGAGGAGCGCCCGGGATTTCACGCTCGATAACTCTTTTTACTTTTGCTAATTCATTCATTAAGTTAACTTTATTCTGCAACCGGCCTGCCGTATCACAAAGTAATACATCCGCATTACGGGACTTCGCCGCTTGAATTCCATCGTAAATAACAGCTGCCGGGTCACTGCCTTCGCTATGTTTAATGACATCAACACCTACACGATTGCCCCATTCATTCAACTGCTCTATAGCACCGGCACGGAAAGTATCACCCGCTGTTAATAATACATCTTTTCCTTCTGATTTTAATTGATGAGCCAACTTGCCAATTGTTGTTGTTTTACCAACCCCATTAACCCCGACAAAAAGGATCACCGTTAAATCGTCTTTCTGGATATTTAACGACGTATCTTCTGATGCATCATCATCCCCTTGGTAAATCTCGACCAGCTTTTCTGAGATCACTTGTTTGACTTCGATGGTATCCTTAATATTTTGTCTCTTTACTTCCATTTCGAGTTCTTCAATTAAATCCATCACAGTCGTTACCCCAACATCAGCACCGATCAACACTTCTTCAAGATCTTCAAAAAATTCTTCATCCACTTTTCGATAACGAGCTACTAAATCATTGATTTTTTCAGAGAATGACTTCCTTGTTTTACTTAAACCCTCTTTATACTTATCTGACACTTCTTCTTGCTTATCTGTTGCTTGAAATTTTTCCTTCAGTTTATTCAAGAAACTCACTATTTTACCTCCTTGAACTTATGCTTCTAAAAGCTCTGGTGCTTCTTCTAATTTTACAGAAACTAAGCGAGAAACACCTGATTCCTGCATAGTAACACCATATAATACATCTGCTTCTTCCATTGTACCTTTTCTATGTGTAATCACAATAAATTGAGTATGCTTACTATAATGTTTAAGATATTGCGCAAATCGTGTAACATTTGCTTCATCAAGTGCAGCTTCCACCTCATCCAGTACACAGAAAGGAACAGGGCGAACTCTTAATATCGAAAACAGTAACGCAATGGCTGTTAATGCTCTTTCTCCACCAGATAATAAACCTAATTGTTGTAATTTTTTACCCGGTGGCTGCGCAATAATATCTACACCTGTTTCTAATAACTGATCCGGATCAGTCAATTTTAATTCCGCATGACCTCCACCGAATAAGCGTTGAAAGACCACAGTAAATTCTTCTTTTATTTGCGAAAAAGTTTCATTAAATCTTCTTGTCATCTCTTCGTCCATTTCCGCAATAATCTCATATAATGTACGTTTTGCTTCCACTAAATCTGTTTGTTGGCTGGTGAGAAACTCATGTCGTTCTTTAATCCTATCATACTCATCAATAGCACCAATATTAACCGTACCTAATTCCTCAATCGATTTCTTAATTAATTTAACTTGTTCTTTTGCCTCTTCCAGATTGTCAGGCTGAGGATAATCTGCTTTCGCTTTTTCAAAAGTCATACTGTATTCATTCTCCAGTAATTGAAGGCGATTTTCCAACTCCAAATCTAATCGGTTTCGTTCGATTTCAATCGTTTGGATCTCCTGTTGTAGGTGGTACTCTTCTTTTTTCGCTTGCTTAAGAGAATTATCTAAAGTGGTAACTTTATGCTGTGTTTCTGATCGTTGTTCACGTAATCCTTGTAAATTTTGCTGCAGTGTTGCTTTTTCTTGACGCTTTTTATTAATTTCTTCGTCAATTTCTTCTTCTGTTTGTTGGCTATTTTTAACTGCTATTAATTGCCGTAGCTGTTCTTGTTTTCCAGCAATTGTCTCGGAAACCTCGGTTAATTCTGTTTCCGACTTTGCAACCTTCTCTTTCTGATTAGACAGCTTACTTCTTAGTTCTGCTTGCTCGACGTGCAGTGTTTGTAATTCCTGTTTCAGTTGTTCTTCTTTTGCTTCAAAATTTTGATGCTGATCAGTCAATTCTTCTATTTCATTATCTAGCTTGCTCAATTTTGATTGTAATTTGTCTAAGTCCTGTTCAATTTGTTCTAGTTGCTGTAACAAAAGTTTTCGATCTTCTTCTTGTTGTAATTTGTCCTGATCATAAATCGACAACTGATCATTTAAATGTTCTAAAGATAATTTCCATTCTTTATAGTTACTTTGATGTTCTTGGTACGTTTTTCGAATTACATCTAGTTGTCCATAACAATTGTCTTTTTCTGTTTGCAACTTCGCTAATGTTTCTTTTTGTTCTCGAATCTGCTTTTCATAGTCCGATACTCGAGCCTGGTATTCTTTAAATTTATTCGTTAATGTTTTTAGTTCACGATCTCTGGTAAATAATGATTGATTATTTTTCTTTTTGGCACCACCAGACATCGAACCACCTGGATTCACAACATCTCCATCCAATGTCACAATCCTGAATCTTCGTCCAGTTTGCTGTGCAAATTGATTTGCCGCACTAAGTGATTTAGCAATAATAACATTTCCTAACAACGCCTGCATTACAGGTTGATAAGTGGAATCATAACGAATTAAATCTGCAGCTACTCCGACAAACTCTTCTTCCTGCTCCAATATATGGATCAAATTCGCCGGTATCTGTTTTGGTTTCATTGTGTTTATTGGTAAAAAAGTAGCTCTACCCTTGTTTGTTTTTTTCAACCAATGAATGGCTTCACGTGCCGACTTCTCGGAATCAACTACTATATGTTGTGCTTGTGCTCCTAAGGCAGTTTCCATTGCATCCACTAATTGATCATCAAATTCTATTAATTCCGGTATTGCACCATGAATACCTGCTAACTTCTGTTGTTCCCTTGCTTTCAGCACTTCTTTTACACCAAAATAGAAACCTTGAAAATCTTCTTTTAAGTCTTCAAGCATTTCCTTTTTCGACTTCAGGTTTTCAACCATCTGATAACCTTTATATAACTTTTGTTGCATATCGTCTAATAGTTTCGACTCTACCGTTACTTTTCTCTCCAATTGTTCGTGCTCTGATTGGAATCTATGTAATTGTTCCTCATCTTGTTTACATTTTTCTTCTGCTTCATGAACAGCTTGCTTTAACTGAAGGCGTTCTTCATGTAGGTTTTCCCATTTAGAAGACTTGGCATGCTGTTTTCCTTCCATTCTCTCCAATTGCTGTTGAATGGAACTTTTTTCATTTCGTTTAGCTGCCTGCTCATTTAATAATTCTATATAATCACTTTTAAGTGTCTCGATATCTTCTTCTATCGTATTTTTTCCTTTTTCCAATTGCTCTTGTAGATCAATTATTTGTTGTGATAACTGTTGGTTATTTTTTTTGTTCTCTTTGAGACTAGCTTGTTCATCTTCCAAGCTGTTTAAAAGAATTACCTTTTTGTTTTCCGTCTCTTCTATTTCCTGTTCTAGTTTATCTTTATTTTCTTGAAAATGTTGCAGTCGCTCACGAAATATCTTTTTATTACCTTCAAGACTTTCAAGCTTCTGGGTTTCGACAAGCAAGGTTTCTTGTAAGCTTGTAATTTGCTCATCCATTTTTTGTATTTGTTCTTTTAATTGATCACTTTCTGCCTCTCTTGTCTCGACCCATTGTTGTTTTTCTTTAAGAGAATGATGTTTGGCATCAATCTGCTTTTGTGATGCTTGCCATTTTTCATTTAATTGTTCAATTTCATTAGCCAATAAACCAACTTCCACATGGGTCAAGCGTTCTTTTTGGGCCAAGTACTCCTTAGCAATCGATGCTTGTTGTTCCAGTGGTTCTAGTTGGCCTTCTATTTCATATATAATATCTTCCACACGGTTTAAATTTTCTTGTGTTTCTGCCAATTTATATTCAGCTTGTTTCTTTCTGTTTTTATACTTTAATACGCCTGCCGCTTCTTCAAAAATAACTCGACGTTCCTCTGATTTTGAACTTAATATTTCTTCCACTTTACCTTGACTTATTATCGAAAAAGCTTCTCTCCCCAGTCCTGAATCCATAAAAAGTTCGGTAATATCTTTCAATCGGCATGGCTGTTTATTCATTAAAAATTCACTTTCACCAGAGCGATATACTCGACGTGTTACGCTAACCTCTTGATAGTCAACAGGAAGCCTATTGTCAGAGTTATCTAACACAAGTGTTACTTCAGCAACATTTAGTGCTTTCCGTGTATCACTGCCTTGGAAAATAATATCTTCCATTTTGACACCACGTAATGATTTTGCTGATTGTTCACCAAGTACCCAACGGATCGCATCTGTAATATTACTCTTTCCACTTCCGTTTGGACCTACAACGGCTGTAACACCAGGTACAAATTCTATTTTCACTCTCTCAGCGAAAGATTTAAAACCAAGTGTATCTAATTGTTTTAAATACATGTTTAAAACCCCTATTTATTATCATCTAACAACATAGCTTGTATGTTGATGTTAATTTATCCTTTGCATTTCAACTTATTTATTTTATCATAAAGAATAGAGTAAGAGAAGGAAGTTTCATAAAATACCAAGACAGGAGTGAATCGATTTGAGTTTAGAAAAAAAATCCGAGGAAAATTTAGCGTATATTATTCATGAGATGGGCAGAATGCTACAAGTTGTCAATGATTCAATTATGGATCCAAAAGATTATGATATTAATAATTATGACGAACTAAAATCTCTTTATGATCTATTGAAACAAAAAGGCAGACTAACCGTTGCTGAAACACAAGCATTTATCGCAGAGCTTAGAGAATACCGAAAATAATGCGAGTGTATTATCAATATGCTCCATTATTGTGATGACTAAGCGATTTATGGATTTTGTGCTTCTATTATTTACATAAAGACTTAGGAGATTTCATGAAATCTCCTAAGTCTTTAAAACCCTATGAGAAACCACACACTTGTTATTCAACTAATTTTGTCTCTTCCATTAACTCTTCTAGTATCGATGTGATTTCATTTAAGGAAGTAATTAAGTCAGATAAATATTCATTAGATTTCAGTTGTTCTTCATTTGTTTGTACTGCTTTTTGGGCATGCTCTGTCGTTTCTTCCACAATAGTAGTCACTTCTATAATAGATTCCTGTGCTTTCTGAGCTACTGTAGATACTTCTTCACTGGAGTGAAAAATTTGATTTATCTGGTCCGCTACTTTTCCAATTGATGAATGAATATCACCAAATATCTTTCCAGTTTCTCGTACAATTTGTTGTCCATTCTCCACTTCTTCCATAACATGGTTCATCGAGTCAACAGATGTATCTGTCTCTTGCTGGATAGAATGAACAAGGGTGGCAATTTGGCCCGCAGAATCCACTGTTTGCTCCGATAATTTACGTACTTCATCCGCTACCACAGCAAACCCTTTCCCATGTTCTCCAGCTCTGGCAGCTTCAATCGCTGCATTTAAAGCAAGTAAATTTGTCTGTGATGAAATGTCTGTAATTAAGCTGACAATTCCATCAATTTCTTTTGATCGGTTATTTAATAATTGGACTGTCTTAGAAGTTGTCCTCACTTTATCATTAATATTATCCATCTGATCACAGTTTTTTGTATCATCTTATTTCCATCATCAGCATTTTGTTCTGTCTTTTGCGTAATGTCAGACACTTCTGACGAAGATTCAGCTATATGTTGAATGTCAGTTGTCATAGCTTGAATAGATCTTGAGTTTTCCTCAACTTGTTGTTTCTGAGTCAAGGCTCCATTAGCAATCTGTTGAATGTATGATACACTTTCCCCAAAAATTGCTTGATTGGACTGATTAATTTCTTTTAATTGTGAAGATACATTAATTACTTTCTCTGAAGTTTGCGACAAATTTTCCACAACTCCACTTAGCTTTAGTTGTTTTTGTTCCTTTTCACCAAGATCCCCAATTAATCTCCTCTTATGTGTAACTTGCCAAATAATTGCACCAGATGTTCCGATTAAAAATAAGGCATGGACTACTATCATTGTGAAAGGATAAATATTTGTCCCAAAAACATATTCTCCTAAAAAGAAGTATCCCGCAATATGTTGAATAGCAAAAAGGACTGTCATGATTAAAATTAAGTTAATTTTCTCATAGTAACCAATCATGGCTACAACCATAAAAATAGAAAAGTGGTACTCCACCATCCCCTCACCACCAGCAACCATCGACATACTGCTAAATGTAATTGTAAGTGTATTAAAAAGTGGAACTAATCGATGATCACTCTTCTTTTTATAAAGGATCATTGATACAACAAAAAAGATAATAGGAATAAATAAGAAGCTATTTGTAATTAGTGTTAATTGGTCAGCACCATGATGCCCCCAATATTCCGATAAATAAAAAAAACGATGTAGTACGTGAACGATAATAGATGCAATGAGTACGATAAATGACAACATTAAAATGATGCGATTTTTGTTAATTGTTTGCATATTCTTTCTCCTTCCATTAAAGAAATCTCTATAAACACATAATTTAACAAATGAACTTTAAATTTGCAGCTTAGCATTTTATGGTTCAATGTGTTTACTTTTTTCAATAAACGAGTACCATTCTATTATTTATAGTAATATTAACTTGGATACATTGTACTAACGATTGAAAACGTTGTCTATAATTAGATTTATTTAAAAAAATAAAAACCCGTTTCGAATGAAACGGGTTTTTTTACCTTGTCAGACTACATTATGAAGTACATTAATGAGGCAAAGCGTCTAAAGCTTGTTTTGCCGCGCGTTGTTCTGCTTCTTTTTTCGTCCGACCTACTCCTTTTCCAGCTGTTTTACCATTTATCGTAACAACAGAGAAAAATTCACGGTCATGTGCAGGACCTTTCTCATCTACAATGCTATATTCCACTAACTTATTTTTATGTTGCTGCACTGTTTCCTGCAATTGACTTTTGTAATCCATCGTATGCGAAAAAGCACCGGTTGTAATCTCTGGGTATACATACTTCCTTAAGAAGGTAATAACTTGATTATACCCTTGATCTAAGTATAAAGCACCAATGAAGGCTTCGAAGACATCTGCTAGTAATGCCGGGCGATTACGGCCACCAGTCATTTCCTCACCCTTACCTAATAACACGTATTTGCTAAAGTCGAGTGTCTCTGCAAATCTAACTAAAGCTGGTTCACACACAATAGAAGCTCTCAGTTTCGTTAAATCTCCTTCCTCTAAATCATCATACTCTCGATAGAGGTATTGAGAGACTCCCAGTTCTAGAACAGCATCACCTAAAAATTCTAACCTTTCATTATCTAGTAGATTCTTTTTCCGGTGCTCATTCACATAAGATGAATGAGTAAAGGCTTGTTTTAGTAAATTTTCATTGTCAAACAAAATACCTAACTTTTCTTGAAGCTCTTTAAAATCTGACATATTCTTCACCTACCAACATGAAATCAATCATTGTCATTATTATAAAGGAAAGGTAGCCTATCGCCAACCCTAAATTGTAAAGGTTTTATTCCTCTTACAAATAAAAGGACAAACCCGTTTCATTTTGGTTGAAACGGGTTTATCTCTTTTTGACTATACTTTTATACAGCCACTTATTACTTGTTTCAACAGTTCTATTGGTTGCTGTCTATGTAAGTTACAGCATCACCTACTGTAGCAATTTTTTCTGCATCTTCATCAGCAATTTCCATGTCGAACTCATCTTCTAATTCCATTACAAGTTCTACAACATCAAGAGAATCAGCTTCTAAATCATCTTTAAATGATGCTTCAAGCGTAACTTTATCTTCGTCTACATCAAGACGATCGACAACGATTTGCTTTACTTTTTCAAAAGTGTCTGACATTTCACGTCACCTCCTTTCAAAGTATATGTACTATCTTACATAACCATACCTCCATCAACTGGTATGGTTTGTCCCGTAACATAGTTAGCTTGTTCGGAAGCTAAAAATAAAGCAACATTGGCTACATCTTTCGCTCTACCCAATTTATTCAATGGAATTAATGCTAGCATTTGCTCTTTCTGTTCTTCTGTGAGTTTTTCCGTCATATCTGTTGCGATAAATCCAGGCGCAATAGCATTGACTAAAATATTTCTCGCTGCTAATTCTTTCGCAGTTGTTTTAGTTAAACCAATTACACCCGCTTTGGCCGATACGTAATTCGCCTGACCAGGGTTCCCACTTATACCAACAACAGATGATACATTAATAATCCGTCCGCTTTTTTGTTTCATCATTTGACGTGTTACTGCTTTGGTACATAAGAATACACCTTTTAAATTAATGTCAATAACATCATCAAAATCAGCTTCACTCATTCGCATCAATAAATTATCTTTTGTAATACCTGCATTATTTACTAAAATATCGAGGCTTCCAAAAGTTTTCGTCGTTTCTTTCACTATTGCTTTCACATCATTTTCGTCACTGACATTTGCTTTGACCTTGATTGCTTCTCCACCACTAGCAATGATTTTATCAACTACTTCCTGAGCTTTATCTTCACTACCGGAGTAGTTTACCACTACTTTTGCACCTTTACTAGCAAAAGTTAAAGCAATTTCACGTCCGATTCCTCTTGAAGCACCTGTTATCAGTGCTACTTGATCCTTTAACATAATTAATCCTCCTTGATCCACTCGATAAATTCAACTAATGATGCTGCGTCTTGGACACTAAAAGTATTCGCTCGACGATTTACTTTTTTAACGAGGCCTGTTAATACTTTGCCACTTCCTACTTCGACGATCGCATCAAGAGGCTCTTCCAATAGTTGTTCGATAATTTCTTCAAAACGTACTGGAGAATATAATTGTTCTACTAATAATTGTTGAATTTGTTCTTTTTCAGTGACTTTTTCGGCAGTGACATTTGCATAAACAGGTATTTCTGCATCAGACCACTTGATATTATGTACTAATTGTTGAAACTCTTCAGCTGCTGGTTTCATAAGACTTGAGTGAAAAGGCCCACTCACAGGTAACGGTAATACACGTTTTGCACCCGCTTCTTTTAAATGGCGGGCTGCTGTATCAATTGCTGATTTCGTTCCAGATACGACGATTTGTCCTGGACAGTTAAGGTTAGCAATTTCGATAACGCCATCCACCTGTTCACTGATGTTATGCAGTTCATTACTTAATGTTTTTTGATCCATTCCTAAAACAGCCGCCATGGAACCTTTTCCTTCAGGATAGGCATTTTCCATTAGCTTACCCCTTTGATGAACTAAAGAAACAGCATCAGAGTAGGAGATAGCATTAGCTGCAACTAGTGCACTGTATTCACCAAGACTGTGGCCACTCGTAACAGACGGAGTGATATCATTTTCTGCTAAAATTTTGGTGATAGCTGTACTAACTGACAACAAAGCAGGTTGTGTATTTTCTGTTTTTGTTAACACTTCTCTAGGACCTTCAAACATAATCGATGTTAAATCATATCCTAAGTGTTCATTGGCACTATCAAAAAGCTCCCTTACCTGTGGGTACTCTTCATATAAATCCTTCCCCATTTCGACGACTTGTGATCCTTGACCAGGATAAATAAAAGCGACTTTCTTCACGATTTATTCCTCCTCCGTAGCAGCTTGTAATGTTTTTACGTCTGCTTCTATTTTGGCTATTACATTTTTATCCACAATGTTTATGGTTTGTTGGATGGCACTGAAAATGGCTTGCTGATTAGATGAACCATGTGCTTTAATAACCGGAGCAGCTAGGCCAAATAATGCAGCCCCGCCATACTCTGAATAATCTAATTTCTCTTTTAAGCCTTTTAAGTCTTTTTTAACAAGAGCGGCAGCGAGTTTTGTTTTGGTATTGGTCATAAATGTGTCCTTAATCATCGAAAACATGGTCAAAGCTGTTCCTTCCACTGTTTTTAACGCAATATTTCCACTAAATCCATCCGTAACTACAACATCCGCTACACCATTTAATAGATCTCTTGCCTCGACATTACCGACGAAATTTATCGGCAGCTGCTGTAACAGCTCAAATGCTTTTTTCGTTAAGTCATTCCCTTTCCCCTCTTCTGTTCCAACATTCAAGAGGCCCACACGAGGATTCTTTACTTGGCGAACTTTTTCCATATAAATTGATCCCATTAAACCATATTGCTGGAGGTGTTGGGCTTTTGCATCAACATTTGCACCTACATCCAACAATAAGAACCCATCGCCATTAACGGTTGGAAGCGTCGGACTTAATGCTGGGCGATCTATCCCCTTGATTCTACCGACTACAAACAATCCTGCACTCATTAAAGCCCCTGTGTTACCTGCCGAAATACAAGCATCTGCTCGTCCTGTTTTTACTTCGTTTGCCATGAGCACTAACGAAGCATTCTTTTTACGCCGAACAGCTTTTACTGGTTCATCATCACTAGTAATCTTCTCTTCTGTATGAATAATTTCAATTGAATCATGGTTATCAGTATGTGGTGTTATCTTTTTTTCATCACCAATTAACGTAATTTCCAGATTATCAAAATGATTCACTGCTTTTAATGCCCCTAATACAATTTCTTTCGGTGCGTGGTCACCGCCCATAGCATCGATTGCGATTTTCATGACTCGTTCCCTTCCTTCTCTTGATTCGATCGAAACATTTCAAATACTCCTGAAAAAACCGTTTCGTTATCTACATAGCTATGCACTTCTACTACCGTACGATTGTTTTTTTCTGTGCCTGCTACGTGTGCTTTTGCAATAACTCGTTCTCCCTGTACTACTTGACGGGTAAATTTAATATCAGCATTAGCTGTTAGGGCTAGTTCATCATTGATAACAGCAACAGCAAGAGAGTTTGCCTGGGCGAACAAATGATGCCCCCGCGCAATTTTATTTCGTGAAAAAACATGCTCTGTAGTAATATCCAATATGGAAATGGCACGCTCATCTAACTCTAGGTCAATAATTTCGCCGATAACCTCATCGATTGGTAATGCCTTAACCGTTTCATTCCAATTATTTGTTGCGACTGATTTGATCCGTTCACGTAACTCCGGAATATTTAACTCCATCCGATCTAAACGGATCGTCTGTATACTGACATCAAATAATTTTGCTAGTGCATCATCAGTGATGAAGGGCTTTGCTTCGATTGTTTCCTTTAACATCGACTGCCGTTCTTTTTTATTTCTTTTCATGAATTCCACCGTCCATCTGCAAGTCATCATCCGTTAATCGGAAAATTATGACTAGGTACTAATAGTAATATATAATACCATTAAAAATTATGCAAGTGAATCTAATTTAATAATTGCTGATCAATTTCAATTTTAGAAAGTAAGTACTTAATCAATGCTTGAAACTCGGAAGCCTTCCATAATTCATTTTCCACAATATCTACTGCATCATCTCTTGCTGTTTCTAATGCTCGATAATCATGTACCAAATCTGCTAATTTAAATTCCGGTAACCCGCTTTGTTTAACACCAAATATATCACCAGGTCCACGAAGTTCTAAATCTCGCTCTGCTAAAACAAATCCATCAGTTGTTTCAGTCATAATTCGCATGCGTTCTTTCCCTGTTTCACCTTTAGGATCTGCTACTAAAATACAATAACTTTGCTTGTCACTTCTCCCGACACGTCCTCTTAATTGGTGTAATTGTGATAATCCAAATCGATCTGCGTCTTGAATCATCATCACCGTAGCATTCGGAACATTAACCCCTACTTCTACTACTGTCGTCGAAACTAATATTTGTACCTTATTTTCAGCAAAATCATTCATTACTTGTTCTTTTTCTTCTGTAGTTAATCTGCCATGCATAAGTCCTACTGTTGCTTTCCCTTTTAAAATCTCTTGTAATTGATGATATAAATCCAGTGCATTTTGAATATCTAATTTATCTGATTCCTCAATTAACGGACAAATAATATATGCTTGAGATCCTTTCTTTATTTCCTTATATACAAAATTAACGGTTCTTTCAAACATATTATGCTTGACCCAATATGTTTCAACCGGCTTCCTGCCTTTAGGCATTTCATCAATTTTTGATACATCCATATCTCCAAAAGCAGTAATGGATAAAGTTCTTGGTATAGGCGTTGCTGTCATAAATAAAATATCTGCTAGTATACCTTTTTCACGTAATGTGTTACGTTGTTGCACACCAAACCGATGTTGTTCATCAATAATGACATATCCTAAATTGTGAAAATTAACATCATCTTGAATAAGTGCGTGTGTACCTATCACGACATCACATGAGCCGTTTTCAATTTCTGTTAACGTTTCTTTTCTTTTTTTGCCTTTTATTGATCCTGTTAACCGCTGAACCTTCACATCAACTGGTAGCAACTGTTTTAGTGATTCTTCATGTTGTTCCGCTAATATTTCTGTTGGCACCATTAAAGCAACTTGTTCACCAGTTGTAACAACACCATAAAGACTAATAACTGCTACAGCAGTCTTACCTGAACCTACATCTCCCTGTAACAATCGATTCATCCGGTAAGGCGATTGCAAATCCTTGAAAATTTCTGCTAAGGATTTTTTTTGAGCAGAAGTTAGGGTAAAAGGAAACTGCTCCATCAATTGTTTTACTTTTTTCATGCTGATTTCTTTCGCATTACCTTCTGTAGCTTCCCTATTTCTCTTTCGGTAGAGTTGCATTTTTATTTGAAACAGTAATAATTCTTCATAGATAAAACGTCTCTTTGCATGTTTTAATTGTTGAAAAGATGAAGGAAAATGAATATTTTCCAAGGCATCGGTCCGATTCGGTAATTTGTAATTAACTAAGTAAGAAGTCGGGATAATTTCAGTAACTTGGTCACGGAAGGAAGACAAAGCATTCTCCGTGATTTTTTGGAATTGGGCATTTTTTATGTCTCCTTTAGAAGAGTAAATCGGAGTAATAGGGCTTGAGCCGTCTATCGTGCCCATTTTATAATTATCAATCGTTATTTGTAATCGATGCTGATCCCATTTTCCATTTACCGATACTTCCTCACCAGGAATAAAATGTTTTTTTGCAAAAGCACGGTTAAAGAGGACACCCTTTACAACTGCTCCATCTACACGCAAAGAAACTATCATTCGTGATTTTTTTCTCTGATAAAATTGTACAGTTGGATCGTGAATTACTTCACCTACTATCGTCACTTTTTCATTATGTATCAGTTCATGAAGTGGTTTTTGTTCATAATGATCATATCGGTTAGGAAAGTAATATAGCAGATCTTCAACCGTGTGGATACCAATTTTCTTGAGCGTTTCAGCAAGCTTTGGCCCGACACCTTTCACATCTTGAACAGAAATATTATTCATTTCACTCACACTCTCTTAATTCAATTATAGAATACGAACATAACAATATTCAGCAAAACCCACCCATTCACTTCACCGGATTCCCAGAAGGTTAAAACCGTGAATTAATGAATATTATAGGATGAAGCTTTCTTCCATTCTTATTTTAGATGATGCTGTGAATCGCTCCGGCAGAATACTTCGCTTTCCGGCCGGGTGCAGGGTCATCGGCTCGCGCTGTTCCCACTGGAGTCTTCGTATTCTGCCTGTGATAGTAAGATTCTTTGATTAGTGGAAGAATATAACTCATGGAATGGTATTCTAGGGTTTTCAGTTACTTTATAAAAAACTAATATAAGCTGCGGAAAAATGCGACACTCCTGGGGGAATAGCGCGAGCTGAAGATCCACTTGGTAAAGTGCTTTTCTTTACCAAGTTAACTAAAAACCGCCCCCGGAAAGGGAGTATTTTTCCACAGCGATGATCATGCACTCATCAATAAAAGAATGGAAGAAAAGCACATCTCTAAAAGAGAAGAGTATAACTTCTCAGTTTATCGGTTTTGTGCTCGATTAATTTTGTTCTTATCATGGATAAAAAGCTCTATCGCCTTGGATAGAGCTTTTGGTTTTATTCGATAGAAAATATATAAGAATAGATCGGTTGGTTCCCTCGATGAACTTCCACTTCTATATCTTCAAAATTATCCTCAATAAATGCAATAATCTCACTTTCTTCTTGATCAAAAGTTTCTTCTCCACGAATAACAGTGACAATCTCGTCTTCATCTGCATCAATCATTTCTGTTAATAATTCCTTAATAACAGTCATTTGATCAGCATTAGTTACTTTAATTTTTCCATCAGCAAGCCCCATATAATGCCCATTTTCAATCGTCATACCTTCTATCTGTGTATCACGAACGGCATAGGTAACTTGACCCGTTTTCACTTCCTGGCTTGCATCAGTCATTGTTTCTTTATTGTCGTCTAAACTAACCTCCGGATTATACGTTAACATAGCTGACATACCTTGTGGGATTGTTTTCGTCGGCACTACTACTACATTAACTTCCGCTAATTCTGCAGCCTGTTCAGCAGCCATCACGATATTCTTGTTATTTGGCAAGATAATAACATTTTCGGCGTTTGCCTCTTCTACGGCATTCGCTAAATCCTGTGTACTTGGATTCATCGTTTGACCACCTTGAATCACCACCGTTGCTCCTAGGCTTTTAAATAATTGCGTTAGCCCATCTCCCATAGCAACTGTTACAACTCCAAAAGGTTGTTTAGCCTTTGGTTTATCCTCTTTCTGATCAACAATGTTGGAATGTTGTTCTCTCATATTCTCTACTTTTAAATTAATAAAACTACCAAAACGTTGTCCTAAATTGAAAACATCACCAGGGTATTCCGCATGAATATGAACTTTCACAATTTCGTCATCTGATACTACTAATAAGGAGTCACCATGCTCGCTTAATTCTTCTCTAAACGTCGCATCATCATATGGATGGTCTTTCAGTTTATCTTTTTCAAAACGAACCATAAACTCTGTACAATAACCATACTCAATCTCATCCGTACTCATATAGTCTTGTGCCAGCTTGTGATGCTCTGCATTGACAAGGTCATCTAAATCCATTGTGTCATCTTGAGAAGATTCAGGTACTTCTTCCCCTTTTAACGCTGCTAAAAATCCTTCATAGATAACGACTAAGCCCTGTCCACCACTATCAACTACTCCAACCTCTTTTAATACTGGTAATAGTTCCGGCGTTCTTTTCAAAGATTGTTTGGCAGCTTGGACTACTTGTTCCATAAAAGAAATAACATCCTGTTCTTCTTCTGCAATCACCTTTGCTTCAGCAGCTGTGTCTTTCGCAACGGTAAGAATCGTTCCTTCTACCGGTTTCATTACTGCTTTATATGCGGTATTCACACCACTGTCGAGTGCTACAACGAAACTTTCAATGTCCAAGTTAGTTTTCCCTTCTAACCCTTTGGCAAAGCCTCTGAATAATTGTGATAAGATAACACCTGAATTACCTCTTGCTCCCATTAGCAATCCTTTAGCAAATGCGTTAGCTACAACGGAGACACTTTCATGATTTGCTTTTTTAACTTCGCTTGCTCCTGAAGTAATCGATAAATTCATATTGGTCCCAGTATCACCATCAGGTACTGGGAAGACATTTAAAGCATCTATTTTTTCTGCATTATTTGCTAAGCTGCGCGCACCAGCTAATACCATATTGGCAAACAATGCTCCACCTATGTTTTTTTGCGTCACTTGATTGTTCCTCCCTCTACTCCTTTTTCCGAAATAATGAAGTTTGTATTATATATCAAAAAAATTAATCTTGTATCACACGTACTCCTTGAATATAAATATTGATCGATTTGATTTTTAAACCGAGCGTTTTTTCAAGATTATATTTTACTTGTGATTGTACATTATGTGCAACTTCGGATATTTTTGTACCATAGCTTACAATGATATACATATCAATATGTACATCTTCATCGTCTTGTCGAACGACAACACCTTTGGCAAAATTTTCTTTCCTAAGGATTTCTGCTATACCATCACGTAATTGTTTTTTGGAAGCCATACCAACAATACCATAACATTCAATAGCAGCACCACCAGCAATAGTTGCTATTACTTCATTGGTAATAGTTACATGACCATCTTTAGTTTTTAATTCTATTGACATTTTTTATCCTCCTTCTTAATAAATAAAAGAAAAAGTTCCATCATCGTTTACACCATTTTATAGTTTGATTCGATAACAAGAGAAAATAAGGGTATTCCATTATAGAATGTATGAAAATCACGTCTATGTCAAGCATTATAGGAAAAGCTCAAGGACCAATGGACCAAAGCAACTGAGAAAAACTTGCTAACTCTATTTCACTCATACTTTTACAATTTGAAATTGCAAAATAATAAAAACTATGATAAATTATATAAGTATGGATTGAGTTAGTAGGAGGGAACGAAGTAATGGGACGTAAATGTGTAGTAACTGGTCGTAAAACGACTTCAGGTAATAACCGTTCACACGCTATGAATGCAAATAAGCGTAACTGGAAAGCAAACGTACAAAAAGTTAGAATTATGGTTGACGGCAAACCAAAACGTGTGTATGTTTCTGCTCGCGCGCTTAAATCAGGCAAAGTAGAACGCGTTTAATTTTTATAATCAACTCTTAAAAGAAGAGAAGAGAAAAGGCTCCTGTTTGCAAGGAGCCTTTTTTCTTTATTTTTTCCCTGAACCTAACAAAGCTCGAATGAAACCTCCGATAAACCGTGGGAGCTTAATTGTATAAAATTTCATCATACCCCTCCTCTTCACCATGAAGACATAACCTCATCATTATTATTGCAACATATGGATTCTAATACAGCTTATGAGGATACACGACTATAATTGCATACCTTTCCATAATTTCATAAGAATTTACGGATGCTCCTACTCCGTACTCTTTATCATTATTAATATGCCATCATTAAATAAAAAAGTACCTTGTTCGTTAATTAATTGATTTGATATACAACGAGTACTTCCCCAAGTAACAGTATAATTTTCTAATGGATAATAGAATCCTTGTAAGGTAAGTCCTTCAACACTAGGGGTTAAGGGAATAAATGAAATCAGTTCTGTATTTTTCGCCGTAACTTTATGCTGACCTGGTTTATAAATAGATAAAATATTCTTATGATCAATTATTTTAGCTCTCACATTCTTTTCTAATAGGCGATAAAGCAGTTGAATATTCGCCAATTCATGATCCAGTCTGCCCGCAGTAACACCAAATAAAAAAATAGAAGCTGGATGGTATGAAAGAGCTGCTTCCACAGCTAATTCAAGATCTGTTTCATTTTTTTCCATGGGAAATTCACGAAAAATATCTGCTTCCTGTTGGATAAGCTCTTTTTTATCTTTGTCAATCGAATCAAAATCACCTATGGCGATATGAATAGGTAATTGATTCTTTAACAGATAAAAAGCTCCTAAATCCGCACCTATCCAGATATCGATATCCTTTCGGTAGGAAATTAAAGAAGCTAGAGCATTTTCTGGTCCCCCTGCAACTATTCCAATATTCACGTCAAACAACAACCTTTCCTGCTTTATGAAAAAGGGCATAACCCGCGACCCTTAATCGCACTAGATAACTACTGCGAACTAGTGAAAATTCATATTTACTTCTTCCATTCTGATTAAAGGTGAGTGCTGTGATACCGCTCCGGCAGAATACTTCGCTTTCCGTGGACGGTTTTTAGCTAACTTGGTAAAGAAAATCACTTTACCAAGTGGATCTTCATCGCGTGAGTTCCCACTGGAGTCTGCGTATTCTGTCTGCGCTAGTAGTGATTCTTTGATTGTTGGAAGAATAGAACTGATGGATTAGATTCTATGGATTTCCTCCTACTTAACCAGGAAACTACTCTAAGCTGCGGAAAAAATACGACACTCCTGTGGGAAAGGAACAGTCTGAAGACCCCGCAACAAGCGTTCTTTGCTTGTGAGGAGGCTGAAGCGTTCCCCACGGAAAGGGAGTATTTTTCCGCAGCGTCGGACTAGCACTCATCTCAAATAGAATGGGAGGAAGGAACACAAAAGTTACTGCGCAGTTTATGTATTACCTGCACTATGATATACATTTTTTAGTTTTATGAATATCCGACAATCTTGGCTTAATTTCTGATTTTTTGAATAGCTGATGCGCGGTCTTTTTCATTAAATATGGCACTACCAGCTACCAATACGTCTACACCTGCTTCTACACATTGTTTTGCTGTTTCTTCATTCACGCCACCATCTACTTCAATTTCAAATGATAAATCTAGTTCTTCACGCCATTTTACAGCTTGTTTTACTTTATCTAACACTTCTGGTATAAAAACTTGACCACCAAAACCAGGGTTAACTGTCATAAATAGAACGAGTTCCACATCTTTAATAATTGGTTTAATCATTTCGACCGGTGTTGCCGGATTAATGACAACACCTGGCTTAACACCAGCATCTTTAATCATATGTATTGTTCGGTGTAAATGAGTACATGCTTCAACATGAACCGTTAAGATATCTGCACCAGCATCAATAAAATCTTGAATATAGCGATCAGGATTTTCAATCATGAGATGTACATCAAGTGTTGCATCTGTTACAGGGCGAATAGCAGATAATACTAAAGGTCCGATCGTAATGTTTGGTACAAAATGGCCATCCATTACATCCACATGTATATAGTCTGCTCCCCCTTCTAATACATCTCCAATCTCTTCTTTTAAAATCGAAAAATCTGCTGATAAAATCGATGGTGCTATTTTCGTACTCGTACTCATGTTAATACCTCGGCTTTCTATTTTTTATTTCTTCTACAAATTGCAAATAATTTTGGTACCGATCTTCTAAGATCTCCTTATGATCTAATGCTTCTTTAACCGCACATTTAGGCTCTTTAATATGCATACATCCTCTGAATTTACATTGGTCTTGTATATCAACGAATTCCGGAAAACACCTTGGTAATTCTTCTAGTTGAATTTCTTTAAAATCTAACGCACTAAAGCCAGGTGTGTCAGCAATTAAGCCTTCTTCAAAGGGAATCAGTTCCACATGTCGAGTAGTATGCTTACCTCTACCTAAACTTTCTGAAATGTTGTCTGTCTCCAACTGTAAACCAGGTATAATTCTGTTCAAAAGCGATGTCTTTCCAACACCTGATTGCCCTGCAAAAACAGAAACTTTATTATTTAAGTACGCTGATAATTGTTGATTAACTTCCTTATCTTTGGTAGAGAGAAACTCTACTGTATAACCGATTTTTTTGTAATAAGCAAGTTTATCTTTTATAAGAACAGATTCTTGGTCCTTAAGCAAATCCATCTTAGTAAAAAACAATAATGGGCTAATGGCTTTGGACTCAACCATTACGAGAAATTTATCTAAGAGTGTAAGACTTAGACCAGGTTCTTTGACAGATGTGACAATAATGGCCTGGTCAACATTAGCTATCGGAGGACGTGTTAATTGATTATCACGTTCCTCTATAGCTAAAACATAGCCTTCTTTTTTATCACGGTATTCGAAATCTACATAGTCGCCAACAAGAGGGGTGATCTTTTTTTGGCGAAAGTTCCCTCTACCACGGCATTGGACAAGACCACCTTCATATTGAACATAATAAAAACCACTAAGCGCCTTGACAATTTTACCTTTTGGCATCTACTCACCCTCTACATCTTCATATAATATTGTTTTCTCAATGACGAGATCATCATCTCGGATCACTTTATAAGTTGCTTCGTCATCAGGAGCAATCGTCAATTCGATCTTAAACGTTGTATCCTCTGTAATCATTTCTACTTCTTGATATAATTCTGAAATACGGTTATTGACATCTTCTACATAGATACTGACTTCTTGAGGTTCTGGTTCATCTGTTTCCTCATTAACTTCACCAGTATATGGTATGGTAAATGATTCGGTATGAGTAATTTGTGATTTTGGCTCAGGTCCTTTGGATACCGTTAGCTTTACAACTTCACCCTTCTCTACCTCTTCATTCGCAGAGGGGTTTTGCTCAATGACATAACCTTCTTCTACTTCATCATGGTGTACTTCTTGTATATCAGCGGAAAGATCCCTATCTGTTAAATAATCTGTTGCTTCATCTACATCTAGACCGACCAATCTGTTTAATGTTATTTTTTCTGGACCTTTGCTAATCTCAAAGATAACATTTGTATCTCGAGGTACTACCTCATCTCCTGGAGAAGGTTGATACTGTGCAATAATTTCTCCTACTGGGCGATCCGAGAATTCTTCATAGAACTTGACATCATTAAATCCATCCTCAAGAAGGATCTCTTCAATACGTTCATAATCATTGCCAACATAATCATCGATAACAACCGTTTCCGGTCCTGAACTGACATAAACGGTAATATCTTTACCTTCTTTTACTGTTTCATTTGGACGCGGATATGTTTCGATCACATGGTTTTCTTTCACATCTTCATCGTGATCTTCTTCCTTAATCACATTTAATTTTAAATTTTCTAATTCTTGAAGTGCTTCCTCATAGCTATAACCAGAAACGTCTGGAATCTCCACATCTTTCGGTTGAAATAAACTAGGTAACACAAATAATGCTAGCAAAATGGCCCCGAACAAAATGATAAATAAACTCGTAACCCATATAAACGTTTTTTTACGCTTTTTCTTTTTCTTTTCTTTTGGTTCTTCTTGGTCTTTATTATTGGTTACCATTGTGGTCTCTTCATCAACTGGGGTGTTCTTTATATTAGTTTCATCCTTCACTATCGGTATGGCTTTTGTAATCGTATCGCCTGAGTTCGGCGGTTGGAATCTAGCCACATTAAGTTGATTTGGATCTAATGCGTGTGTTAAATTATCTTCCATTTCATAAACTTCCTGATAACGATGAAAAGGATCTTTTGCTGTTGACTTCAATACGATATTCTCAACTGATTGAGGAACTCTTGGATTAAATTCCTTTACTGAAGGTGTTTCAGATTGTAAATGTTTGAGTGCGATCGAAACGGCTGATTGGCCTGAAAATGGCAACTGCCCCGTTAATAATTCAAATAATACAATTCCTAAAGAATATATATCCGATTTACGATTAGCTTTCCCGCCTCGTGCTTGCTCTGGTGATAAATAATGTACTGATCCTAAAACAGAGTTGGTTTGTGTCAGAGCTGTTGCGCTTAATGCAATCGCAATGCCGAAATCAGTCACCTTTATTTGGCCATAAGGATCAATTAAAATGTTTTGCGGTTTGATATCCCGGTGAATTAAACCATTATCATGTGCATGTGAAATAGCAGAAGTAATTTGCGTCATAATTTCTATTACTTCCTCTACTTCTATCGGAGCATGCAATTGTATGTATTGCTTTAACGTCATCCCATCTACGTATTCCATTACCATATAATATATCTGATCTTCTTCTCCCACATCAAAGATATTCACGATATTCGGATGGGATAGGCTTGTAGCTGCTTGTGCTTCCCGATGGAATCTTGTAATAAACTCTTCATCATTGGCATATTCTAAACGTAATACTTTAATAGCTACTTGTCTCTCCAGAATCGTGTCATTTCCCAGATAGACATTAGCCATTCCGCCGCCACCAATTAATTTAATAATCTCGTATCGTTCATTTAATACTTTTCCTTCTAGCATGGTGGCTCACCAACTTTTTCGTGTTGATTAATAATCGCTAGAGTTATGTTGTCTTCTCCACCACGTTCATTAGCCAAATTAATTAATGTCTGGCTTAGCTTATCATCTTCTGTTTGCATAATTATATGATGTAGTTCCTCATCTGTAATTTTATTTGTTAATCCATCGGAACAAATTAATAATCGCTCAAAATCATTCCATTCAGATTGAAAAATATCCGGTTTTAAATCCAGTTCCGTACCTAGCGCTTTTAGAATAACATTCCTTTTCGGGTGTACTTGCGCATCTTCTTCTGATAATTGACCAGTACGAACTAACTCCCCTACTAAGGAATGGTCATTAGTTACTTGTTTCCAAGTCGATTGATTGAATAAGTATGCACGGCTGTCCCCTATATGGCCGATTACAAGCTCTTGAGCAGTACAAATAGCTACCACAATTGTTGTTCCCATCCCTTGACAAGAACCATCAGATTGGGCTTTCTCGTACACCACATTATTTACTTTCTTAATAGAATTGGTTAACCAATCTTCTAAATTTAGATTTTCCAAAGGTTCATTCAGTTCAGACCACAATTTTTCTACATGTTCGATGGTAAGTTTACTAGCTACATCTCCTGCTTGATGTCCGCCCATCCCATCTGCTACCACTGCGAGCAAAGCATTATCACGTGGAAAAACAGCTACAGCATCTTCATTTAATTTACGTACCTTACCTTTGTCGGATTGATATACATATTTCATTTCAACACCTCTTCTCCCAATCAACTATCCTTAACTAGTCTTGTCATGAAAAAGCCATCACTATTAATATCTTGAGGAAAAATCTGAATACCAAATTTACTTCTACCACTGCTGTTTTTCAACTCCTCTGGCAATTCATCAAAAAATGCAGGGTCCACTCGATAGGTCTGATGTTTTTCCAAGAAGTCCTTGATCACCTCTTCATTTTCCTCTTGATCAACTGTACAAGTGCTATACATTAGTTTGCCTTCATTTTTCAACAATGGTTCTATATGGTGTAGGATTTCCTTTTGAATCGTTGACAACTTAACAATGTCTTCTTTGGTTTTATTATATTTTATATCAGGCTTACTTCGAAGTACACCAAGACCTGAACAAGGTGCATCAATTAATATTCGATCAAACAATTGTTTAGCGTGTGTTTCCTGTAGTTTTCTTGCATCTGATTGAGCGGATTGAATAGAGGTTAGTCCTAGTTCCTCCGCCTTTTTTTTGACTAGTTTTGCTTTTTTTTCGTGCAGATCATATGCAAATACTGTCCCATTATCATTCATTTTTTCGGCAATATGTGTTGCTTTCCCTCCAGGTGCACTACATGCATCAAGCACAGTCATTCCTTCTTGTAAGTCCATTAATTCTGCAACTAACATGGAACTTTCATCCTGAATGGTGAATAATGATTCTTGAAACGTTTCATCTTTCAAAATATTTCCTTCTTCAATCACTAAGCCCTGCTCTGAAAATGAAGATAAGCTAGCCTTTATATGACTGTTTTCCAACCTTGATAGTAACTGCTCCCTTGTCATTCGAAGCGGCTGTACACGAATGGATACTTTTTTATGTGTAATATTAGTTTGACACATTTGTTCGGTTATTTCGATTCCATACTGCTCATTCCAACGCTTTACTAACCAAAGTGGATGGCTTGTTTCAATACTAACTCGTTTCACCTGATCATTTATATCCTGGTAATCAGGAAAACCCTCTCGTTGTGCAGAACGTAAAATACCGTTGACAAAGTTGGCAATACCTTTATGTCCTTTTCGTTTTGCAATTTCAACAGACTCATGAATCACGGCATGATCTGGAACTTTGTCCAAATACTTCATTTGATAAAACGATAAATAAAGTAACCATTTCACCCATTTATCGATCTTTTTTTTAGATTTAATAAAAGTGTTCAGATCATATTCCAGTGTTAGCTTTCTTTGTAGTGTACCGTAGACGATTTCTGTAAGTAATCCACTATCTCTTGGTTCGAGTTGATGTTTTTTAAGCATTTGATCAATAACTAAATGACTGTATCCACCTTGATCACTTATACGCATTAAAAGGTCAAGTGCTATGTTCCTAATATTGTATGATTGTTTTGTCATTCGCCTAGTTTCTCTCCTACTGTCATATTGCTTCCAACACCCCGAAGAAAATCTGCTGTCGTCATTTTTTTCTTTCCTGCAGGTTGAACTACTTTTAACTCTATTGCTTTTTGATCACCTGTCGCAACAAGAATACCTTCTTCACTGGTGTCAATTACTGTACCAGCTTGTTCGTTTGCTGTTTTGTTTGCTTTTTTTGCTTGGTACACTTTCAATACTTTACCACCCCATGTTGTAAATGCAACCGGCCATGGGTGTAACCCTCGAATACGGTTATAAACAGCTTGCTGTGGCTTACCCCAATCAATTTTTTCCTGATCACGCGTAATATTTGGTGCAAAAGTTGCCAAACTGTCATCTTGTGGAGTTCGATTAGCCTCACCTGAAAAGATAGAAGGAATGGTTACTAATAATAAATCTGCTCCCACTACTGATAGTTTATCATGTAATTTAGCCACGTCATCATTGTCTTCGATAATGACTTCTTCTTGACTAATGACATCACCAGCATCTAACTTTTCTGCCATATACATAATCGAGATGCCTGTTTTTTTATGTCCCTCTAGTATCGCATAATGAATTGGTGCGCCACCTCTTAGCTTTGGTAATAATGATGCATGAACATTAATACAACCAAACTTCGGGATTTCTAATAAGCCTTTTGGAAGTAGTTGTCCGAATGCAGCTGTGACGATGAGATCAGGGTTTCGATTCTTAATTTCATCGTAATCGTTTTTAATTTTTTCAGGCTGAAATACAGGGATGTTATACTTTTCAGCAGCCACTTTCACTGGTGGTGGTGTCAATATTTTTTTTCGACCTCGAGGGCGATCAGGTTGTGTTACCACTAAATCTATTTGATACCCTTCCGTAATCAATCGTTCTAATACAGGTACAGCAAAATCTGGTGTTCCCATAAAAATGATTTTCTTCATTTAAAAAACTCCTCTTACATTAATGAATATGGTTCAAAATCGACTTGTATCGTTAAATCATGTCGTTGAATATCATCATAATAATGCTCTTGTATTTTGCGAATAATCTCTCTTTGATTTGGTTCATCCTTATATTTTACCATGCACTGGTAGCGATATCTATTATTTATGCGGACCATGGGTGAAGGAGTTGGTCCTAAAATGGTAGCTTGATCTGATAAATATTTAAATAATAGCTTACAAATTGTTTTGGTTACTTCTTGTGCCTTATATTGATTCGGATGTGACACAGTAACTAAAGTTAAAAAATAATAAGGTGGATAATGAAAGCTTTTACGCATCTCCATTTCATGCAAGAAAAATTTTTCATATTCATATTGACTGGCTAATTGTACACTATAATGTTCCGGGGTATATGTCTGAATAATCACTTCACCGGGTAATCGATGTCTGCCAGCTCGTCCACTAACTTGTGTCATTAGTTGAAATGTTTTTTCAGCAGACCTAAAATCTGGTAAATGTAGCATCGCATCAACTGCCAAAACACCTACAAGCGTAACATTTTCGAAATCTAGTCCCTTGGCTATCATTTGTGTACCTAATAAAATATTGGCTTTTCCATTACCAAATTGCTCTAAAAGTTTTTTATGTGATCCCTTTCGCCTTGTTGTGTCAACATCCATTCGGATTACACTTGCCTCAGGAATATGTTCTCTTAATGCTTCTTCAACTTTTTGGGTTCCTGTTCCGAAATAACGGATAGTTTTACTACCACATGTATCACATTCTTTCACCATTGGTATTTGATAATCACAATAATGACATTTTAATTGGTGAGAGCTTTTATGAAACGTCAAGGCAATATCACAATTCGGACATTTCATGACATCTCCACATTCACGGCACATCACAAAGGTAGAATATCCTCTTCTGTTTAAAAATAAAACAACTTGCTGATTTTTATCGATCCTCTCTTTAATTCCATCAAGTAATTGACGCGAAAACATGGTTCGATTTCCTGCATATAATTCGTCACGCATATCGACAATATCAACCGGTGGCATGGTTGCTTCATTCATCCGATCAGGCATCTCTAGTAAGTGATAAACACCTTTTTTAGATCTGGCATACGATTCGAGCATTGGTGTCGCACTTCCCAAGACAACCGGACAGTTATGATATGCTCCTCGTTTTTTGGCTACTTCCCGTGCGTGATAACGTGGTTGTTCATCTTGTTTATAACTGGTTTCATGTTCTTCATCTATGATGATAATACCAATATTCTCAAATGGGGCAAAAATGGCTGATCTCGCTCCTACAACAACTTTCACTTCTTGTTTATGGATTTTTGTCCATTCATCGAATTTTTCACCTGGAGACAATGCACTATGTAAAACCGCCACTTCCGAGCCAAATCTTCCTTTAAACCGTTGCACCATCTGTGGTGTAAGTGCAATTTCGGGAACTAATACAATGGCTTCTTTTCCTTGATTTAACACTTTTTCGATTGCTTGTAAATATACTTCAGTTTTACCACTACCTGTGACACCATGTAATAGAAATACTTCATCTTGCTTTTCTTCAATAGCTTGCCAAATCGGTTCTATAGCTTGTTGCTGCTGTTTACTTAATGGCAATGGTTGTGTTCTTTCATATTCGTTACCTTGAAAAGGATCACGATAAACCTTCTTTTCTATTTTCTTTAAAAGCTTTCTTTCTACTAATTGATTAATGGTAGCTGTCGTAGTTTTACAATCTGTTAACAGCTCTTTTTGCTCTATAGGTTCAGGGTTTTGAATAAAATAGTCGATGATTTGCTTTTGTTTTTTCGCCCTGTTTGATATATCTTCTAATGCTTCCTCTAATAAGTATGTCTCTTTATTCGGTGCAATAAACAGTTTTGTTTTCTTCGTTTCTTTTGATTTAACGATATAATTGACTTGAACATGACCGTTCCGTACTTCATTTAATAAAAGATTATAATTACCATTTCTTTCGATAAACTCATCGTAATCGATAACGGCTCTTCCAGCAAAAAGCTTTTGTAATTCATTAGGCAATTCGTAATCTGTTAATGCTTCAATTTCTTTCTTGTATTTTGCTTTTAATATCTGTGGCAGCATCGCTTGGAATGTTTGGATGTAAAAACTGACTGTTTGTTCACTAATCCATTTACCCAGTTGTAATAATTCTTCAGTTAAGACTGGCGTTAAATCCATTACTTCTTCCACAGGCTTGAGTTTATCAAAATCAGAATGATCTACAACATCTAATACAAATCCCATTACTTTACGGGGACCAAATGGGAGCGATACACGCATCCCTTTTTCCACAAGATTCTCAAGCTGCTCTGGTATCAAATAATCAAAGGTATGATTCGTCTGATTTGTTGGGACATCCACGATAACTTTAGCAACTCGCATACTTAATCCTTCCTTAATTCAAAATCAATTAGTTGAATAATTTGTTTGGCAATGTTCCTTTTGCTAGTTTGTTCGATTTCTTGTTCTTCCCCATGTCTTGTCATAAACAAAACTTCATTTTGATCGGAATCAAAGCCGATCTCTTTACGACTGACATCGTTTAGTACAATCGCATCTAAATTTTTCTTTTCTAGCTTTTTCCTTCCATACTCCTTAATATCCTGTGTTTCCGCTGCAAAACCAACTAAAAATTGTTTTTTCTTATGCTGACCTAGATAATGTAGGATGTCCATAGTTCGTTCCATTTCCAATGTCAAGGGACCTTCTTGCTTTTTAATTTTATGATTATTTCTCGATGACGGACGGTAATCTGCTACCGCAGCCGTCTTAATAATAATATCCATGTTTACATGGTGCCTTTTCACATGTTCGAACATTTCATCAGCACTGGTTACATCAATAGTTGTGACATTTATCGGAGGGTTTAATGCTGTAGGTCCTGATATTAGAACGACTTCAGCACCATTTTCCATTGCTGCTTGTGCTAGTGCATATCCCATTTTTCCAGATGAATAATTGGTGAAATAACGTACCGGATCTAAAGCTTCTCTCGTCGGACCTGCTGTAATTAATACTTTTTTACCCTTCCATTTATTTGTACGATTTGTATCCACCTCAAGTAGTTCTACGATATGTTCCGGCTCTTCCAGACGACCTTTTCCAATATAACCACAAGCAAGGTAGCCATCTCCCGGTTCGATAAAACGATATCCCCAATTTTCAAGCGTATGTAAGTTCTGAATTACTGCTGGGTGTTGATACATATGGACATTCATAGCAGGTGCGACATAAACAGGTGCTTGAGTAGCTAATAAGGTAGTGGTTAACATATCGTCTGCCATACCATTTGCTATTTTGCCGATAATATTAGCCGTAGCAGGTGCTAACAAAACAAGGTCGGCCCAATCTGCCAAATCGATATGTGCTATTTTTGCTGGGTCCTTTTCATCAAATGTATCTGTATAAACCGGATTTCTTGATATAGCTTGAAAAGTAAGAGGTGTAACAAATTCTGTAGCGTGTTCCGTCATGATTACTCTCACATCAGCTCCTGCTTGTGTCAGCTTACTTGTTAACGCAACTGCTTTATAAACTGCAATACCACCAGAAACTCCCAGAAGCACTTTCTTTCCATTTAACATATCGATAACCCCTTTCTTGATATAGAAGAAACCCCCGCAAGCAGAAGCAATGCGAGGGAGACTCTTCTATTCAACATCCATATTATTCATTGATCATCTTATAGTCAGGATCTACTATTAATTTTTCCTCTAAGATTTCCTCCAAAGCAAGCCCCACGAAAGTTGCTGCTCTAGGAGCTTCTACCTGATGCATTTTCGTATCTTGAATTTGTCGTGCTCTTTTGGCAGCAAGTGTTACCAATGTGTATTTGGAATTAATTTTCGTTTGTAATTTATCTATCGATGGCTCCAAAATCATTTTTCATCTACCTCCAATAATGCTTTGTATTGTTTTGCCACTCTCTCTCGCTTACAATGTTCACTTTGTACAATCGCCTGAACTTTCTTGACAGCTTCATTTATATTATCATTTACCACAACATAATCATATTTATCCATCATTTCAATTTCATTTCGTGCTTCTTTAAGCCGATTCATGATCAGGTCTTCTGTTTCTGTCCCACGGTCAACAATTCGATTTTTTAATTCTTCCAAACTTGGCGGAATTAAAAAGATAAATACACCTTGTGGAAAGTTTTCTTTTACTTGTAATGCACCTTGAACTTCAATCTCAAGAAAGACATCATGACCTTTCTCAATCGTATCTTCTACATACTGTTTCGGTGTGCCGTAATAGTTCCCTACATACTCGGCATATTCCAGCATTTTCTTCTCGTTAATCATTTGTTCAAATTGTTCACGTGTGCGGTAAAAATAATCGACACCTTCTTGTTCTCCTTCACGCATCGCTCTTGTTGTCATGGAAATAGAATACATTAAGTTCGTGTCTTGTTCAAATAACGCTTTTCGTACTGTTCCTTTGCCTACTCCAGATGGACCAGATAGAATAAACAGTATTCCTTTCTCTTCTATCAACATAGTTCCTCCTACTACTCTTCATTTATTTCATCATGACTAATCACTCTTTGGCCGACAGTTTCTGGTTGAACAGCTGACAACACTACATGGTCACTATCTGTAATAATAACCGCTCTTGTTCTTCTGCCATATGTAGCGTCTACCAGTTTATTATTATCTCTCGCAACTGTAATAATACGTTTAATTGGAGCAGATTCTGGTGAAACAATAGAAATGATTCTATTGGCAGACACCACGTTTCCAAAACCTATGTTAATTAACTTCAAACTCATCTCGAGCTCCCCCTTAAATTGTAAAGAACAACTATTCTACATTTTGTATTTGTTCTTTCATTTTTTCTGCTTCACTTTTTAAATATACAATTTGCTCACTGATCAACACGTCATTTGACTTAGAACCTATTGTGTTTAACTCTCTGTTTATTTCCTGAACAATAAAATCTAATTTTCTACCAATCGGATCAGTCTCCTCAACGATTTGCCGAAATTGCTTAATATGACTATTTATTCTTGTTAGTTCTTCGGATATATCGCCTTTTTCTGCAAGCAGCGCGACTTCCTGATAGAGTCTGGAATCATCGGAAACAGACGTATTTTCAAGATATTTGTTAATACGCTCAAGTATTCGCTCTTGATACTCTATTATAACAATTTTTCGTCTTTCACCCAACTGTTTTATATTATTAAGTATATTTTCTGTTCGGTTCAAGAAATCTTTTCTTAATTCAGCTCCCTCGATTGTTCGCATTTGATTAGCCTTGATGACCGCTTTTTCCAGTGTGTCTTTCACATGTGTTTCTGTGTCAGAGCTTATCTCTTCTTTTTCTTCAATGTGAAATATATCCTGAAACTGACTAATCATTTCTATTGAGATTTCCCCTGCCAGTTGGTATTTTGTTTGTATCTGTTTTAAATGATCGACGTATTGATCCACTAAGTCCCAATCTGTCTCCAATTGTTTATTTTGTGCATATGTACCAGAAATATAGATTGACACGCTGATTTTACCACGTTTGATCTTATCTTGAATTATTTTTTTCAATTGATCTTCAATAGGTAATAAAAATTTGGGCATATGAAAAGTAATGTCGAGATAACGATGGTTAACCGCTTTAATCTCTGCATTAATTTCCAGCTGATCATTCCGAAACTCTTCTCTGCCAAAACCAGTCATGCTTAACATATTTCATATCCCTTCCATTTAACAGTATAAACACTAGTTTCTAACCATAATCATCATATCAAAAATTCTAAGCAATAGACAAATAATTCTTGGATTCTTTTTACTTATAAGAAATGGTATAATGGAATAATGAGGTGATTTAAATGGTATTTGATGGAATTGTTACTCGTGCAATGACACACGAACTTCATCATGAGATGGCATCTGGACGTGTATTAAAAATATATCAGCCTACGGATACCGAATTATTATTTACGATTAGAAAATTCGGTACCAATAAACAGCTTTTAATTAGTGCTCATTCAAGTTATGCCAGAATTCATTTTACAACAGATACGTACGAAAATCCTACAGAACCTTCTATGTATTGTATGATGCTTCGTAAGTATTTAAATGGGAGTTTTATCGAATCAGTTGAACAAGTAGAAAATGAACGGATTATTTATATCAACTTTCAAACCAAAAATGAATTGGGAGACAAAAGTATAAAAACATTGATTGTTGAACTAATGGGAAAACACAGTAATATCATTTTAGTTGATCGTGAGCGTCAGGTAATTCTTGAAAGTATTAAACATGTATCAAGTGCACAAAACCGACACCGTTCCATTATACCCGGTAGTGCGTATGTGCAACCACCCGATCAAGGGAAATACAATCCGTTAACCATTGACGGTGATACATTTATTCGGAAATTGGATTTCAACGCAGGGAAGCTCGATCAGCAAATCGTGAATACGTATATGGGTATTTCTCCTGTTTTAGCAAAGGAAATTGTAGTACAAGCGGGGCTTGGTAAAACGGATACTTTTAAAGAAGCTTTTACAAGTATTCAACAGAAAATACTAGAACATCAATATGAGCCTTTTATATCTAAGGATAGAAAAGAAAGCTTTTATGTTTTACCTTTATCGTCCAAAGATGGTAAGCAAGAGTATTTTAATTCTGTTAGCAGCATGTTAGATACTTTTTATTCCGGCAAGGCTGAACGTGATCGAGTAAAACAAAAAGCTGGCGACTTATTACGCTTTTTAACAAATGAACAAAAGAAAAACAAACGAAAGTTAGTAAAATTAGACAAAACATTGGAACAAGCGAAGAATGCAGACCGCTACCAACGAGATGGAGAATTATTAACGGCTCATATGCATTTAGTGAAAAAAGGGGATAAAGAAGCGGAAGTGGTCGATTATTATGACCCTGATCAAGCGAAAAGAACGATACCCTTAAATGAGAATAAAACTCCGAGCGAAAATGCACAATCTCTTTTCAAAAAGTATCATAAATTAAAAACATCGAAACAAATGGTGGAGGAAGAAAAAAAGAAAACGTATCTAGAAATGGATTATTTGGATGAAATTATCGAACAAATTGATTCTGCCAGAGAACAGGATATCGAGGAAATACGCGAGGAATTACAAGAACAAGGATATTTAAAGAAAAAACAAGTGAAAGCAAAGCAAAAAAAGAAAGTAACGAAACCAGTACCGGAAACATTTTACGCTTCAGATGGAACTGAAATTTTGGTTGGGAAAAATAATAAACAAAATGAATATTTGACCAATCGTCTAGCGCGCAAGGATGAAGTCTGGTTGCATACGAAGGATATTCCCGGTTCACACGTTGTGATTCGTTCAACGGCTCCTAGTGAAGACACATTAATGGAAGCCGCTCAATTGGCTGCCAATTTTAGTAAATCCAAACATTCTTCTTCTGTTCCGGTTGACTACACGTTAATACGACATGTACGAAAACCAAATGGAGCTAAACCAGGCTTTGTCACCTATGAGAATCAAAAAACATTGTTTGTGACACCAGATCAAAGCTATATAACAAAGTTAAAAACAAAACCATAATGTGAGACTTCCCTAAGTGGGGATTAGCACCGTTATAAAACTAAACGCTCAGTCAGCATCATCCATTGACTGAGCGTTTAAACTTTTTTATATTGTATACAAATTCCATACACTGTACAGTCTCATTTAATCTGATTTTATGTTGTTTGTCTAGCAGTTTATAACTCTTGTAGTTCATTGACTGTTATAAACTGATAATCTCTCTCGGACAATGTTTCTAAAATGCCTTCGATGGCTTTGAGTTCTTTCCCCGTATTATCATACATTGGATGCATCAGGATAATGGAGCCTGGCTCGATATTTTCTACTACGTAATTTACTTTATCAGCAGCTTCTTCATAAAAACTATCTGGTTCAAGATTCCACATAATCGTTTCAATGTTATTTTTATGTAAATACCATGGCAAAGCGATGATTTTCTTTCCATTTGGCGGGCGAAAATCAATTTGTCCTTCATAACCAATATCTCTAATTAATTGATCTGTCTTTTCAATTTCGTTTTTAATAAACGATGGAGATTTGAAAATCATCCGATTGTGAGAATAAGTATGATTTGCCACCTGGTGTCCAGCTTGTACGATAGCTTCAGCCTCTTCTGGGAAATCTTCTATATATTCTCCAATCAGAAAAAATGTTGCTTTTACATTATATGTTTCTAACAACGATAGAATCTCATGAACGTTTTTAGTAGGACCGTCATCAAAGGTAAGTGCTACAACTTTTTCTTTTGTTTCAACTTTGGCAGTTAAGTCACCAAATAACTGAAAGTTTCTAGAGTTCATTAGTTGATTACTTCCAAATAATATGGAAACTAAACAAATGACAATGATAACAAATGAAATTATTATTTTTCTCATTACCCTAACCTTCTTTTCTTCACTATAGTTAACATTTTGAATAACTAGTACTTCATAAATATAACACAGAACTTCAAGTAGGCGTATAGAAGATAGCAAGACTTTGATACACGATATTGTGTAGAGAATCATAAAAAATAACAGCCTATAAATCATATGATCCATAAGCTGTTTTTAATTCATTCATATGTCATTTTTCTACATCAGCCTCGAATAGTATCGAATTAATATATTTTACCCAGCAGTGCGTGTAACCACCTGGAGAATATCTTGATTATCCGTAAGATAAAGTATGGTTGTGGACTGCTTTTGTTTCGATAGGACTTTCTTAATTATCTCTCACCTGCCTCTACCATCTCTCCAATATATACAGATTGAGGTCTATAAATCGTATTATTGTCCGCTTGTTCAAGTACATGAGCAGTCCAACCAACCACTCTACTTGCAGTAAATGTCGGTGTGAAAAGTTGTGGATCTAGGTTAATAGACTTCATAATTGCCGCTGCATAAAATTCTACATTTGTATATAAAGAACGACCTGGCTTTAATTCATTTAATACTTTAACAGCTACATCTTCCACATGAATGGCAAGGTCTAACCAGGAATCTGATCCTTTCGATTGAAGCAAGGTCTCTCGTAAAGCTATCGCTCGAGGATCATGTGTTTTATATACACGGTGTCCAAATCCCATTAACTTTTCACCATTGTTCAGTTTATTTCTGATCACTTTTTCTGCATTATCATGTGTTGCTACTTCCTCCAATAATTGGATCACACCAGATGGAGCTCCCCCATGTAAAGGTCCTTTCATCGTTCCAATTGCAGCAGTTATGCTTGATACTAAATCAGATTCTGTCGAAGCGGTAACTCTAGCAGAGAAAGTGGACGCATTCATTCCATGCTCCATTGTTAAAATCATGTATGTTTCTAATCCATCCACTTGAGCCTTAGTTGGTTTAGTTCCATTTAACATGTATAAATAGTTTTCAACATGACCGTAAGCATCATCTGGTTCATTAGCAATTTTACCGTTTATTTTATTATACCAATAAGCGATAATAGTAGGGATTAATGCTGTGAGTCTTATAGATTGAGCAATCGAAGGTTTCCATTGATAATCTGTAGTTCCTTCTGCTGATATAACCGTTCTTATTACACTCATCACATCCATATTTTGCGGTAGATGATCCATTATTGATTTCATTGTTGTTGTTAAATGCCGATTCCTGATTAATTCATTCTTCAGGTTTTCTAATTCATGTGCAGTTGGTAAATAGCCATACCACAGCAAATAAGCAACCTCTTCAAATGTATTGGATTTTGTCAGATGTTTCGCTTCATATCCTCTATAAATAAGCTGTCCCTTTTCACCGTCAATGTGGCTAATATAGGTCTCTGCAGCCACAACTCCTTTAAGTCCTTGATTGAGCATTTTTTTCTTCCTTTCTGATAGTACTTCATTTATAAATATTGTATAATAGTAATTTGATTATAAAAATTAAATATTTTTAAATGCATTGATTAATATTTTTAATAAGGAGGATATGTATGGAGTTAAGTTGGGTTCGTACGTTTATTACTGCAGCTAAAACAGGTAATTTTCGAAAAACTGCTGATCATCTTTTTATTTCTCAGCCTTCTGTAACCGTACATATTAAACAATTGGAAAAAGTGCTTGGAATTCAGTTGTTTCAAAGAGATGGTAAGCGCGTGAAATTAACAGAAGCAGGCAGAAGGTATTTAAACCACGCCATCCATTTGACGGAGGTATATGAATCGGGAATGGAGGATATAAAAACGTTTAGCCAAGGATATACGACAAAATTAACCCTAGCTATCTCTCCTCTTATCGCTGATACGATTTTACCTTTTGTACTTAAGCAATATATTAAAAAACACCCGGAAGTAGAGATTACGATTGAAATTGTCGAATCAAAAGACATAGAACAAGTGGTTAATGATGAAGTGGTGGATATTGGTCTATCTTGCCTTCAAAGTTTCCATCCTAACCTTGAGAGCAAATTACTTCATAAAGATAAGGTTGTTTTAGTAGCACCTCATGATGGCATGGATTTTGAATCAGCACTACCATTGGATGAAGAAGAAATATTATCTTCCAATCGCTTATTAACACATAATCACCCTGGCTATTGGGATAAATTGTCTCAAAATGTGAAGCTATTCTATCCAGGTATTCAAATGATGAAGGTCTCTCAAACTCATATTACGAAACGTTTTATTATAGAGGGCCTAGGTGTCTCCTTTCTCCCCTTTTCAACAGTAAGAAGAGAACTGCTTGAAGGTAAAATGATTGAGGTTGATATTCAGTCTTTTCCACCGCCTCAAGCAAATACGTATGCTATCTTTAAATTCGATCACAAAAAACAAAGGGAGTTTTTGGAATTTCTTGCACAATATCACCTTTAATATATAGTAGTAATTTTAGATTGAGCTTCAGCTTTATTAAGAATGTCTGTTTATTAAAAATTAGTTAAATACATTGAAATTAATTTGAATATTATACTAAATAAGGTTCAAATCAATGTTTTTCCTAGATTATACTAGATTGTTGAAACCTATAGGATGCTGATAGATGGAAAAATCTCCATAGATTTTGGAGATTTTTCAAGTATACACATCTCTATTAATAAACTCTATACACTTGTCCTGTTTGTGCGCCTTCAACACTTTTTACAAATGCATTGGCAACTTTATCAGCTGGTACTGGATTGAATCCTTTGAAAAATTCCCCATATTTTCTTAAAGATTCTTCTAAAACGTTTGGACTTACACTATTAATTCGTAAATTACGTTTCAATTCAATCGCTGCTGATTTAACAAAACTAGCAACTGCACCATTTGCCATGGCTGCTGAACTACCCTTTAAAATTGGATCATCCATCATAATTCCAGTAGTAAGTGTAAAACTGCCACCATCATTTATGTAATTTTGCCCAATCAGTACAAGATTTACTTGTCCCTTTAGCTTACTATTAATCGCTATTTCATTTAATTCCGGTGTAAGCTCACTTAAATCTCCGAAGTGAGAAGCTCCAGTAGTGCTTATAACTGCATCAATGTTTGGTATATCTTTATACATTTGTTCGATACTCTTTACAGACGTAATGTCAACTTGGTAATCTCCACTTGATTTACTCGCAATGATAACTTCATGATTTGGGGTTAACTTATCTGACACAGATTCACCTATGATACCAGTGCCACCAATTATAAGGATTTTCATCATATCACACCTATTCTTAATAATATTATAATCTATGTTGCTTTGACATTGGGAAGATATATTTTATTAAGACAATACCTTTGCCAATGTCATTACCGTTGGAAATTTAAGTATATCATCTCTATTTACTACTTTAAAAATTTTAGCTTTTTCCTTCAATTGCTGTGATTTTTTCTATCTAAGTAAATAATTAATCGAGGCCATAATCACCACCATGACGAAATTTCCAAGGCTTTGTTCCAATTATTATAATTAAAACAGCTTCCATACCATGGTAAAGTCCTATCATTGTTTTATATTGAAAACTATAATTATTTACTGAATAATTATGAAACAGAGTTAGGGAATAGGCTGTTTTTGTATCGTTACTAACGTTTAATACGTACAAAAACCATACTTTAAAACTTGCAAATAAATTAAGTGCACACCCATTCATATATACATTTTTCCTTTTCTCCTCGCTGATACATATCGTTATCTTCTGGTACATCAACGATTTCTAAAAGATTAGCTCCAACAAACTCACATGTTTTTCTTGAAGGGATGTTATCTGGATTACAGGTAATGAACAGTTTTTCCAATTCATGAGTATGTGCTACTTTCTTTATAAGTAATACGGCTTTTGCAGCGTAGCGATTACCTCTATATTCCTTTTTAACTGAATATCCAATATGACCACCATAATATAAGTTTTCATTGTGTCCAATTCTTATATCTATTTTTCCAATCGGTTCGGTTAAACCACTTAAAGTAATATTAAAATGATAAGCTGGAACCCAGTCTTTTTCCTTGTTTCCTGGTACCGTATTCATTAGATGTAAATCAATTTCTTCACCTTTTATAACATCAAAGTCAAAAAATTCAAACTCCATCATGCTCCCCCTAAAACTTTATTTGATTCACGTCTGGTTTCATAAAAGCATCAGTTTGTTTAAGTACAGTATAAACCACCCTCACACCATTTTTGTTTCAACTCTACTAACATTTTAGGTGAACAACGTTACATTTCTTATTTAAGATAAGCCACCCTAAATTAAAGTAACAACAAACACATTAACCCCACCACGTAGCCAAAACAAATAAAGACCAACAAGAGATAACCCATCCAATTACGCCAAATACAGAAAAATATACTTCCATTTTTGCCTTTTCAATCCTTTGTTTCTTATATTGAAAATATGTAAAAACAAATGTACTTAAATATTAGATTACACTTGTTATTGTTAAGACAATTAAATAGTATATCGGAGACATTTCAGCAAAATTTTTATTCAAAAAATAAGCAAATCCTTGGCCGAATATGCCAATTACCGTTGCTAAAATTAAACTTCCAAATATGCTAGCATTAGCCCTGCTCATCAATATCACCCAAATTAATAATTTGTTAACCTGAAGAATTGCTACCCGTTTGTTGAATAAGCATTTCAGTTATTTTAAATGCACATCAAAATTCTCTTGGGTAATTTTCCAATTTTTATCGACATATTCAATCTTGTGAATACTTGTATAAGAAGAAGGGAAAGGTTTATTTTTATTTGTCCAAGGTTTACGTTTCAAAATGTGATAAATTATATTTATTACCCCTCCGTGAGTTACTATTAAGACATTTTCTTGATGATTTCGTTCCTTCTGATCTTCACAGATAACTTCAAATGCTCTCTTTATTCTTGTGAAGTTTTCAATTGGACTTTCTCCACTAGGATATCTTTCATCCATTTCTAAACTATTGAAGTGTAATCCTGGATACTGTTTATTTGCTTCATCATTTAACATACCCGCAAGAACACCGTTATTTGTTTCTCGCCAAGCTTTTGATTTTTCGGTAGATATTTGAATACTATCACCAATATATTTTGATGTCTCTATTGCTCGCTTTAAATCACTTGTAATAATACGATGAATCATAAAATCCTTCTTGTGTTCTTTCAAATATTTTCCGAGTCTTATTGATTGTTCAATACCTTCTTCAATAAGTCCTCTTTGGCTCCAACCACCACGAAATTCATCTTCATCTTTACCGTGTCGTACTAAATAAATAGCCATAAAGAATTCTCACCCTTTAATTATTAACTATAAAAAATTTTCTCCTAACGGATTTTTTATTCCACAAACTGCTAGTTAACACAATAAGCATCTACCCTTATTGTAGATTGCACCCGTATGTTTAAGTACAACATTTCACAACATATGATTAATCACTTCCAAAATTCCGCTGGATCGTTTGTCGGTATAATTATTTTATTATAAGATCCTAATTGTTTTAGTGGAGTATAATAATTAGGATATAAAGCATAAAAAGGTTGGATAGACCTCTCTGCATCAAAGTTATATTCACTTATCGCAGGACATAAAAACCAAAATAGATTTTTAGACATATACCCTAGATAAAAAGAACTTTCTTCTGTTTGTGTATCAGATTTTCCGTTAACAAGTATCTTTTCATTTTTTGATAGCCTGTTCCTAAACTCCTGAAGATCAAGCAAATTCCCGTTTTCATCAGTTACAAATCTATTCCATGATGCATCTACGCATATCCATTTGTTTAGTTCGGAGATATAAACAATATTAACAACATGACTATCAAGATCATATGCATCATACGGAAAACATTGTACTCTTCTGGATTTATACCCCATACTCAGCAATACCTCATTCAATACAGTTGCAATTACATAACAATTAGCACTGATTTCTTCTTGATCTGCAAGCTCTAAGATATGAAGTGCATGATTGACCTCATGATGAGACATACTTCCATGTGTTAATCTTTTATGTACCCAAGCTATAAGTTTTAAAATTTGATCAATTTCACTCCCCGTTCCTGCTATTGCATCAAGATCGTATTTGGTTCTCAACTTTCGCAAATTCTCATTACTAAATTCCTGATATTGAAAATTAGCAGTTGCTCCTCCTGTTTGCGGTTTATATTCTTTTGTAAGCTCTAACAGTTTTAAATAGTAATTCTTAAACTCAGGAATATACCCAAACATTTAACTTCTCCCTCTCACTGTCTTCCCAGAAATTTAATTTACTTTCCTTATAATTTCTATTTCCTTCTTCCATTAACCTGCCATAAAGCACAATATCTTTTCACACCATTTTAACATAATATTCCATTATCTCATTTTAAATTTAAGCCATGAAAAAAGACGATCATTTGATGATCACCTTGTTGAACTTTTGCACCAATAGTTTAACAAGTGCAAAAAATTTTAGTGAATTAAAGATGCACTTAAATCCTTAGCGTCATTTTCTAAATAGCATTTTAAGCAAGATAACATATATACCCAGCCTTCTTTTTGTCCTATTATTATGGTTACTACTTCATGGTCTTCTTCTTTTAAACCCGATTCGTTAACTTCAAAAATTATATGGACGTGATGTCAAAATTGCAGATGCTCGAGGAATTGAACGTTTAGAAGGAAAAGAGATTGCTAGAACATCTGTGAGTGTAGAAGATGTAATAACAAATATTGATGTTCTTATAATATCTATCCCTATTCATGTAATGCCAAGCAATCGCAACATTGTAGATAAAGCGGGAGAGGAAGTAATCGCTGTAGACACTTCAAATTATTATCCTTTTAGAGACAATAAAATTGAAGAAATTGAGAACGGGATGGTTGAAAGTGTTTGGGTTTCAAATCAATTAAGTAGACCTATCATTAAAGCTTTCAAAAATCAATTAGCTTATACTTTAGAAAATAAAGGAACCCCAAAAAGTACTAGTGGTCGCATTGCCTTGGCGATTGCTGGTAATAACCTATCACAAAACAATTAATCATGGACTTAGTAAACAAGCTAGGCTTCGACGCAGTAGATAGTGGTTCTTTAAGTGATTCGTGGAGCAACAGCCAGGAACTCCTGCATACTGCACAGAACTAACAAAAGAGGAACTAACGGAAGCATTGAAAAAAGGCAAATAAAGAAAAAGCCCCATTCTTACGGGATAAGGTAATAGAGAAGTTTTCAGCTGGATTTTCACATAAAGATATTGTGAATCTAAACAGAGAAACATATATTTCATAATTTAGGAAACCCATATTGATCATTGCTCTGGTATTTAATTTTAAATTGAATAGAAGACATAGGAAATTTGACACCAAAATAGTAATCAAAATAACTTTGATCACTATTTTGGCAAATCTTTTACTATAAACTCTGCTCATCCACCTTGGATGTAACACTTTAAAAATATTTAGACGTTGTTAACAATTTTCATCGCCGTAAAAATTTGTATTGTTGTTACACTAAACTACCAGTTAACACATTAAGGGATTGCTGGTCGTTCAGCAATCGTCCCAGATTGGTTAAAGCTCACTTAAAGTAGTCTATTAATAATATATATACAGATACACTGAGAACGAAGATTGTAGATAAGAGTAATAACGTGAAATATTCCTTTTTCCCGATAACTAACATTTCAACAACCCGAACAGCACTAGATAATCCTAAGGAAAAGAGCATAGCAAAAATTAATAAAGTCGGAGAATCAGTTGACGGATTTGAACTTACTAACCCCGAAATAGAAATGAGTAACACTCGAACTGCAAAATAAATCGTCAAGATACTTAAAAAAATATCTAAAGCTAAAAATAACTTATTTCGGTGGTTACCCCCAAAAGTTAGAGTTTTATTATGAAGCTGATTGGGTGGATTGAGTTCGGTATTCAACTGGACTCAATACAGCTAATTTTTCTTTTGATCGTTCATGGTTGTACCAATAGATATATTCTTCAATCCGGCTTTTTAATTCTTCATAGCTTACTAATTCTTCCCCATAATACATTTCTTGCTTTAAAATACCGAAGAAATTCTCCATCGAAGCGTTGTCTGCGCAGGTTGCTTTACGTGACATGCTTTGGAATACTTTATTTTCTTTTAGTGTCCTCACCCATTGGTTATGCTGGTAATGCCAGCCTTGATCGGAATGGATGGTGGTACGATAGGCTGCATGATTCTTTATTATCTCTATCGTATCCTTTAAAGGTTCCATGACAAGATCTAACGTTGGGCGCTTTTTGGTTTCAAACGTAATAATTTCTCCGTTATAAAGGTCAAGAATCGGATTTAAATATAACTTCTCTTCGCCTAGACATTTGAATTCTGTAATGTCGGTTACTAATTTCTGAAGAGGGATAGGTGTGCTAAAACGGCGGGATAATCGGTTTTTCGCTACTTTTCCAACATTCCCCTTATAGGAATTGTATTTACGAGATTTCCGCATAAATTTCACACATTTTAACCCTAGTTTCCGCATAATGCGATACACTTTTTTATGATTAATAGAATGTCCTAATTTCTTTAATTCTTTCGTAATCCGTTTATAACCATAACGTTCATGAAACTTTTTAAATAGATCCGTAATGACTTTTTTTAATTCTGTGTCCGAATCTTCTATGCCAAAATTTTTCACATGATAGTGGTAGGTTGCTTCCGGAATGCCTACCACCAAGAGAATATCTTTTAATCGGAATCCTTCTTCTTTGAGTTCGAATGCCACCTTTGCTTGTGCTTTTCGTGGAAGGCATTCGGATTCTCTCGAAAAGCTCTCAACTTTTTTAGGTACGCATTTTCTAGTCGCAATAATTCATTCTCGCGTTCTAATTCTTCTTCGCGTGTTAACTTCTTCTCTTCTTTTTTCTTTTGTTTATTGATTTTCTTAGACATAGAAGGTTTCCCCTTTGGTCTTGGTTTCAGGCCTTCTATTCCTTGGTCACGAAATGCTTTCAACCAACGTTGAATCATGGAATGGTTGTTCAAATTAAATTGAACAGCAGTTTCTAAATAAGAAGCACCTGTTTCTAGCATAAATTGTACCGCATCTAATTTAAATTGAACAGAATACTCCTTCTTAGTATTTCTTCGTTTTAATCCATCCACCCCCTGTACTTTATAGGATCTCACCCAATTTTTTAATGGAGAAGTACTGGGCATATTATATTTTTTCGTCAATGATTTATATCCAAGATTCCCGTACAAATACTCGGTGACAAGCTTTACTTTAAATTCTTCACTATATTTGACCATAAAAACACCCCCGAAAATTAGATTTTTTACTCTAACTTTCGGGGGTCGGTACCTTCTCTCTATACTTTTTTTGAATCTTTCCTACTATTTTCAACTTTACCTGCCCCCTTTTCGGTTTAAAAATTAAATTCCTCCCTAAGGCCATTACAGACGATTGAAACAAGTTAAAGATATGAAAAATGTAATTTCACTTATTAAACTAACCTGCAGTTAGTGGAACAAAAAACGCTGCCACAACAGCTACAGTTATTCAACTCTTGCTACTCTTAAATTGAAGAAGACCTTAGCAATCACTCTTTATATATTATAACGTCGATAATTTTTTACCGTGCAATAGTTGTATTTCCCAATACAAAAGATATAATGGAAAAAATGGTTAAAAAGAAACCAATAAACCCATATGCTCCACCTTCGAATCCTCTAATGTTTACAAAACCAATATAGAAAAGAATAACAGCAACTATAATCGCTATGGTTCCAGGCAACATCCTTACAAATAAGGTAAAACCTTTGTTGCTGAACCACCAGGTAAACGTCAAAATAATAATCCCTAGAATAAGAGCCATCAGAAAAGGTCCTAAAAGCATCATTGAATATCCCCCACTCACCTCATTAACATTATATTCCATTTTTAAAGTGACTGTTTTTCCATTGTTTCATTAACCTGACAGTTAGCACAATATCTTCCCTCATAATGTTAACATAATATTCCATTATTTTATTTTAATTTTAGGACATAAAAAAAGATGATCATTTGATGATCGCCATGTTTAACTCTTGCACCAGTTCGTAATATAAGGTTAGCCAGATATTTAAAGAGTATCCTTTATTTTCTGGTTGACCTTTTTTAATATGGTCTTATTATAACGGTAGTCGGGGTAGAACGTCGCACCCGTGGGACTCGATCCCGTTAGCTAAACTGTTCACCCCCTACTTGTATAAACATGTTTCAGGCTGGTTGGGACAATAGATCCCGTTTAACAAGCGAACCTATGACATTACAAGAAGCCTTTTGGGGATACCGACTAATTTATTATTCTAGGAGGAGATATTCTATGAATCCAGTCGTTGGTCTGGATGTTTCAAAAGGGGAAAGTCAGCTCCAAGCTTTTTTAGATAAAGGTAAACCATATCGTAAAAGCTTTAGTATTAAGCATGATCTTAATGGACTAGGTAACTTACTAGAATTTCTTGAAGAAGTTGAAGACGCAGCTAATGGCAATCCACCTTCGGTAGTTCTAGAGTCAACTGGTCACTATCATACTCCCGTTATTCAATTTTTGGAGGAACAACAGTATGTTTATATTATAGTAAATCCTCTCATTTCACATCGTGCCAAAAGTTCAAATCTGCGTAAGGTTAAAACAGATGCTGTGAATGCCTATCACCTTTGTGAGCTGTTTTATAAAGAAGAATTAGAACCTTATAAAAAGCGAGGCATTCAGCTATTAAACCTTCGCAATCTTACTAGACAACAGGAAAGCATTGCAGAAATATCCGCAAAAACTAAGTTGCAGCTGCACTCTTTGGTGGATCAGGTATTTCCAGAATATAGAGGTGTATTTGGTAGTTTATATTCTAAGGTTTCGTTGCTTACTTTACTTGAATTCCCAACATCTGCGGCAGTTTTGAAGATGAGTGAAAGAGAATTAGCAGACAGGATTGGTGCGTTATGTAAGAGTCGTTCCGACCTCTGGGCAATGGAAAAAGCACAGAAACTAAGAGATGCAGCTCTTCGTAATCCATTTAAGAAAAACTTATACGAGAGTCATATCTTTAATCTTGAGGTGTTGGTGACGATTGTTCTTCAATACCAAGAGCATCTATCGAAAATTGCGACTGAAATAGATGCCCTCGCTAATGAAATTGAAGAATATCATATACTCCAGTCTATCCCTGGTATCGGAGAAAAAATCGCCGGCACGATTATTTCTGAAGTTGGAGAGATAGATAGGTTCAATGATGCCAAAAAGCTCGTTGCATTTGCTGGAGTAGATCCAAGTGTTTATTCCTCTGGTAAGTTTACGGCATCCGTTAATCGAATTACTAAACGAGGATCCAATAGACTTCGCCATGCCTTATATATGGCGGTCCAAAGTGGTATTCGAGATTCTCGTAAAAAGAAGACAACAGATGATATCATGGCACGCAATAAAAGATTAAGAGAGTTTTACGATAAAAAACGTGAAGAAGGAAAACCCTTTAGAGTAGCAGTTATTGCATGTGTTAACAAGCTCTTACATTGGATTTACGCTTTACTAAAAAGCAGAACTACTTTCCAGGATATAGCTTAGAAACTATATCTAACTAAATACAACAAAACCTTCCAATTACAACTAATAGGAAGGTTATTTGGCATGTTCTTTTTTAGTATATCATGGGTATTTTAATTTTTTTATTGAAAAATATTGACAAACTATTAGCTGGTTTACCTTAAGTACATTTTTTCACAAACTAAAACTTAATAACATAAATCAAATACGAAACTAAAACACTGATCCATTGTACGGATGCAAATAGGAAGATTGTTTCCACCGCATAGTTTGAATCACTCAAAAGTAAAATCATCATAAATGGAATCATTAAAATAGATAAAGTACCAGCAACTAATAGACTTTTGGATAAAATACTCACTTGATATTCATCGTACTTTTTTCTTTTCTTAATCAAGATAAATACTATTATGGCAATGGTTAAACCAATTATAAGGTATCCAATAAACCTCATGTTTCCAGTTCTGAGAAAGTCAGACCACCCATTCCAGAAAGAAGAATTAAGTGTCTCTCTATGTGAAAGAATACTAACAAATTCCATATGACCAGCCGTAAAAATAAAAATAAACGAATAAATGACTGACATAAAACCAATAAAGATTATATTTATGATAGGTTGTTTTAACAAACTCATTTTCTCTCACTCTCCTCAAAATCGAATATTTCCTCAATTGACAAATTAAAAAATTTTGCTAAATCATATGCCAACCAAATCGACGGGTCAAACTTATTGTTTTCTATTGCATTAATTGCTTGCCGTGAAACACTCACCTTCTCACCCAATTGTGCTTGTGATAATCCAAATTGCTCTCTAAGGTTCTTAACTTTGTTTTTCAATTATTGTACCTCTTTCCTTGTAAGGTTAACCTTACATTAAACTTACCAGAGTATATTTTGTGTGTCAAGTGTACCTTACACACCCTTCTTAAAAAAATGCTTTCCAATTTAGAAAAGCACCCGTTAATGCAATAAGAAACGTTTCTATTAGCTCGTCTAGTTGAATATAAGGTTTAAATAATCTCCATGTCCTCTTATGAGTTCAATTTCATTTTCAGAAGAAATCCAAAAGTAATGAAATGTTAGATCTTCTTCTTCGCCTCCACCAGTAGGTTTATAATCCCATTTATCTTCGACAACGTTTACAGTTAGCTTATAAAAAAATCGATTATGTATCGTACCATCATCATTCTCCCAAAAGTCTTCAGCAATCAAATCTACAACCATAAAATTCCTTAGTCCCGTTTCCTCTTCCATTTCTCTAATAACTGCATTTTTTGTATCCTCATAAGGCTTAACTGTTCCTTTAGGCACCTGTATGCCTGCTTCGGCGATTGGATGTTGAAAAACTAGTACCTGTGTTTTCCCATTTTTAATTCTTGTTACATAACCATAAGCCTTTTTAATTGGGTTCATTCATATTTCCTTTCCATCTCTAAATATTTTTAATTAATTTTATTAACAACCATTCCCATTTTCAAAAAAATCAGCAGCAACTGACAATTTGGTGTGTATTAGCACCCTATAACTTAAGAGGACTTGTTATATTATTTTTCCCATTCATGTTCCAGTACGCTAAAAAGTAAAGAATCTCGCCATCCACCTTTTACAAACAAATTTTCACGAATTCTACCTTCCTTAACCATTCCGACTTTTTCTAATACTTTTGATGAGCCAATGTTTCTAGGATCGCAAGTTGCATATATGCGGTGAAGTTTAAGTTCTTTAAATCCAAAATCAATCAACAGTTTAGCGACGTCTGTTGCTATTCCTTTTCCCCAATACTTTGGATTTAAAATATAGGCGACTTCTCCAATTTTATTAGTGAAATCTCTAATGTTAAACTCCCCAGCTCCTATCATATTCTCATTATAAACAATTGCAAAAACAAACCTCGTTCTTGGTTCTTGATTAGCATCATTAATTACTTGTTTAACAAATCCTAGTGAGTCATCTTTTGTATTTGGTCCCCAAGGTTGATATTGGCAAACGATATCTTGTGATGCATATTTATGGACATCAATCCAATCATCTTTCGTAAATTCTCTTAGTAACAGTCTTTCATTTGAAAGAGAAATCTTAGCATTTGCGATTTAAATTCCCTCCATTTATATATATATACCCTTCTTCAATTAAACTGCCAGTTAGTTTAAGTTTATTTTTTCACAAACTCAATTAGATTTTAACATAAATATCCACTACTGGAGATAGAAATTATTCTACAACCTGGCCCAGTTGCGGAACAAGAAAAAGCTAAAAGTTAGCGGCCTTTATTTATTTTACTCCTTTTCCTCCTATAAGTACTTACTTTTACGAAAGTACCTGTTTTAAAAGTGCGTACTTACACATTAAAAAAACGTATTCTATACTCAAAGAGTAATAAAATTTAAGGAGGATACATTCTATGAAAACACTTATTGTAGTAGCTCACCCGAGCATAGAAACATCTATCGTTAATAAGCGATGGATTGAGGAGTTGAAAAAATATCCTGAAGAATATACGGCACATGAATTGTATAAGGAATACCCGACAGTAAAGATTGATGTGGAAAAGGAACGACTGTTAATTGAATCACACGAAAATTTTGTTCTGCAATTTCCGATACAATGGTTTAATAGTCCGTCCCTTCTAAAGAAATGGCTTGATGAAGTTTTTGATTACGGATGGGCTTATGGATCCAATGGCGGGGATAAATTAAAAAATCGAAAAGTGGCATTAGCTGTTTCGGCAGGCATCAGAGCAAGTGACTACAGTGAAAATGGAAGATATGGACATACTTTGGAACAAATACTTATTCCGTTTGAAACAACCTTTTTCTATTGTCAGGCAGATTATCGTTCGATTCATGCGTTTTACGGTGAAGAACAAAAGCCAGGCGGAACAGAAGAAGAAGATTTAAAGCCAGTGGTAAATGAATTAGATCGCAATACAAAAGAGTATTTAGCTTTTTTGAATAGTCTATAAACACAAACCCGGAGGCAATCAGCAGGAAAAATCTTGATTGTCTTCGGGTTGTTTAACTATATTATTTACTCATCTGCATTTTGATTCATTTCGCCCCAGTCACACATCATATCTAAAATGGGGAAAAGAGAGCGTCCCTGATCAGAAAGCGAATATTCTACTTTTGGAGGGATTTGCGGGTATTCTTTACGCACCACTATTCCGTCTGCTTCCATTTCTTTTAACATCACGCTTAATGTCTTAAAAGAAATAGATCCTATGTTACGCTTTAGCTCATTAAATCGCATCACCTCATTTTCTAACAGCCAATATAGAATAATCATTTTATATTTGCCGCCTATGACAGATAGCGTATATCCAAGCCGGTATCTTTTAAAGCAATGCCATTTGGGACGCAGGTTTCTTCCAGTTCATTATGCATAGCATTTCTCTCCTCGAATATTTATATTTTTATCCTTTTCTTGTAAAACTGCCCGTTACTTTAAAGTACATTGTCAATCTATAAAATTATATTAACATAAATATCCAGAAATAATCATCTAGTCTCTAAGAAACTATAGATATAAGATGACTTTAATTCTTAGTCTACTTTATTTTTTCCAAGAATGAGTCTCTAAAGTATTCCCTACTGTTAAAGAATTTCTCACAATTGCAAAAACGTGCCCAGTGTTTCTAATAATGTGAGAGGTGAATTATGATTAAAACAGCCTTTCATACCATAGTTCAACAAAAAGAAATCATCTAAAGACCTTGTATCTGAAGGGTTTTAGATGATTTGCCTTTTTGATTCTACTATGATTAAGTTGATTCATATATAATTTGTATCAACCTTTTAATTCTTATTCAACAATTGTTACCCATTAATTTAAGTGAAATGTTTCACTTATAAAAAGAAAAATTGACTTACAATATAAAACCCTTTTAATATATTGTAAATCCTACACATAATAGTCTATTGAACATTGAACTAACCAATTTCTATGCATATGTTTCTTTTCTTTATTTCTTCTTCCAATAATTGAATAAATTCTTTATCTAAATTTAACTCCATTGCCTTCTTGTAACTATCAAACAATTGCTCGTCTGATAGTAAATGCATTGTTAACCTCCTTTCACATAAGATTGGTTTTCTACACTAATACCCATTTCTATTTAATTTAAAACGTATGCTTGATATCAAACTAATCCTAGGAACTGCCTCATCGACAACTCCTTACTCCACTTTTGCACCTGTTAGCACTAGAACTAAACTTTTCCTTCCCTTCATTCTCTAAAATACACATTTCCCATAAAATTCGTCACCAATCTTTCTTGAGTTTCTAAGTGAGCCTTCTTTTATAAATCCCGCCTTTTCATAACAAGCAATTGCTGAAGTGTTAAAATCAAATACACCAAGACTAACTCTATGTAATTTATGTTCATCAAATGCACCTTTGAGTATTTCTTTCATTATTTGTAGACAATAAACTGGAAAGAAACTCCTACTACATTAAACCATCAATGATTAAGTAGAAGAAGTTCCCTTCCTTAATATAACAAGGGCAAAATTTACTTTAATTTCCTAAAATACTTTCTGCTTCAGTCCTGAATTTCTTTGCCCCCTCAGTTGGAGTAATTTCTCCATAATTAATCTGATCTGCTATATTAACTAATGCCTCAATAACTTGACCTGATGACTTAGGATCTGGAGTGCCCATCGTAGAACTGTTTTGTTCAACCCAACTCATATACTCAAAAACTTTACCTTGAGATTCAGACACATGATCCATCAGAGCTTCTTTCACTTTAGAAGAAGCCGGCACTCCACGATCACCAAGAATTAGTTTGTTAGCTTCAATATCATTTACAAAGAAATTAATAAAATCTGCAGCTGCTTTTTTGTGTTCAGAATTTTCGGACACTGAAAAAAACATACTAGGTTTTAGATATAAGCCTTTATCAACATTGGGTCCTGGTGGAGGACTTAGTTCCATCGGTCTACCGACAACTTTTTGAGTACCTATAAACATAGTAGCCCATTCAAAAACACCTGCTGCTTTCCCTTTAACCAGAGCACTATCTTCTGGACCTGCCTGTTGAGCGATTTCATCAGGTGATTGTACAGCTCCCATATCTATCAATTCTTTTGACATTTCCCAATAATCAACAAATAATTGATCATCACTGTAACCTAAACCACTACCATCTTCGGCAAAAAGCCTCGCACCATTCGAACGAAGATAATATCTAAATGGATCTTCCCACAAGCCCCCATCTATATAATATCCAGCATCCTTTGCTTTTTCAGCAATTTCCAGATAATCGTCCCAAGTCCAATTATCTGGGATAGAATTAACACCAATTTCTTCTAATATCGCTGGATCATAATCCCAACTCATCGCAACTGTCCCTAAGTTAAAACCATATAAACCATCGTTTAATTTTCCACCTGCCACAACATTATCTGCTATATTATCTACATTAAGTTCGTTTCCAATATAAGGTGTTAAATCTGCTAGTTGATTACTATTTGAATATTGAGACAAGTAAATCAAATCCATTTGAACTATATCTGGTAACTGGTTAGAAGCTGCTTGTGGTGCAAGTTTTGTCCAATAATCATCCCAACTCGCATATTCTGGTTCAATACTAACGTTTGGATTCTGTTCTTCATACATTTCTATTACTTTGTTAGTATATTCATGTCTTGTTTGTTCCCCCCACCAAGCTATTCTTAATGTAATCTTTTCCTCATTATCAGCATCAGTTGACTGTTTTTCAGACGATTCATCGTTAGAATTACTTGTGGAATTATTATTGTTGTTACATGCTGTAAATAATAAAACCATGATAATTCCTAAAAATAATATAATACTTAATTTTTTCATTTTGTTCCCTCCTGCACTTTTTGATATCGCTTACAAAAAAGAATATCTAAATTTTATTGTAAAGAATATAAAACTAAGTAGATACTGTTTAAAAATTAGGTTTTACATTTTGGTAAAAACAATATAGTCAATTTTTTTGAAATCTAGTAAACTTAAATGCATTTAACACAAACTTAGCTCAGATTCTTCCTGACCAAATACTCGTAAATATTTAATTTAGTTGTCCTCTTTATGATTCATGTTATTCCCTGTTATATCCTAAGTGCTCCCTTTTGAATTAAGATATTCTCTTTGTAAACCATTAAAATGAAGCTTAAAAAATAACACCTCACCTCCCTTAACGTAAATAGAATATGAATCCATTTTGAAAAAGGATTGATCAAAATGGATTTGTTAATAAATAGATTGTAATAAAATAATTTTAAAAGGTATGTGAACACATAAAGGGTGCCCATAAAGGAACTGCCAAACATCACATCGATAGTATTGATAATTCACTTTGTACAATACCTTTTCTTTTTTTAAAACTATTCAAATAATACTATTTAATAAACCTCTCTGAGTCCATCCAAGCTGCATCATCTGGTGCAATTTCATCACCTTGTGTAAGATATACTCTATCAACTCTTAATCCAGCTTCACCACCATAGATGGAAAAATTATGAATTCCTTTATCAATATCAATTTCAGACAAAAGTGTCCAAAACCAAATTTGTTTTGTACTATAGGTATATAACCTTCCCTTAGAAAACTGCTGGTGATAAGGCTGTACTACCCCATCTAAGCCAATTCTACAAGCATCCGAAAATTCATCATCAAATTTAATCAACATCCATACACGGTATGTTCCTGGACTCGTAACCTTTATCTTATAATGAAGTGAAGGAGCATCCATCGCATTCGACCAGCTTAATCCACTAGTTTTTATATGCATTGCCATTCCGCTTGCTCCATTTGTCTCAGCTTGTGTATGTGTCCATTCAATCTTTTCATTATGAGAGCTTTTTTGTGTATTAGCATAATTAGACTGTTCAAGGGCATATTCTGTTTCAATTGCGATAACACCATTATTTTCAATAAAATATCCAGAGCCAAATTCTGAAATAGCGTCTTTATACCCAAATTGATCAGGCATATATCTAGAAGCACCCTTTTGAAATTGCGGATATTCTTCGTTCAACATATATAACCTATCATAATTCCAAAAGTCAATTCCGGCATATACAAGGTTTGGTAACGGTGCAGTACCAACTTTCATACTATATATAGTAGTACATAAATTTTCCATATCCGATAAGCTATATTCAGGAATCGTTTGTAAATTAGGCTTTCTCACTACTAAGCTATTACCTGTAAAATAACTTTCTTCCGGCCCAAGATTACATACCTCAGGCTGTATAAATGAGCTATTATGATCAAGTAGCTGTGGAGATAAATTCGTCAAATCCTTATCTGTATAAACAACAAGCTTACTGATTGTTACATATCTATCAATCATATAAATATTTAGTTTATGAACACCACTATTCATAAAAGGTAATGACACATAAAGTTTTTCACCATTATTTAAAACAGCATCTCGCCAGTTCCCACGCCACTCATCATTTGTTTCAGTTTCAATAATTAAAGGATCCATATCATCGATTGATACAGCAAAACGAATTTTACCTGTGGAATTCAAAGTCAAAAAGCGATGAATTTCCAATAAAAAATGCCCTTTACTTCTTAGTAGAAATTGATAATTTACTGAAGCATTATTCTGTACATCATTCCCGTCAGGATAACCAGAGCCTGCTGCTTCTATCACATTTCCATCCATTCTTCCCATATCCTCAATAATTTGCCACCGATTATCGCTTGAAGTTCTATCAAAAATAAAATGGTCAGCCTTCATGGAAACAAAACCATCCGCTTCAACATGACCATTAAAATGCTCCGGGATATCCTCTCTACAATTAGCAAATACATCAATCTGATATTCCTTTTCATCAGGTGATGTTTTTATCACAATTTTGCCCCTTTTGTCCTCGTTAATACACTTTTCTTTCAACTTTATCAATATTCTTTTTTCATCGATTACCGTACCAAAGCCCTCTGAAACTTCAACCCATTCATTGCATGAACTTATATCCACAGTAAAGTCAAAACTTTCTGCTCCTGTATTAAAAATCTCAAACCATTTTACATCCATACCATAGGAATCGAATATAATCTTTTGATTAGTTTCGGGTGTACGTTCACCCCATACAATAATATTGGAACCAGGTTGTTCAATCTTTAATGCTGGGGTACCTGCTGGATACATTGCAGTAGGCGGTGGTGAAAAACTTTCTGGTGTAAGGATTCTATCCCACTTGCCACCGGACATTATCTTATTATAAAAATGAAGCATACTTCTTCTATAATCCATCATTTCCCTAGATTTTGTTATATAATGGTCTGCTGATTGCATTTTGCCTTGTTCATAACTCAGATTGCTTCGATCTGCAAAATAAAACTCTGCATTTGCATAGTAAGATGCATGAATCTTCATTAGAAAAAGTTGAAAAAAAGATTCTCGTTCATTTTGAGGCAGTTCAAAGTACATTTTATTGGCTTCATCATATATTTCTTTTAACTTATTTACTCTTACGCCAGCTTCGTCTCCATAAATGGTTTGTGAAAATTTATCTCCAGTCAGATGTTCAATCTTACATACGTTTGTTATCTGGGTAAAACGGTTATATAAATCAGCCGCTCTTTTCCCATAATCACCCGAAAAATTAAAATCAATCCATTTTTCAGTAAATTTTGACGTATCTTTTGTTACAGCATCTTCTTTTCCTGCTTCCCAACCATAGGTCAAGAAGTATTCAATATCCTGTTCAAGCGGTTTCAGAGCACCAACATTAAGAACCCATATCTTTCTAATGCCGTTGTCATAGCATTTCTTTAATTCATTTCCAGTATGCGCCATTGGTATAGAGTTGATGTACAAATAACTCATACCAGGATGTGCCCAATATGAATTGTGAAAATATATCCCATGGCCTCCTGAACGTTTCTGCTCTTTTGAATCAGGATATCTTCTCATATAACCAAAATTATCATCGACCCACATAAGCGTAACATCATCCGGTAGCTCTAAACCTGCGTCATATAAAGGAAGAACCTCTTTATAGGGTATAAATGTCTGTAACGCTTCTTCACGATTCTTTTTTCCTAATACATCTTTTAAAATATTTCTTTGATCCTTAATGATATTACCGAGAAGCTTTACCTTTTCCTGCTTTTTTTCTTCCATATTGAGATTTGTATTATGATCTATCTCATCTGTCTTAAACCCAAAATCATGTACTCCTCTCATGCCGACCGTATAACACACTTCATAATCTTTATTCTGTTCTACGCTTTCGCGCCAGTATTCTTGTAATATCTCACGGTTTCTCCCTGGAATAGAATAATCGTAACTTACTTCTTCATAGCCTTTTTTCTCAAGCCAGGGTTCCCATTCATTCTGATTACTGCGAAGAAGCATATCACAGTGTGATGTTCCGACAACAATCCCCATTTCTTCTGCTAATCGGCCATTTTCTGGGTTCTCATTAAAGTAATTTACATGCATAGCCGGCCAAATATAATTTGCTTTTAATCTTAGTAGTAGTTCAAATATATGTACATATGTTTCAGGTCCTATGGTATTATCATTTGTATGTGCTTTTGCCCAAGCGTCAAGTTGCTCCTCATCATTCAAGAAGATCCCCCTATATTGTACGGATGGATAGGAAGAAGTTTTATGGCCCCTATCTATTAAAATGGAATCATGCTTTTTAACAGGAACATCTGCAAAAAAGTACCATGGTGAAACACCGATCATTTTTGAGAATTCATATATACCAAATATAGTTCCCCTTCTATCAGTTCCTAAAATGTATAAAATACCATCTTTCTCCTGAATGAGATATCCTTCCCACCTATAGTTTCCTTCACCATCTTGCAGGCATTCCGTATGTATTTCCTTATCTTCAAGTTTTTTTTTAATGGCGATATTGTTTGCGATTGCCCCTATAACAATCTTTCCTTCTCCATCTGTAACTTCTCCTATAGCGCCGCATACTTGATAGATATCTTTTGTAAGATTATGTGCAGCAATTTTAACGGCTGGAAGTTCATTCTGTGATAAATATATATTTATCTTTTGTTTATGACTACAGATTAATGTTTTACCCTCCACACTTTTCAATCCTTCCTATCATGATGATGTAAAACCTGAATATTATAATTCACCTATCTGCTTAACCACTTCAATTTTATAGTTATATTCTAATAAAACCATTATATTTTTAAACTATTCACAATACAATTGCATTTTATTGAAAATATATTGCATTTAGATTTATATCACCGTATACTATATACAATAAATATTCAGCTTAATAAAAGAGGTTTTCTATGGATTATCAAGATTATTACAAAGATCATCAACTATTTTTTCACAAAAACTGCGACATACCACCACATCCCACAAAATACGGAATGCATGCTCATGAAATTTATGAGTTTTATTATTTACTCTCAGGAAATGGGACTTTTACAGTGGAGGGGAATAAATACTTACTAAATCCTAATAGTATAATGCTCATGCGTTCAAATGAAGCACACTATTTACAAATGAATAAGGATCTTCCATACGAAAGGATTGTGCTTCATTTTTTTCCACAGATCTTAGATCAAATTGATCCAGATAGAATATTACTTACTCCTTTTGATAACCGATCTTTGGGAGTCAATAATTTTTATCCATCGGGGTCTTTTTCTAATCAATTAGTTCGTTCCTGCCTGAATAATATACTGGAAGTTAAAGATAATGATTACAAAAAAAGAGTAGCTATTATAACTAATCTTCTTACTATCTTAAATGAATTGAATAAAAGCTTTCATAATTACCATCCTCAGTTATTATTTACTGCACAAAATTCTCAAATGACTGAAGTGATTAGTTACATAAATGAACACCTATTTGAAAATATAAGCATCGAAAGCATCTGTAAGCAATTTTATATTAGCAAATCTCAGTTAAATACCTTATTCAAAAAGGCAACTAATACAACTGTATGGAAGTATATAATAACCAAACGATTAATAAGCGCTAGACATTTGCTTTACGATGGTGTGCCTGCTGTTGAGGCATGCATGCAATGTGGTTTTAAGGATTATTCGACATTTTACCGCAGATATAGAGACTTTTTTGGTACTTCTCCTCAAGATGATATACATAAAGTATGATTTTTACCTGTTATATTTTTAACAGTTTTCAATGTCTTTCATCATGTCCACCTTTTTCCCTTGTTATTTTTTAAACCCTTTTACTCTATTTTTCCACCATCTATTCACCTTGATCAAATAAGGAATAATAAGAAACATAGTATTCCTTATTTGGCAGAACGATCTAGCATGCTATACATTTACGAAAAAAAAGATTTTTGTTTTAACATAGTATTAGATAGGAAGAGGAATGAATAATTATTATATATTGGTGTAAACAATAGCTAGCGTTCCAAATAATATGATTAAAACAGCTTTCCAAGCCATTACTCAAAAAAGCAAACCTTCTAAAACCCTTGGATATCAAGAGATCTAGAGGTTTGCCTTTTTTATGCTACTATGATTAAGTTGTATTTAACGCAAACATATCGTTGTCAGATTGTACTTGGTCCACTACTTTTAAACCAAGTGTAGCTTTAATTTTCAGTGCTATTTATAAAGAAAGTTGATACAGTTTATTCATATATAATATGTATCAACCTTTTAATTCTTATTCAACAATCGCACCCTTTGTATTATAAGGTTAACCAGATGCTAAATATTTCTGGTTGACCTTTTTTTATATGGTCTTATTAAAACACCGTAGCTCCAGATAGGCTCCCTTTTATTGAAGATCGATATTAAAGGGGAACTTCGATTAAGACCCTCGATAGCTCAACAATCCAATAGAGTTTTAGAGCAAGCAACTTTTTATATTAACTAAGTGCGTTCCAGTTTGGTGTTATACATTTATCGATTTATATTTCTTGTCATTCCAATCGAAAATTTCTTAAATCCAAAAGGCTCATAATAGGACTCCAAATTTTCTACACACATAAGTTGAGGAATAACTCGACTTTGCTCGCAATGTTGAATTATTCTTTTCAACATTTCTTTGCCGATACCTTTGGACTGATATTTCGGTAGCACACATACTCCACAAATAATTCCAGTAATCACACCATCTGATATAACACGTCCCATACCCACTAATTGTTGTTCTTCAAAAGCATAAATAGCATACCAACTTTGATTACACATATGTTCTAAATCATTAACTGTTAATTCAAGTGAATTCCATCCTAAAGATTCATATAAGGTAAGTAATTGCTTAAAATTTTCAGGGGGTTCAATTGTATAATGTATGGTCTTTTCCATATAAGCACTTCCTATTGTTTTTGGTTATTATATATCTACATATCTTCTTCCACAATGCTGCCAGTTAACACAATAAGCATCTACCCTTAACGTGACTTATTAAGGTCAATTGTTAAGTAATCGTTATTACCATAACGACCAATTATGTACCAATTTGAAGAAATATCATATTCAGCTTTTTCACCTATTATTAGAGGGTTTGCTAGTGCAAACTCGTTAGGAGGAACGATTGTTATTCCATAATCACAGTCAATAAATAAGTCAATTCCACCACATATTTTATAAAATTCATATAAATCGTTTGGTAATAGATGACCTTTTTCTACAACTGGATAGCCTGAAGGAGAATGAATTACACAGTTTGGGAAGTTTTTTACTTTATCAATCAAAAGTTGAAGTTCCATACTTATTCCTTCCTTATTCAAAAAAATGTAGACAGCTTAAGTATAATGTTCCACTATATTTATGTCATTTCCTTCTTCAACTATCCTGCCCTTTACTTTAAGCACATTCTTTCACAAATTAATATGAAAGTGGAGAAACTATTGCGCAGTATTAGTCTACTATGCAGGAAATAAAGGCGTTTTTCTTATTTTAATATACTGCCACGTTTAAGTACCTTTTTTTCACGAACTTATTTATATTTTAACATATATATCCAATATTAGGGGTATGACAATCAATGCCTTTTACAACTCTTCGGCAAAAGTAGTAGTTTTCCCCTTACTATGATTAAAACAGCTTTTATACCATTATTTTTAAAAAGGAAATCACCTAAAGTCCTTGTGTCCGAATGGTTTTAGATAATTTTCCTTTTTATTCTACTATGATTAAATTAGATTTAACGCAAACTTAATCAATCTAAAAATTTAACCACTCTACATATATTCATCGTAAATAACTGTTCTCACTTAACTATACAAACAAGCGTATATTTGGGTTTGATATGGTGTGTCGTGCCCTAATAACTCTTGGATATGCTCTAATGACATTCGATTTTTCGCAAGTTGGGCTGCCAACAGGCCTTACACGTGGAGATCAGGCAGCCATAAGCAGATATTCAATATAAACATTACATACATGAATATATGTTTTAAGTCAAGTATTATTAAATCCTCATCTTATCCTTAAATATATCTTGCTTTACTATGATGATGGATCATATAAACAAGCCCTATACCTTTTATCAAAAAGGTTAAAGCCTTCGTATAATTTAGCAGGAATCAGAGAAAATAAAAGGTAAGTATCGTTCAAACATTGTAGCAATACTCATACAAATAACAAAGTAACCATGAAGGTGTTTTACTTGAATCAGCCTTACCAGTGCCCTAAATGTAAAACAAACCGTTCACGTTTTAATGTAATTGAACAAGTTGCCAAACCAGTAAAATTAAACACAGCTACTGGAGAAGTGATCAATAATTACGAGCAGGAACCGTTAGAAGCTTTTCATGTCGCCTACAACGGCCCTAACAGGAGAATACAATGTGGTGTATGTGGCTTAATTGAAGATGAAAACACCTTTATTAAGTATGCTCAAATACCATAAATAAATCATGGAGGATGAATAAACATGACCAAAAATCGTAAAGGACCGAAACAGCAGGAACAACCTGATTTACCCAAAAGCGTACAACAGCCCTACGGTGAACCATTAGCAGGATCGCATAAAGTAAAAAATAAAAACCATTCCCGAGAAAAACATGGTGCATCACATGACATGTGAGAACCCTATTCAATACGAGGTACTGGAGTTAGGAATTATTCTACAATCTGGACCGATTGCGAAACAAAAAAATACTGTATGTCAATACAGTATTTTTGATCAAAATTTTTACACTTATCTTCAAAAGTAGTGTTTGACTCCCCACTATAATTAAAATAGTTTTTCATTAAAAAAAGGGATAAAGTTTTTACTCTATCCCTATAAGTTACTTGTTAATTGGAAAACTGCTTCATGACATTCATTAATTCCTCAATGGTTTCTTGACCTTCACCTTGTTTGATCGCATCACTAACACAATGTTTGATATGTCGTTCTGTGACAGAAAAACCTACATTTTTTAATGCGGATTGAATGGCACTTATTTGTACTAATATATCAACACAATATCGATCATCTTCCACCATTTTTTGTATTCCACGAACCTGACCTTCTATACGTTTTAAACGGTTAATGACTTTTTGTTTTTCATCTTTTGTTCTTGGTTTACTCGGTTTATCATGTAAAAATTCATCCACAAAAACACTTCCTCTCTTTGACCTAAGTCGTATCCATTTTGGTATTTGTATTAACGAACTGATAAAGTAAACCTATTATACCATATCAATGAATTACGAGTTATCGTTCAATCACTACTCATTATATAGTAAACTCGGATTATCTCTGATACATCAGTTAACTGTAGTCCCAAAATTGTACTTATTTATCTAGTTAATAAGCCCACTACATTGAGTTGCAGAATAGAGTTGGTGGTGGCTTTTTTTAAACGTTTTCTACATTGTCTACATGATTTTTATTATGATAAGAAATTAATCCATCCTGGGATAACCTATCACAATGAGTGAAACCTTTTATACTTCCTTGTCGTATATAAAATAGAGAGGAGCTTGAACAAAATGAAAAAAAATCTGGTACTAATTGCTTTTGTCTTTTCAATTTTTTTATTACCTCAACACGTCTTTGCTGTTGACTTTTCCATTACGAACACAGAAATTAATGCTTATTTACAGGAGAATGGCGATGTTCAAGTTACAGAGCAACACGCCTATCAATTTGATAGTGATTTTAATGGCATCACTCGCACACTTATACCGAAAGAACAAACACAAATAAAAGAATTCCAAGCATTTGAAAAAAACAAGCCTTTAGATGTTGAACAAGAAGAGAATCTTTATAAAATCTATCGAAGTGGTTCAGAACAGGAGATACAAATTGACCTCTCTTACACCATTACCGATGGAGTGGAAGTATACACGGATTTGGCACAATTTTACTGGCCCTTCTTTGACAGCAGCAACGAATCCACATATCAAAATATGGATATTTTTATCCACCCGCCTCAAACAACTGGAGAGGTGCTCACTTTGGGGTACGACGAAGCTTATGGCACTTCAAGTATAGCTTCAGATGGTATTGTACATTTTGCCATGGGTGAAGTTGAAAGCGGGACAAATGGAGATATCCGAGTAGCTTATGATGCTTCTCTGTTTCCCACCGCGAACCTTAAAGAAGACAATACAATTCGTGAGGATATACTAGCAAATAAAGCTAAATTAAAGGAAGAACAAGCGGCCTATGCGAATAGACGGGATCTATTAAGCCGTATTTCCCCTTATATTGTAAGTGGCTTATTTATATATGTAATCGTACTAGTTATTGCAGTATGGAGAAAAAAGAACAGGAGATTAAGAGAAGTAGAACGTAGCTCTAAGCAATCACTATACTTACCAAATCAAGAGATGAGTTTACCAGCTACCATGCTTTATATGAGAAATATGTCAGCGAGTAGTGAATTGATATCGGCAGCTTTATTGGATCTGGTTAGAAAAGGATACGTCAAACGAGATGGTGAAAGTAAATTTGTTATCGTAGATCCTAACACTGACTTTCAGCATGAGAGTATATTAATCGAATGGTTATTCAATAAGATAGGTGAAAATGGTGTTTTCTCCTTGTCAGATCTTGATGCCTATACAAAGAATAAAGATAATCATTCGACCTACAACAGTGACTTTGCCAAATGGGTACAAGCTGTAAAAGAAGAGGTAAAACAGAACCACCTGTTTGAAAAGAAAAAAAGAGTACGTTGGACTGCAGGTATAGTCAGCCTTTTAATGATACCCTTTATTATCATTCTAGGTGTTCATTCTCTTTTCACTTGGATGGCTCTCTCTATCTTTCTAAGTTTAACTTTATTGCTATTCGCTATCATCTACCAACCCAAAACCATTCAAGGGGTTAGAATCTCACAGCAATGGAAAGAACTCAGTTCCAATTACAAGAATATCGGTGAAAGAGATTGGAATGACTGGATGAGTGACGAACAAATGCAAGCATATATTTACGCAATCGGTACAGGTAACAAGTCGATGCAGAAGAAATATGAACACCTTAGTAAGAACTTGTCCGCAACTACTACAACTGATAGTAGCTTGCAAACAAATGACTTAGTGATGTTTGTACTTATTGCAAGCGCAGTGACTAATCAATTTGACAAAACTGATTCGACGGTGTCCGCTACTACTAGTAGTTCTGGTAGTGTTCCTGGGGGAGGAACAGGAGTTGGTGGTGGTGGTGGAGGATCAGGTGCTTTCTAACAATAGAAGGTTTCGATTACTAACATTTAGTGATCGAAACCTTTTTATTAATTCAGTTAATGAAGTAACTATTTTAAAGCTAGTCCGCTCCATCCTTTGGATCTCCACAATTTAGTACCAAAATTAATAACCACACGACCAAAAATGACACTTATAACGATGATAAGTGCCAAATTCAAGACTATATATAATAAACTTGGTACTGAATACCTGAATAAAAACCAAATCAATCAGAAATACAATAAAAATGACACTTATAGTTTTATCCAGTTAACCCTAAAGATAGGAATTATTCTATGACCAGACCCGATTGTGGAACAAGGAAAAACTCTTTTACAACTTATCTTCAAAAGTAGTAGTTTTCCTCTACTATAATTAATACAGGCTTTCCATACAATGCTCCAATCAAAAAACGCCTAATCCCACTAAATGGAATTAGGCCACATACTAATAGATTGATGATTTGTATAAGCATTAACTACCAATAAGGCATTTTTCAACAACGTATCGTCGAACAACATCGAATAAATAAACTTCCTGCGGTTTCCCAGGAAATATTAATTTTAATTATTTCCTAATTCATCACGCCAACTTAATAAGTCTACTTTTTCAGCTTCTGTAATTTCTCTATTTTCAACTAATGCACCAGCTAAAATATCAAAGTTAGTAATAGTAGTAAATGGTATGTTTGCATCCTTAAATTGTTTGTCTGCCTTATTTAATCCATAACTAAAGATAGCTAACACACTTAAAACTTCTGCACCTGCTTCTTGTAGTACGAGTGCACTATCGATAGATGATCCTCCAGTAGATATAAGGTCCTCAATTACAATGACTTTATCTCCCTGCTCTATCTTACCTTCTATCTGATTTTGCTTGCCATGTCCTTTTGGCTTTGATCGTACATAAACCATTGGAAGATTTAAATAATCCGCTAACCATGCAGCATGAGGTATTCCTGCTGTGGCACACCCTGCAATCACATCTGGTTTTTCTTCTAATTGATCAATTATTTCTGCAAATTGCTTTACTATTTGTTTTCGTACTTCTGGATAAGACATGGTTAATCGATTATCACAATAGATGGGAGAATGAATTCCAGATGTCCATACAAATGATCGATCCGGGCGAATTTGAATCGCATCTATCTCATAAAGCGCGTTGGCAATTTCTTTTGATTTAAGCATTTCCCCACTCCTCTACTACTCGTTTGTAATTAGCTTTCGGATTTTCTGCCTGTGTAATGCTTCTTCCTATTACTAAATAATCCGCACCATTTTGTTTAGCAAGTTGAGGAGTTGCTACTCGTTTTTGATCATTCTGATTAGATTCACTTAATCTAATCCCTGGCGTTACGGTTAAAAAGTCATTTCCACAAGCTTGTTTAATAATGGGTACTTCATGTGCTGAACATACAACACCGTCTGCACCACTGCTTTTGGTTAATACTGCTAGCCTTTTAACGGCATCGTCTACTGATTGATTGATATATAATTCCTCTCGTAATGTCGATTGATCCATGGATGTTAACACAGTTACCGCAATAAGTTTAGGAATCTTGCCCTGTGCTCCTGCTTCAAGTCCTCTTTTAGCTGCTTTGATCATTTCTGATCCCCCTGAAGCATGGACGTTGACAATATCAACCCCTAAGTTAGCTAAATTATACATCGCTTTTTCAACCGTTGTGGGAATATCATGAAGTTTTAAGTCTAAAAAAATCGGATGGTTATCTTCTTTTAGCCAATCAATCATTTCCCTGCCTTCACGATAAAATAATTCCATCCCTACTTTTACAGGTACTCCATAAAGATCGTGCTTTTCGATAAATGCTTTTACATCATCTGCTGTACGAAAATCCAAGGCGAGAAAAAATGGTTGATCCATTACACATGCCCCTTTCCTATTGCGTCTTCTACTGAATCAAATCCATATTGCTTTAATACACGTGGTAAATCATTGATTATATCAGGGCATGCAAGTGGATTTTGAAAATTAGCAGTTCCTACTGCCACGGCATCTGCACCTGCTAAGAGAAATTCTAAAGCATCTTCTGCTGTGATGATTCCACCCATTCCGATAATCGGAATATCGAGAGATTGGCGTACTTCATAGATCATACGAATCGCTATCGGTTTTATCGCAGGTCCTGATAGACCACCAGTTTTATTGGCAATGATCGGTTTTCGCTGCTTTAAGTTCATTTGCATACCTGTTAACGTATTAATCATAGACAAGCCATCTGCACCAGCATCTGCTACCGCTTTTGCCATTTCTACAATATTTGATACATTTGGAGACATTTTGACATACACCGGGTAATTACTTGCTTCTTTTACCTTAAATGTTACTTCTTTCGCAAGTGAAGGATCTGTTCCAAATTGTACACCGCCCTCTTTTACATTAGGACAAGATATATTTAGTTCTAGAGCAGAGATATCTTCTGAACGATTTAATGCTTCAGTAACCTTGATATATTCCTCTACCGTACTACCTGCAACATTTGCTATAACAGGGGTATCATATGATCGTAAAAAAGGTAATTCTTCGTCTATAATTTTTTCAACACCTGGATTTTGCAGTCCAATTGCATTTAACATACCACTTGAAGTTTCGGCTACTCGTGGTGTCGGATTCCCGTATCTTGCTTCACCTGTTGCAGCTTTGACGATAATTGCCCCCAGTTCACTTAAATCGTAAAACTGACTGTATTCCTTGCCGAAGCCAAAACAACCAGAAGCAGGCATGACAGGGTTTTTTAAAGTTAAACCAGGTAATCTTGTGGTTAAATTCATGCTAAGATCACCTCATTTGCTGAAAATACTGGACCATCCTTACATATTTTTTTCGATTTCGAAGGATCTTCTTTCAAAGGTACAACACATGCATAACATGTACCAACTCCACATCCCATTCTTTCTTCTAAAGAAATGTAGCCTTTATGCCCCTCTAATTGACTCGAAACTGCCTTTAACATTGGGGTTGGTCCACAAGAGAAAAAGTAATCGAAAGCTGGATTTAATTCATTAATAATATCAGTGACAAAACCTTTTGTTCCATAACTGCCATCGTTTGTTGCAATATACGTGTCACCTAATGCCTGAAATTTTTCTTCATAAAATATTTGATTTTTTGATTGGAAACCAAGGATGTTTGTCACTTTTACTCCGTTTTCCTTGAGCGTTTTAGCAAGATAGTAGAGCGGAGGAACTCCAATCCCCCCACCTACTATCATTGCATGATCTATTTCTAATTGATCAATTGGGTAGTAGGACCCGCATGGTAAGATCACATCAAGCGAATCTCCTGTCTGAAATTTACTTAGTTCACGCGTTCCTTCCCCAAATATTTTAAAGATGATCGTAAAAGTTTCCGCTTGGGCGTCTATACCTGCGACAGAAACCGGTCTGCGTAACATATGATTCGTTAAGGCGATATGCACAAATTGGCCAGGTTTTAATTCTTTTGCCAAAGGTGATTGCAAAACAATTTCAAAAGTGTCTTCTGCAATTTGCATATGACTTTTTATTTCCAGCAATTGTTTAGTTATCACAGTACAATCGCCTTCCCTTCTACTGCTGGCTTTGCAGTAAATGTTGTTGAATCAATCACATTAACGATTGCTTCTGCTGTATCTAAGCTTGTTAAACATGGAATACCATGTTCTACTGCTTCACGACGAATTCTAAAACCGTCTGAACGTGGTTTCTTACCAGAAGTAAGAGTATTAATAACGACTTGAACTTCTCCTTGCTCAATAATGGAGATTACATTCTTACCTTCTGCTCCAACTTTACCAACTTCTGTTACAGGGATATTTAATTCTCTAATCGTTTTAGCTGTTCCCTCTGTTGCATAGAGGTGGAAGCCTAGCTCAAAGAATCGTTTAGCAATTTCTGATGCTTCTGCCTTATCTTTATCAGCAATGGTAATCAGGATTGCTCCTTCCATCGGGATTTTTAACCCTGAAGCAGTTAGACCTTTGTATAATGCTTTTTCTAATGTTCTGTCACGTCCGATTGCTTCTCCTGTTGATTTCATTTCAGGTCCAAGCATGGTATCAACACTGCGTAATTTTTCAAAGGAGAATACAGGTACTTTGACAGAAACTGTTTCCGGCTCTGGCAACAACCCTTTTTGATAGTCCATATTTGCCAGTGATTCTCCAATAATACAACGTGTTGCAATATTGGCCATTGTTACACCTGTTATCTTACTTAAAAAAGGAATAGTACGACTTGCTCTTGGGTTTACTTCTAATACATACACTTCATTGTGGTGCACGACAAACTGAATATTAATCAGCCCTTTTACACCTAATTTTTCTGCAATATTAATCGTAATATCTACACATTTCTGTTTAATATCCTCTGATAATCGCTGCGCAGGATAGACAGCAATCGAGTCACCAGAGTGCACGCCGGCACGTTCAATGTGTTCCATTACCCCAGGGATGATCGTTGTTTCTCCATCACTGATCGCATCTACTTCTACTTCAATTCCTGTTAAATACTTATCGATTAAAACTGGATGCTTATGCTTAATATGGTTCGTTTTCGCTAAATAGCTCTCTAACTCATCTTCACTGTAGACAATTTCCATCTGACTGCCACCAATAACATACGATGGACGTACTAAAACAGGATAACCGATCGAAGATGCTACTTCTTTTGCTTGATCTAATTGTCGTACACTTTTCCCTTGTGGTTGTGGAATGTTTAACTCTTGTAAAAGTTGTTCAAATTTATCACGGTCCTCAGCTGTATCGATCGCAGCAAGTGGAGTTCCCAGGATTCTCACACCACGGCGTTCTAACCCTTCTGCTAGATTAATAGCTGTTTGACCACCAAATTGAACAATAACTCCTTCTGGTTTTTCTAAATCAATGACATGCATAACATCTTCTAATGTTAATGGTTCAAAGTATAGTTTGTCAGAAACACTAAAATCGGTTGAAACCGTCTCTGGATTACTATTCATAATGATCGCTTCATAGCCTGCCTCTTTTAATGCCAGCACAGAGTGGACCGTAGCATAATCAAATTCAATCCCCTGACCAATCCGGATTGGACCTGAACCGATAACTAAAACTTTACGACGATCAGTTACTACTGATTCATTTTCTTCTTCATATGCACTGTAGAAGTAAGGTGTTTCCGATTCAAACTCCGCTGCACACGTATCTACCATCTTATAAACTGGTAAAATATTTTCTGTTTTTCTAAGCTGATAAATTTCGTCTACATCAACATTCCAGATACGGGCAATGTGTGTATCCGACAAGCCTAATTTCTTGGCTTCCTTTAAAAGATCAAGGTTTTGTGGAATATCTGCTAATTTTAATTCAAAATCAATAATTTTTTTCAATTTTTCCAAGAAGAAGCGATCAATTTTCGTTAATTGGAAAATTTCTTCAATGGATATGCCTTTTCGCAACACTTCTGCTAATACATAGATACGTTCATCATCAGCATGTACTAAACGGTCTTTTAACAGTTCAAGGGAATGATCTTCTAATTTAGCTAAATAGAAATCGTCGCCACTTATATCTAATGAGCGAATGCCTTTAAGTAAAGACTCTTCGAAATTACGACCGATAGCCATGACTTCCCCTGTTGCTTTCATTTGGGTACCAAGGGTACGGTTACCCAACACAAACTTGTCAAATGGAAAGCGAGGGAATTTCGTCACGACATAGTCCAAAGCTGGCTCATACATGGCATAAGTTGTTCCAGTAATTGGATTCATAATTTCATCTAATGTCATACCAATAGCAATTTTGGCAGCAATTTTCGCAATCGGGTAACCTGTCGCTTTGGAAGCTAAGGCAGATGAACGACTTACTCTTGGGTTCACTTCGATAATATAGTATTGAAAGCTGTATGGATCTAACGCTAATTGAACGTTACAGCCCCCTTCAATTTCCAATGCGCGGATAATTTTTAATGATGCTGAACGTAACATTTGATACTCACGGTCACTTAATGTTTGTGATGGCGCCACAACGATCGAATCTCCTGTATGAATTCCGACAGGATCAATGTTCTCCATGTTACATACAACGATCGCTTGATCATTTTTATCGCGCATTACTTCATATTCAATTTCTTTGAAACCTGCTATATTTTTTTCGATTAAACACTGATTTACCGGTGACAAGGCTAAGCCATTTCTAGTAATTTCTTTTAAGTCTTCTTCGTTATAACACATGCCGCCACCTGTACCACCTAGTGTATATGCAGGTCGAACAATTAATGGATAACCAATTTCATTGGCGAAATCTAATGCTTGTTCCACCGTATTGACGATTTGGCTATCAGGTACCGGTTCATTAATTTCATTCATTAATGTTCTGAATTTTTCACGATCCTCTGCTTTCTGAATCGCGTCTAATTTCGTTCCGAGTAATTCCGCATCGTATTCTTCTAAAATTCCGGACTCATCTAAAGCAACCGCTAAGTTTAATCCAGTTTGCCCACCAAGAGTTGGTAATACAGCATCCGGTCTTTCCTTACGAATGATTTTGGATAAAAATTCTACAGTTAATGGTTCCATATATACCGTATCTGCTATCGTATGATCCGTCATAATTGTCGCCGGATTAGAGTTTGCTAAAACAACTGTATAGCCTTCTTCTTTCAATGATTGACATGCTTGTGTTCCGGAATAGTCAAATTCTGCTGCTTGTCCAATTACAATCGGGCCAGAGCCTATTACTAAAATCTTTTTAATGTCCGTTCTCTTTGGCATTAGACTTCCTCCTTCTGTGCTGCTTGATAGCTTTCGATCTTCTCGATAAAACGGTCAAATAAATAGTTCGTATCATCTGGACCTGGTGAGTTTTCCGGGTGATATTGTACCGAGAATGCTGGATATTTGGAGTGTTTAACTCCTTCAACTGTTCTATCGTTTAATGCAATCTGCGTAAGTTCTAAATCAGTTTGGACGATCGATTCTTCCGTTACGGCATACCCATGATTTTGAGATGTTAAATAAGTACGTTTCGTCTCATAATCATAAACTGGATGGTTTGAACCACGATGACCAAATTTTAATTTGTCAGTATCAGCACCGCATGCTAATGATAATAGCTGGTGTCCTAAACAAATACCAAAGGTCGGTACAGTTGAAATAACCTTTTTGATCATCTCAATCGCTTCTGGAACGTTTTTCGGATTGCCAGGACCATTTGTTAACATGATGCCGTCTGGCTTTAAGCGCAAAATATTTTCTGCACTGTAATTGTAAGGTACGACTGTTACATGGCAATTACGCTTTGTTAATTCTCGTAAAATACCGTGTTTCATACCAAAATCCACTAATACAATACGATATCCTCTTCCAGGTGAGACATACGGCTTAACGGTGGATACCTGTTCCACTTGAGTGGTAATCGGTTTTGCTTGCTTTAATTTTTCTAGATCTTCTTTATCCTCAGCACCTGCTTCTGTTAATATCCCTCTCATTGTACCGTGTTCACGTAAAATTTTGGTTAATTTTCTTGTATCTATGCCAGAAATCCCTGGTATATTATTTGCTTTTAGGTATTCGTCTAAGTTTTCATCACTGCGAAAATTAGATGGTGTTTCACAATATTCTTTTACAACAAAACCAAATATCGATGGAGTAATCGTTTCAAAATCATCTCGATTAATACCGTAATTTCCGATAAGTGGATACGTCATCGTTACAATTTGACCACAATAAGAAGGGTCAGACAATGTTTCCTGATAACCTGTCATACCAGTATTAAATACGACTTCACCAATACTTTCTTCTAATGAACCAAACGCTTCCCCATTAAACACGGTACCGTCTTCTAAAATAAGCTGTCTTTTCATTCTGCACCCTCCTCATAAGTGATCTGACCTTGATAAATGGTCATAACAGGCTTTCCGGTTACTTCCCACTTATCAAATGGTGTATTTTTACCTTTTGACAAAAATTTGTCCTTATCAATATTTTCATTGGTTTTTAGATCAAGCAGTGTCAAATCGGCGCTAGTACCAATCTCCATTCGTCCGTAAGGTAATCCAAATGTATCTGCTGGTTTTAGGGTCATCCAATCAATAAGCTGCTTTAATGTAAAGATTCCCTTTTGAACAAAGTGAGTATGCAATAGAGAAAATGCTGTCTCAAACCCAACAATTCCAAATGGTGCTTCTTCCATACCGTTAGCCTTTTCCTCCGAAGTATGAGGTGCATGATCTGTTGCAATAAAATCAATGGTGCCATCGAGTAGACCTTCAATAAGCGCCTCTTGATCTTCTGTTGCACGTAACGGCGGGTTCATTTTAAAGTTAGCATCATTTTCGGTAATAGCAGTTTCATTGATTAGCAGATGATGTGGCGTTACTTCCGCTGTTACTCGAATCCCTGCTTTTTTCGCATCTCGTATCACACGTACTGATTCTTTCGTACTTACATGACAAACGTGATAATGGCATCCCGCCGCTTCTGCTAAAAGAACATCCCGGGCAATTTGTACAGACTCACAAATAGAAGGAATACCAGGTAAGCCTAATTGCTGACTCACTTTGCCTTCATGCATCACACCGTTATGAATTAATGTATTTTCCTCACAGTGAGCTACAATTGGCATGTCAATTGCTGCTGCTTGTGTCATTGCCTGTAACATCATATCTGCTGATTGTATACCAACACCATCATCTGTATAAGCAAAAGCCCCCATTTCCTTCAGTGCCTGCATATCAGTTAACTTATCACCTACAAGTCGTTCGGTAATGGATGCATACGGCAGAACGCGAATTGCTGCTGTTTCTTCAATTCTGTTTTGAATTGATTGTAAAACTTCTGCTGAGTCAGGAGTAGGTTGTGTATTAGGCATCGCACAAACCGTTGTATACCCTCCGCGAGCCGCAGCCTTCGTACCAGTGGCAATTGTCTCTTTTGCTTCGCCACCTGGTTCTCTTAAATGGACATGGACATCGACAAACCCCGGAGTAACCAAGTTGCCCTTTCCATCGATTTTTTCTGCTTCCGGAACTTCCAATTCAATTCCGATGGCTTTGATTTTTTTATCTTCTATTAAAATTTCACAAGGTGCTAAACTGCCGTTATCCAATAATTGCTTGACGTTTGTTAAAATTTTCTCCATTTAAGTTGCCTCCTTGGTTCAAAAGTGTCTCAATTACTGCCATTCTTGCTACTACACCATTTTGCATTTGTTTAAAGATTCGGGACCTTTCACATTCTACTAAGCTAGTATCAATTTCCACTCCACGGTTAACAGGTGCCGGGTGTAATATGATGGCATGTTTCTTCATTCTCGCTTCTCTTTCTAAAGATAAACCATATTTCTCTAGGTAACTTTCTTGCTTTAAAATAATTTGATCCTGATGTCGTTCATGCTGGATACGAAGTAACATTAAAACATCGGCTATTTCGATTGCTTCATCCATCGATACATAGCGGTATGGTAATGAGTCATCATGCCACTCATCCATTCCTGTTAAATAGACCTCACAGCCTAATGTAGAAAGTGCGAATGCATTGGACCTTGCTACTCGACTATGCTTGATATCACCTGCAATCACTATTTTTAAGCCGTTAAACTGCTTAAATTCTTGATAAATGGTCACAAGATCAAGGAGACATTGAGTAGGGTGTTCACCAGTCCCGTCTCCTGCATTAATGACAGGGATGGATAAAGATTCTGCTAATTGATTAGCAATATTCTCTTGTTGATGTCGTAAAACGATAAAGTTAGCACCAATTGATTCAAATGTTTTTGCTGTATCATAAATACTTTCACCTTTTGTTACACTTGAAAAATCTGCCGTGAAGTCCAATGGTTCAATACCAAGTTTTTTTTCCGCTACAACAAAACTCATTTTGGTGCGAGTACTAGGTTCAAAGAAAAGATTAGCAGCAAAATATTGTTCTTGCAGAGGATTTACCCCTTTTTGACTAATATGATGCGCTCTTCTCACCAATTGAAGTATTTCCGTTTCTGTTTTATCCTTCATCGTCACAAAGTGCTTCATCTTTACAGCCTCCCTATCTTTTTTTGAAATTTTTACTCTTCATCTTCTGGTGTTGCAAACATATTACCATTACCATAACCTGATTCTTTTTCAGGTAAGATAAGGTTCAAAATCAAACCAATTAAGGCTGATAATGCCATACCAGCGATGGTTACATCTACATCTCCAACCGGAATGTTAACATATGCTCCACCGATTCCAATTACTAAAATAACCGATGAGATGACTAAATTTCTTTTGATACCGAGATCAATATTATTATCTATTAACATCCGTAATCCGCTTGAGGCAATGATACCGAAAAGCAGAATGGATACACCACCCATTACGGGTGTTGGAATAGATGCGATTAGTTCAGTGATTATCCCGATAAATCCGAATAAAATTGCTAAGACTGCTGCACCACCTATAACAAATACACTAAATACTCTCGTTATTGCCAGTACCCCAATATTTTCACCATACGTGGTATTCGGTGGACCACCTAACAAAGATGCAATAATTGTTGCTACTCCATCACCTAAAATCGAACGGTGTAAACCAGGCTTTTTAATAAAGTTTTTACCTGCTACCTTAGATAACACCATTTGATCACCAATGTGTTCCGCTACTGTTACAACCGCAACTGGTACCATTAGGAACACAATACTCCAGCTAAACACATCCACTGGATTAAATGTAACAAACGGTATAACAAAATCGGGTACTAAGAAAATAGACTGAATTGCCTCACCGAGTGAGTTACTGGAAACAATTTTGTCCCATGCTGCTTGTACTCCGCTACCATCTAGTACTTTTACGTTTGTAACTGCGGTAGTAATTAATGAGTAGAGATAGCCACCAATTATCCCAATCAGGATCGGGATCAGCCCAAAAAATCCTTTAAATAACAAGGAGCCTATAACCGTGATCAGTAAGGTAACAATCGCGGCGCTGAAATGAACACCACTGTATTCACCATCTACATTCATTGCCATATCAATTGCGGTAGGCGCTAAGCCTAATCCAATCACAATAATGACTGGTCCTACCACAATGGGAGGTAACACTTTGATAATCCAATCTGTTCCAAAAGTTGCTATCAACAACGAAAGAATTCCATAAACAACACCCGCCAGGAAACTCCCAATCATAACACCTCCTGGGCCTCCTATTGCCATAGCACTTGTGATCGGTGCAATAAAAGCAAAGCTGGAACCTAAATAGGCTGGGATTTGGCCTTTTGTAATAAGCAGATATGCCAGTGTACCCAAACCACTGGATACTAAAGCCACTGCTGGTGATAGATCTGTTAAAAACGGAACTAAAATCGTAGCTCCAAACATGGCAAATAAGTGCTGTATACTAAAAATTAACCACATTGATAATTTTGGTACTTCTCTGACATCCAAAACCATATTTTTCTCTGACATTTCTCTATCTCCCCTTTTTTTCGGATAAAAAAAACCTCTTTGCTGGTCGCAAAGAGGTAGACGTGTAGTATAAAAGGTATACACGTATCCTTTAAATGCGACCTTGCAAGCATCACTGTACTTGTTTAAAGGTCTTATTCTTTTTCGTAAATACTGACACTATCTTTTTTATCGATCTCTTCCAACTCAACTGTAATAATTTCATTTTGTGATGTTGGAATGTTTTTACCTATAAAATCTGCACGTATTGGCAGTTCCCGATGTCCTCGATCTACTAATACAGCCAACTGCATTTGAGAAGGTCTTCCTTGATCCATCACTGCATCCATTGCAGCTCTGACTGTTCTGCCTGTGTACAAAACATCGTCTACTAAAATAACATTTTTGCCTGTTACTTGTTCTTTTAAGTTGGCTTCGTTTAATGTTGGTTCATTTTGATCATCGACATGTGATAAATCATCACGATATAGCGTAATATCCAATTCTCCAATTGGTACTTCTACACCTTCAATATCTTGAATGCGTTGCTGGAGACGCTTGGCAATTGGAACTCCTCTTGTTTTAATACCGACTAGCATTAATCCCTCTACACCTTTGTTTCGTTCGAGAATTTCGTGGGCAATTCGTGTCAGAGCTCTTCTCATTGCTGCTGCATCTAGTACATTTGCCTTTTTATTCATCATAAAAACCTCGCTTTACATATCTTTATTAAGACCTGTTAGGTGCATAAAGTTTTTCTTAATCTTTACCCATGAAAAAAATCCTTATTCTCCGTGAGAGAATAAGGATTTTGGACATACTTATGGTATGTTGATCCGTTTCCTTTTCAGCCTCACGGGACTGTTTTAAAAGGTCTTTATGATATTGGTTATATTATGTCAAAAACTGCACACGAAGTCAATAACTTTTTCGGATATTTTCTAATACTGTTTCAAATTTTTCTGGTAATGGTGCTTCAAACTCGATCTGTTCTTTCTTGACGGGATGTTCAAAACTTAAATGATAAGCATGAAGTGCCTGACCATCTACATCTATTGTTTTTCGCTGACCATATTTTGGATCTCCAACCAATGGATAGCCAATATATTTCATGTGCACACGAATTTGATGAGTTCTACCCGTTTCTAACATACATTTCACAAACGTGAATTTCCCGTGTAACCTTTCGATCACTTCAAAATGTGTCACAGCATCTTTGCCTTTCTCCGTCACAGTCATTAATTGACGAATCTTTTCGCTTCGTCCTACCGGAGCATCAATTGAGCCATATTCATGTGGAATATCACCATGCACAATCGCCTTATATTCTCTCTTGATTTTTTTCTCTTTCAGTTGTTCTGCTAATCTTTCATGTGCAATGTCATGTTTAGCGACTACTAATAAACCACTCGTGTCTTTATCAATCCGATGGACAATCCCAGGTCTTTTCACACCATTTATGCCGGATAGATCATCACAATGGTACAGTAAAGCATTGACTAATGTATCTTCCTGATGACCTGCAGCTGGATGAACAACCATTCCACTCTCTTTATTAATGACAAGTATATCCTCATCTTCATATACAATATTAATCGGTATATTTTTTGCCACTACATCTAACGGTTCTGCTTCTGGTACTTGCCATTGTATGTAATCCTCTGCCTGGCATTTATAGTTCTGTTTCACAGCTTTACCGTTTACAAGTACTAAATGTTTATCAAACCATGTTTTAATCTGTGATCTGGAATAGTCTTCGGTAATGTTAACTAACAATTTATCAACTCGGATCCCTTGATCACTCGTTTCTACAACATAAGATAATTCGCTCATTTCTGGTTGCTCCTTTTTTTGTTTCTTTCATCTAAGAATGTATAGATAAATATTACAATAACTCCCACTACTAAAGAAGAATCAGCAATATTAAATATCGGAAAATCGTATGTACCAATATACACATCAAAAAAATCAACGACTTCTTTACGGAAAAGGCGATCAATAAAATTCCCAATCGCTCCGCCTAGAACAAATGCTAAAGCAATCCCAAGCCATTTACTCTCCTTAGCAAACTTCTGGATATAAAAAACTATAAAGGCAACTACGACTACGGTAATGATGTAAAAGAAAACCATTTGGCCTTGGAGTATTCCCCAAGCTGCTCCAGAATTTCTGTGTGATGTTAAATAAAAAAACGATTCAATAACTGTTATACGTTCTCCAATTTCCATATTTGTTACTACAAGCCATTTTGTTAATTGATCAATCATGACAACTGCTAATGCTATTACATATACTCGCCACATATTATACCTCCGAAATTTCACATTAAACTCACCATTTTACTACTTTAACATTATACCATTATAAATAGCATTCAAAAAGCAACTACCCATTTTAAAGGATAGTTGCTTTGGAATTCATTTATTCTGCTAAATCAGCATAGTTTTCCTTTACTACCGTTGCACAACGTGTACATAATGTCGAATGATCATTATCTTCACCTACAGTATCTGAAATCACCCAGCATCTTTCACAGGTTTCCCCTTCATGCTTTCTGATTTTCAGTGTAACATGTTCAAACGTTTTACCACCTGCTAGTTCCTCTACCAATTCAACGTGTGAGACAATTAATAACTGATGTAGATATGGTACTTCTGCTAGTAATGTAGCTACATCCTCACTGTTTGCTTTAATTGTTACGGTAGCTTCCAAAGACTTACCGATTACTTTTTCTGCACGTGCTTCTTCTAATGCTTTTAGAATATCATCACGTACATCCATAAACTGTGACCATTTAGCAGCTAATTGTTCCTGGTCTTTGATTTCTTTTGCCTCTGGCATATCTGTTAGTTGTGGACTTTCTACTTCCACACCAGGGATGTAACTCCACACTTCTTCCATTGTATGAGTTAAAATCGGTGTTAATAATTTCACCAAGGAAGTGATAATTTCATGATAGACTGTTTGAATGCTGCGTCTTCTATGATTATCCTCTGCCTCAATATATAGAATATCTTTCGCAAAATCTAAATAGAATGAGCTTAAGTCAATCGTACAGAAATGGTGAATGGTTTGATATACCGTTGAGAAATCAAATTCGTCATACGCTTTGCGTGACTTGTCAATCACTTGTTGCAGACGGTATAACATGTAACGGTCGATTTCTTCCAACTGTTCTTCTGCTACACGATTTTCTAGCGTGTAATCAGCTAAGTTACCTAATAAGAAACGGAAGGTATTACGGATTTTACGATATCCTTCTGATGTTTGTTTGATAATTTCATCTGAAATACGGACATCAGCTTGATAATCAACAGAAGCTACCCATAAACGCAAGATATCTGCACCATATTGTTTCATGATTTTAGACGGAACAACTACGTTTCCAACAGATTTACTCATTTTGCGTCCTTGGCCATCTAAAGCAAAACCATGACTGATTACCGTTTCATAAGGAGATTTACCTGTAACCGCAACGGCTGTTGAAATGGAAGAGTTAAACCAGCCACGATATTGGTCAGAACCTTCTAAATAAACATCTGCTGGTCGTTGTAAATTTTCTCTTCCTTCCAAGACGCCTTCATGAGAACTTCCGGAATCGAACCATACGTCCATGATGTCTGTTTCTTTCGTAAACTCTCCGTTTGGACTGTATTCAGATGTGAATCCTTCTGGAAGCAAATCTTTCGTATCCCACTCAAACCAGATATTAGAACCATGCTCTTCAAATAATTTTGCAACATAAGAAATAGTTTCATCATTGATGATTGGCGTTTTATCTTCACCATAAAATACCGGAATTGGCACACCCCACGTACGTTGTCTTGAGATACACCAGTCTTCCCGATCACGAACCATATTAAACAGTCTTGTCTCGCCCCATCTTGGCAACCAGTTAATCCGGTTAATTTCCGCTAAGATATCTTCACGGAAATCTTTAATGGATGCAAACCACTGATTAGTCGCACGGAAAATCGTTGGTTTTTTCGTACGCCAATCATGTGGGTAGGAGTGTGTAATAAAGTTAAGTTTTAACAGCGCATTATTTTCTTCTAGTTTTTCTGTTACTTGCTTGTTGGCTGCGTCATAGAATAAGCCCTCAAATCCTGGTGCTTCATCTGTGAAATACCCTTTTTCATCAACTGGGCACAACACATCTAAACCATATTGCTTACCGATGATAAAGTCATCTTCCCCGTGACCTGGTGCAGTATGAACAAGTCCTGTACCACTTTCTGTAGTTACGTGCTCACCTAAAATAACTAATGATTCACGATCATAGAAAGGATGCTGTGCTACTACTTTTTCAGCTTCCTGACCCTTAAATGTGTTAACTACTTCTGCTTCTTCCCACTCAAGCGTCTCTTTTAAATTATTTAACATATCGTGTGCAACAATATATTTTTCTCCTGCTGCTTTAACAACAGCATATTCAAGATCCGGATGAACCGAAATAGCTAAGTTCGCTGGGATTGTCCAAGGTGTCGTTGTCCAGATAATGAATTTTTCGTCGCCATCTAATAAATCTTTACCATCTTTAACATCAAACGCTACATAGATAGACGCTGAGCGCTTATCTTGATACTCAATTTCTGCTTCAGCTAAGGCAGACTCGGATGACGGGGACCAGTAAACAGGCTTTAACCCTTTATAGATATAACCTTTCTTGGCCATTTCTCCGAATACTTTAATTTGTGCTGCTTCATAAGACTTGTTTAATGTGATATATGGATTATCCCAGTCTCCTCTGACACCTAACTGTTTAAACTGGTTTCGTTGATTATCAATTTGTTTTAACGCATATTCAGCACATTTTTGTCTGAATTCTGCAATGGTCATTTTTTTGCGGTTAACCTTCTTTTTAGCAAGTGCTTGCTCGATTGGAAGGCCGTGTGTATCCCAGCCTGGTACATATGGTGCATGGAACCCTGCCATTGATTTATATTTGACAATAAAATCCTTTAATACTTTGTTTAGCGCATGCCCCATATGGATGTCTCCATTGGCATAAGGAGGTCCATCATGTAAAACGAACAACGGTCTTCCCTCTGTTCGTTGTTGGACTTTTTCATACAGTTTTTCTTCATCCCATTCTTCTTGCATTTTCGGTTCTTTGTTAGGTAAATTACCACGCATCGGGAATTTCGTTTGTGGCATTTTTAATGTTTTTTTATATTCCACCATAAATCCTCCTTATTTTCTTTTATGATTTACGTAAGTGCATAACTGACGCTATTTATCATCTTTTGTAACTAAAAAAACTCCTCATCCCAAAAAGGGACGAGGAGTTCTCGCGGTACCACCCTTATAGATAGCAGAAAATGCTACTATCCACTCAGCTATTCGTAACGTGAATGACTCGTTTACACTTACTATATTCAGTGTAACTACTCATGGGTGATCTTCTATTAAGGTACTAAATTAGGCTTACACCATCCCTAACTCGCTTGATTAGTAATCCAAATATACTGTCCCAATCATAGTATTTAATTCTAGTATGAATTATATGTAAAATTTTCAATTCCGTCAAGATTTAATATTGATTGGACTCTTCTTTTTCAACTTCATCTTCTTCGTTTTCAAGGTCCATCTCAAATAATCCATCCCAATCATTATTTTCTACCAAATCAAGTTGAGCTTCTACTAACATTTTCAATCTGGTACGGAATACTTTAGCTTGTTTCTTTAATTCTTCTACTTCTAATGCGATAGTTCTTGATTTATGGAGAGCTTCATTAATTATACGATCCGCATTTTTTTCTGCTTCTTTTATGATTAATTTAGATTCTTTTTTGGCATTTTCTTTTACTTCTTCTGCAGTCTCCTGTGCAACCAGAATTGACTTGTTCAAAGTAGATTCAATATTGGAGAAATGGCTAATCTTCTCATTTAATTGATCCACTTTTTCTTTCAAATCTTTTTTTTCACGGATAACCGTTTCATAATCTTTAATCACTTGATCAAGAAATTCATTTACATCATCTTCATCATAACCCCGAAAACCTCTAGCAAATTCCTTGTTATGAATATCGAGCGGTGTTAAAGGCACATCGGCCACCTCCTATTAGATGTCATTCTTTATACAATATCTTATCATACTTTATTGACAAATCACTAAGAAATTCTACAAAAAGTTATAATAATTTTTCAAAAGTAATTCTTATTTTGTCTTTTTTGGTACGACCCTGTAATTCAGTGATTCTAGACCTACCTTTTCCTCTAATCGATATGAGATCATCCTCTTCAAGTAAAAAGGATGGTTGATCAATTGTCTGGAAATTTACTTTTACCAAGCCTTTCTTGATCACATTCAATGCTTGTTGTCTGGACACTTGATACATTTCCTTGATTATTACATCTAAGCGTAAAGAAGCACATGTTGCCATTCGTGCTTGCCACGTGTCTTGAGATGGCAACCTTTCTGACATGGGAACTCTTTCAAAAGTTACTCCCGCCTTCTTGATTGACGTTACATTAGTGATAAGATAAGTAGTTATATCTGATGCAACGAGGATTTGAATGGTATCATTGTGAATAACAATATCACCCATTTTTTTTCGTTTGATACCAGCAGATAAAAAAGCTCCCAGCACATCACGATGTTCTACAGAAACAAATTTTTGTGGAAATTTTGCTTGTAATAAGTCCACTTCAAAACTCGATTCATTTATTTCTTCATAAAAAGGTGCTAGTATAGCACGTTTTCTCTCAGCTAATTCCCATCCACCAAAGAATGCTAATTGTAATTCTTCATCATTTCCAATAATCATCTCAAAAATTTTTTGTTCCCTTGGATGGAGAAAATCCATTACTTTTCGCTCATATCGGGTCGTTACTTCATCACGCCATGACAATACTTGATCTATAAAAGGGTATTCCTCTTTCCTAAAATGCTGATATAAATCCATAAGATCACCTATATACCGAAGACGGTAGAAAGGAGTCTAACAAATAAGAAATCTAATCCACGCATAGCGAATTGTAAAACGAAAATCGCCACAATAGGTGAAATATCAATCATACCACCGATTGGAGGAATAATTTTTCTAAACGGCTCTAGATATGGTTCCACAATAGAACCAAGCATTTGACCGAAAGATGACTCTCTTGCACCTGGAAACCAGGACATTAAAATATAAATAATGATCGCATATGTGTAAAATAACATAGCATAATGTAAAATCTGATATAAAAATCCCATTTAATTCTTTACCACCTTTGTTCTGGATCTGTTTCTTCCATTATTTCCGTAATATTTCCTGAAATTTCAATGTTTTCTGGTGTACATAAAAAAGTCTGTGAGCCTAACTTTTTAATATGACCAGAAACTGCATAAACTGTTCCACTCATAAAATCAATAATTTGTCTGGCTTGTTGTGTATCCACTCGTTGCAGGTTAATAACAACTGATCGCCGATTAACGATATGATCAGCAATATCTTGCACTTCATTGAATGATCTGGGTTCAAATAAAACCATTTTCGCACTTTTTTGAACTGATTTTAAACTGACAACATTGGCTTTGTCATCTTTTCTTTCGCTTCGTCTCTGTGGTTTATTCTCTTGTTCTACTTCCTCTTCAATAATTTCATACTCTTCATCCTCAATTCCAAAGAAATTACGGAATTTACCCTTCATACTCATCATTCATCACCCCTATTCTTCATATGGTCCCACTAAACGGGAACCAATGCGTATATGAGTAGCACCCTCTTCAATAGCAATCTGATAATCATTACTCATTCCCATTGATAAATACGGACACGGTGCATGTTCCCATCCCTTTTCTTGAATATTACTCTTTAGCTTATGTAAAGTTCGGAAGACATTACGCAATATATTTTCATCCTCTACTTGCGGTGCCATCGTCATTAATCCCACTACCCTAATGTTTGGATAATTTTGTAATACCTTTATGAAGGATTCCACATCTTCTGGTTGTAACCCATGTTTCGATTCTTCCCCACTAACATTCACTTGTACAAAACAAGCAACAGGCTTGTCCGTTCTTTTATTAATTTCCTTCGCTAATGATTTTCGGTCTAATGAATGAATATAATCTATCTTATTAATAATGTCTTTTACTTTCCGAGATTGTAACGTACCAATAAAATGCCATTTAGCTTGATCGCCAATTTCCTGTTGCTTTTCCAGAAATCCTTCCATACGATTTTCACCTAAATGACGGACTCCGGAATGAACCGCTTCTACAGCTTTTTCTATTGTAACATATTTTGTTACCCCTATAATCGTGATATCTTCAGGGTCCCGTCCAGCTTTGTCACATGCTTGTATGATATTTTCCTGTATTTGTGTGAGATTTTCTGCTACTGTCATGTTCAAACTCCTTTCATCACAGTTAGACTAATGCGATAAAACCAATCATTCTTCCAGTAGGATGCTGGTCTCTTCGATGAGAGAAAAATGATGAATGATGGGATGTACAATATTTTGAAATATGTATTTTGTCAGGTGAAATACCTGCATCCAATAATAATTGAAAGTTTAAATTTTTTAAATCCAAATGATATTGGCCATTAGAACCTTGATAAGAATCAACATATTTTGCATCAATATGACGGATAACATGATCATTCACTTGATAACATGATCCGCAAATACTTGGTCCAATTACGACTTCTATATCCTTTGTGCTCGACGACAATTGTTTAAAGGAATCAATGGTTGATTTGGCAATATTGGAGACAGTTCCTTTCCAGCCTGCATGTGAAATAGCAACCGTTCCCTTCTTTCTGTCTGCGAAAAATAAAGGAACACAATCTGCAAACAATGCGGTACACAACAAATTTTTCTCTGCTGTGATTAAACCATCTGTTTCAGGTATTGCATCATCTCTGGAAAATGCTCCACTACCACTATCTTTTGCCTTAATTATCTGTACATGATTACCATGTACTTGGTCTGCCATCACCCAGTTGTCTAACGGTAATGAAATAGACTCCGCTACATTTTTTCGATTTTGTAATACATCACTTGGATGATCTTCCACATGATAACCAAGATTATTACTCTGATACGGCGGTAGACTAATACCGCCCTCTCGTGTGGTGAAACCAGCTTTAATTTCTGAGTTATTACTCATCCATTCTTTAATCCAAAATATACCTTGATCTTCAAGTTGAATAAAGGGTTCTGTCATCATACCCCTCCCATTTTACATCATTTTATCATATTTTAGCTTAGCAATACAGTTCCATGTCGTTTATTGCTGATAAGAAGAGGAGGAATCAACATTTTGTTGAATTTGAACAGTTGAGAAATTTCCATTCTTTTTCACCAAAATAACATCATGACCTATTTTCATGACATGCTCCCAAGGAATAATAATTTCTCGTGATTCTCCAAAAACTCCTAACGTTTTAGTCTTTGTTGCCACTACTAAGTTTGTAATTTTTCCAAGATCTACATTTATCTCAATATCCGTTAAATTACCTATTTTTGTTCCATCCTCAATATACACAATATCTTTCATTTGTAAAGTAGATAATGTTATCATTTTCTCTTCCTCCTTTATATCAATATATGTCACGACTTAAAAAATATGGTGTTTATGACAATAAAAATCGCTCATGTTCCATTGAAATTGGTAAACACTAAAGACTATTCGATAAGCAAAGGAGTGACTAATATGGGTAGAGATGAACATAAGAAAAACACTACGAGAAATCCACTAGCACAAACACCTAAAATGGAAAAGACAGATGGAATTGATGTAGAATTCTCCAATGAACTCGCAGATACAGATGATTTAGAAGCAAAAGAACGAAGCGAAAAAGCAGACAAAAGAGCAAAGAAGCGATGACATTTCATCGCTTCTTTCATGAGGGAAAAAGTATAAAATAATACAAAATATACATAAACTGCGAAGTTATACTTTTTAGATTTACTTTCTTCCATTCTTTCTGTAGAGAATGTTATGTCACCGCTTCGGCAGAATACTGCGCTATTTTTAGTGTTCTGATTATCGTTGAATAGAACTTAGGGAACTATATCCATTGGATTTCCTGTCATTTAATTAGAACACAAATCTAAGCTGCGGAAAAAATGCGAGACTCCTGTGGGAAAGGAACAGTCTGAAGACCCCGCAGGAAGCGGTCTTGGCTTCCGAGGAGGCTGAAGCGTTCCCCACGGAAAGCGAGTATTTTTTCCGCAGCGTCGAGTTAGCACTCAACTATAAACAGAATGGAAGAAAGCTACATCAAGAAAAAACTTCATTGGTTTACAGTAGTTATCTATTACGAATAAAAGGAGCAAAACCGGTTGGTTTTGCTCCCTTTTTCTTATTCAAACATTTCTTTATTCATTTCTTTTATTGCTGCTTTTTCTAATCGTGACACTTGTGCTTGTGAAATTCCAATTTCTTCTGCAACTTCCATTTGTGTTTTACCTTGGAAGAAGCGTTTGTTAAGTATCATTTTTTCACGTTTATTTAAACGCTGCATACCTTCTTTTATCGATAAATGATTAATCCAGTCATTATCTTTTACATTGTCGTCACCTACTTGATCCATTACGTAAATAGGGTCTCCGCCATCATTAAAAATAGGCTCAAATAATGAGACAGGGTCTTGAATCGCATCAAGAGCAAAAATTACATCTGTAACAGGCACATCTAATTCATCTGCAATTTCCATAGGAGAAGGATCCTTCGACGTTTTGTTTAATAATTTCTCTCTTGCATGCAGCGCTTTATAGGCAATATCTCGTAATGATCTGGATACTCTTATCGGATTATTATCACGTAAATAACGTCTAATTTCACCGATAATCATTGGGACAGCATAGGTCGAGAACTTTACATTCTGACTTAAATCAAAATTATCAATTGATTTTAATAAACCGATACAACCGACTTGAAATAAATCATCACCGTACTCCCCTCGATTATGAAATCTTTGAATAACACTTAAAACTAATCTTAAATTACCATTAACTAATTTTTCCCGTGCAGATTGATCCCCATTCTGCATAGCCTTAAATAAAACTCGCATTTCATCATTCTTTAATACTGGTAAGGTTGCTGTATCTACCCCACAAATTTCAACTTTATGTCTTGTCATTTAATACCCTCCCAATTGGAGATCCTTCTCAAAAATCAGTATCACCAATCAGGAGGTTTTTATGCATCATCCATGATTTACCATTTGTATTTTTAGACCATTTTATTAAACTCTTTTTGCAGTCTTTTAATGATCTTTTTTTCAAGTCGTGAAATGTAGGATTGCGAGATACCAAGTAAATCCGCAACATCTTTTTGGGTCATTTCTTCTTTATCAACCAAACCAAATCTTAACTCCATAATTTGTTTTTCCCTGCCATTTAATTGCTCTAAAGCTTTTCTTAATAATGATTTATCAATATTCTGTTCCAAATCTTTAAATGTTACATCTTCATCCGTACCTAACACATCTGAGAGTAAAAGCTCATTGCCATCCCAGTCTACATTTAATGGTTCATCAAAAGAAACTTCTGTTTTTATTTTGTTATTTTTCCGAAGATACATTAATATCTCATTTTCGATACATCTTGATGCATAAGTAGCCAATTTAATTTTCTTTTCCGGATTAAAGGTATTGATAGCTTTAATTAAGCCTATAGTTCCAATACTGATTAAATCTTCAATATTAATTCCTGTATTTTCGAATTTTCGAGCAATATAAACAACAAGACGTAAATTTCTTTCAATTAACATGGCCCTTGCAGCTTTATCTCCTACTGGCAGCCGATGAATTAATTCATATTCCTCTTCTTTAGATAGTGGTGGTGGTAATGCTTCGCTTCCCCCAATATAGTAAATTTCGTCTACTTTAAAGCCCATTTTCTTCAGAATTTTGTAAAAAATCATTTTATATTTTTGTTGTACGATTAGCATTCCTTCCACTCCTTATCCTATATAGTGTCACCCCGTCTGCTGAAATAGCTTAGGGTGTAATAAACAATGGTAACTGTTATCAGCTACTAAGTTCCCAAATTGAATACCTATTAAAACCTTCTTGTTGGTAAGTTGTACATTTTTCATATGTATTTCAAGTAAATCTGGTTTAAAGGCAATCATAAAATCATGTTGTCCACTCACTCCTTGAAAAGGTAATATTCGAAAAGTGGACGAATTAAAGTCTTGTAGTTCACCTTCCATCAAACTTTTGGCAGATGTTTGCAACTGCATCATTTCTTCTTCGTCAAACCAGTGCTCAAGAATGGTTTCATCGACAATAATGACTGGGGTCTGGGTAAACGGATCAACTAAATGGTTGCCACTGTCCAGATATCCTGTTGTTTCTACTTGTTTACCTTTCCACTTGATCGTTACACTATAGTAAAACTCTTGCTGAAACTGCTGCATTTTATGCTTGTCCATTCGGTATTTTGTAAAGAAAAATATCACAGGAAATCCAATTAAAACAAATAGACCATGTATTTGATCTGTAGCAAAACCTTGTGTTGATAAATAATCTTCTGTCGAAAATAAAAAGTGAATGGCAAATAAGCCACCACCTATCGAAAATGTCATAAAATAAAATGAACAAAGCAGCTTAGAATAGATAGCAACATTTTGAAAGCCAAAGGCAATCCAAATAATAATAAAAGAATGTACAATTTTTAATATCCATGAATCAATTGGAAATGTTGGAATAATGAAGGATATCGGTACAATTAGAGATCCAAATAAACTGGCTATTACGAGTCGATACCATTTGGTTATATGTTTTGTGATCGATTGTGTAAGTAATAGAATCATCCAGTCTATCATGAAATTGAGTAGCCATATGACTTCTACATAAACAACCACCATGTCCTTCCTTTCCAGCTAATATTAAATAAGCTTTACTTGTCTATTTAGTATAAAGAAAAGAAAGAAAGAAGTCTGTCACAGTTTGTATGCAAAAATCATCTAGTTTTCAGAAAAAATCGATAAAAATGTTGAATTTGTGAAGAGACATTTAAGTGAAGGATAAAGTAAGAGATGTTTCTAAGAATCATATGAAAGCATAAACCTATTTCAATACTCTTCATAATACCTAAACACTATTTTGTTGAAATAAGCACATAAACATTATTTTTCTGCAAAATAGATAACAACTGCGAACTAATTTATGGTAAAACGTTGGTTGAGCGGACATTTAGTGCGTTAGTTGGAGAAATAACTACCCATTGACGGTGTTGGCGGACATTTAATCCCTTATTCAGTTCATTTCGGCTTAAATTAGCACTAGTTTCGATGAATAGCGGAATAGATGTCCGCAGCCCCCACAAAAACGGCAATTTTGTCACAAATAACGGAACAAATGTCCGTACTCAGGATATAATCGTTCTATCCAAGGAAGAGAGAACTTTTTCCGAGGAGCAAGGTGAGCGCTTCCATAGTATACCCATAAGAAAATGCAGAGCGCCCGTTTAGAAATGTAGCGACTTTGGAATCAACTGAGATAAAGGAATCATGGTGAGTTTACGTACCGATGAAGACTTATCGTAGGGCGATTCATAAATTCGCCTTGTTTTTGGGCGCTCGGAGCTAGACTAATACCCAATTTTATACTTTCTTTCACCACTAAAAAAACACGAACATTGAAAATGTTCGTGTTTTTGTCAGTGTCCCAGCATTGATATAAAGGATATTATTATCTTCTTCGATTTCGATTTCTTAAAAATGTTGGAATATCTAATGTGTCTTCTTCTTGCTTTGGTCTTGCAATGGAAGAAGATGGGCTTGGACTTGGTTCTTGGTTTTTTTCTGGTTGCTGTTGCTGCTTTTCTCTCTTAGGAGAACTTCCTTGTAAAACAGATTTTGGTTTATTTTGTGCATTCTTGATTTGTGCTTCATCAAAACCAGTTGCAATAACAGTAACAACAATTTCATCCTTCAAATCTTCATTGATTACGGAACCGAAAATAACATTCACTTCTTGATCCGCTGCGGATGTAACAATGTCTGCTGCTTCTTGAACTTCATATAAGCTTAAGTTTGTGCCACCTGTAATATTCATAAGTACTCCATGTGCACCATCAATTGAAGTTTCCAATAATGGAGACGAAATAGCCTTTTTAGCCGCTTCAGCAGCTCGGCTTTCACCTGTAGCAACACCAATACCCATTAATGCTGAACCTTTATCAGCCATAATAGTTTTCACATCGGCAAAGTCCACGTTAATTAATCCAGGAGTTGCAATTAAATCAGAAATACCTTGTACACCTTGTCGTAATACATTATCAGCTTCACGGAATGCTTCTAACATTGGTGTATTTTTATCAATTATTTCTAGTAATCGATCATTTGGAATTACAATAAGTGTATCTACACTACTTTTCAATCCATCTATACCTGAAACAGCTTGTGTTGCTCTTTTTTTGCCTTCAAAAGTAAACGGGCGGGTAACTACTCCTACTGTTAATGCTCCTAACTCCTTGGCTACTTGGGCAATTACCGGTGCAGCACCTGTTCCGGTTCCACCACCCATACCAGCAGTAACAAAGACCATATCAGATCCTTTAAGGATTTCTTCAATTTGTTCCTTGCTTTCTTCCGCTGCTTTTCTTCCTACCTCTGGGTTCGCTCCTGCACCTAAACCTCGTGTTAATTTTGTGCCAATTTGCATTTTCACTTCTGCTTTAGAAAGATTTAATGCTTGTGCATCTGTATTAACAGCAATAAATTCAACACCTTGAACACCGTGCTCTATCATTCGGTTTACAGCGTTACTTCCACCACCGCCTACACCGATTACTTTTATCGTAGCTAGTTGATCCATATTCGTATCAAAGTCTAACATACCATTTCCTCCCACTTTGCTAGATTAATAGTCTGTCTTTTTCCGCATCTCCATTTCCTTCAATATTCTTAATCAAAGAAATATTTGAAGAAGTTTGCTAATTTAGGTTCTTTCTTTTCTTTCACATCTTGTTTGTTTGCTGACTTCTTAGTTCGTTTTGGTTTTGGTTTTTCATTTTCAGCCTGACGTACTTGTTCTCGTTGAACTGTTACCGCATCCGAAAACTCTTTCCCTTGTATTTTCGCATTCTTGTACGCAAATTTCAAGATACCAATACCTGCAGTAAACTGTGGTTCACGTACTCCAATATAATCAGGAATTGCAATTCTAACATTACTTTGGTAAATATCCTGTGCTAAGTCAGCAGCCCCAGGCATACTCATCGTACCGCCTGTAAGTACCAGACCACCTGGTATTTCATCATACCCCATTTTTTGAATCTCACGTGCACTATATACCAAAATCTCTTCTAATCTAGCTTCAATTATTTCTGTTAAATCTAGTTGATTATACAATTGTCTTTGATTACTACCAATGATATTCACTTCAAATGTTTCTTCTTCATTGGCATCATTAAAGAAAGCATGTCCATGATCCAGTTTAACATCCTCAGCTTCATCTGATGTTGTGCGTAGTCCAATAGATAGATCCTTTGTAATATTATAACCACCTAGTTGTACTACACTGGTAGCCACCAACCCATCATCTTCGAAAACGGAAACGGTTGTACTACCCCCACCAATATCAAGTAATGCAACTCCTAAATTTTTCTCGTCTTGAGATAAAGCCACCTCTCCTGTTGCTAATGGTTGCAAGCAAATATCCATAATACTAAGTCCGGCTTTTTCTACACATTTCAAAATGTTATGTAGCATTGTTTTCGAACAAGTAATAATGGTGCCTTCCATCTCTAAACGAACCCCAATCATCCCTCTAGGGTCGCGAATTTCATCTAAACCATCAACGATAAATTGCTTTGGTATTACATCGACAATTTCCCTTTCAGGTGGAATGGACATAACCTGTGCCGCATCCAATACACGATGTATATCTTCTTCTGATATTTCCTTATCATCACTAGAAACTGCAACTACTCCATGACATGGTTGTAATTGCACATGATTACCATTAATTCCAACTATAACTTGATCAATATGTATATCTACCATGCGCTCAGCTTGTTCAACTGCAGTACGGATTGAATGAACAGTCTCGTCTATATCTACAATAGCTCCTTTTTTCATACCTAGAGACTTTGCAGTGCCAACCCCAATCACATTTAAAGAATCACCGAGAATTTCTCCAATGATAACCTTTATTTTTGATGTACCTATATCCAAGCTGACTAGAATTTCACCGTTATCCATAAGGCACCTCCTATTTCAATGCATTAAACTACGATTCATTTCATATAAGTATAATAAACTGTATTAAACACTATTATAATAAAAAATACAATATTTTTACATGAATATATGTAAATTTACCGGAAAAATATTAAATATCTTTCTTTGCTTCTCTATATTGATAATATTTTCCTAATAACAGCCTTCTAATAATAGCTAAATTCTGGAATAATCTTACTCCAAATGCAAAAATTGCTGCTAAATATAAATCTATACCTAGCTGGACACCTATAAACGCTAAAAATGCAGCTAATGAAACATTGAAGAAGAAACCAGAAATAAATACTTTTTGGTCAAACTTCGAATCTAATTGTGCCCTGATACCACCAAACAATGTGTCTAAAGCAGCCAATACTGCAATAGATAAATAATTGGAATATTCATCCGGGATGGTCACATTCGTCATAAAACCTAACAATAAACCAATTATTAAAAACAATGCTGGTAACCACATTAGCTTTCACCTTCTTCTGGGACATCAACGATATCTACATCTTGTAAGTCAATCAGGTCACCGTACTCTGGTAGTACGATTTCACTTTGTTCTGATATACTAATTGTAACATTTTCTAAAGCGAAATAATCACCTATTTCACTAACCTCTAAATGGTTTATTATTTGTTCAGCGTCATTTGTAAGAACATATATTGTTATTGGCAGATCTCCTATGGAACTATTGTTTACATATATGTTTTCATTTACATCTCTTATTGGTGTTATATTAATAATTCGCTGGCTCTCAATGGCCATTTCGGTTGCACCAGCTGCATTCAATTCATTGATAAATAGTTGAAGTAATTCAGCGTTGATTTCAGGATATTCTTGAAAATCTTCATCTAAAAACAACGGTTCCAGTGTAATAATAAGACCTTGTCCCTTTTTTTCTGTTAATCCTGCTTGTTCTCGTAATTGTTTGATGGAATTTTTTAATGATTCAATTTGCTGATGTTCTGTTTGCTCTTGATACTCACGAAGTGTGGTTTCTGCTTCCGCAATCTCCGTGTACAGATTTTGTTGAATCTTCTGTTCCTCTAGCAGTGCTGTTCTAATTTCCCAGGTGTCTCTCGTATCTCGTTCTGTAGTTTGATGATTGGTATTAAATAATATAGCAATCATCAAGCCGATCAATAAGCAAACTAGCCCTATCGAAAAGTACTGTTTTATAAAAATATTTTTCATACCGTCACATATCCTTTGCGTACATTTCAACATTAGATTTCTTCTCAATCGTTACTTCGATGTTATCCTGGATAAGGTGATCGATGACTCCGTTTCTAAGGTTTAAACTGACATCCAAAACTTCTTGTTCACCAATTGCAGATATCACAAATGGTGCAGGATATGAAGTCCCATCAATTGAAACAACAGGGCCAATACAAGATATGTAACTATTACGGTATATTCGCTGTCCATTAATGGCTACAGCTTTTGCGCCTGCACTAAATAATTCGTTTACTGTTTGATGAATGTGCCGGTCATGAACAATATATTGATTCGCGTGATCCTCCGCAGGAATAAAACTTGCATCCTTTAATGTCACCATAATTCCCTCACCACTAATAGACAATTCACCAGTCATTTTTTGTAAGTTCGCTTTGGTGTCTACTAAATCTTTTATTACATCGGCTTCTTCACCTAACTCTTTTTCAATGGATTGTACTTCTTGTCGAATTTGATTTAATTCTGATCTTAATTGTTTATTTTTTTCTTCCATGTCGATTAATTGTTTACGGTAATAATAATCTCTTTCCCACTCCTGATTATTAACTTGTACGATTTCTGCAGTCGATTTTGTGTGCTGATAACTAAAAGTTAACAAGAAGCCTAATACCAAAAAGACCAACGCAAATATTAACTGTCTACTCTTCATTTTCCTCTTCTATATCCTCCTCCTCTTCCTTATCTACATTATAAGGAGTAAATACTGCTCCGCCTTCTTCAATTTTAATAATACCTTCTTTTGTCTGATCCAACTGGCTTACAATAGAAGGATAGCTATCTAGGTTAGAAGATAAGTTGCGAATGGAGGACTCTACCTCCTGACCATCTGTCATATATAGTTTGATCTTATACGGATTTGAGTCGGACGGAATCCACTTCACCTCAGAGATTAGTGCAGACACATATCTAGAAAGACTGGAAAATTCCCCTGCTAGTTCTTGTAAATAGTGATTATCCTTAAATCCTTTTAAAATAGGAACATCTCCATGTATATTGGAAGAGGTGACATCATCTAACAATTCACCATTTTCCAAAAGTGGTTGTACCTTTCCGCCCATTTCAACATATGCCACATGACTTAATTCAGTTACATCCATAATAATCGTGTTCGGAAATGATTTCGAGACATCGGCCTCTTTTACTTGTGGGTGTGAAATAATATTTTCTTCTAAATCTTTCGTTTGCACTCCCCAAAAGTTTACATTTTCTTCTATTTCACTTTGATTAATTATTTCTTCTTTAGATAGCCATTGCAAACCATTTACTGATATATTTTTCACATAACTCATAGGTGATTGAAGATAAATCACAATAAAAATTAATACAAAAAAGATGAGCAGATAAAAAATCAGTTTTCTGTTTGCTTTTTTTCGGCGCTCTTGTTTCAGTTTTGGAATTCGATCTTCTATCGAAACGACTCTTTTTTGTACCATATCTATACTTCCTTTTCTATTACGATTCACTAATATTTGTATATATGTCTCATTTCGATTATATCATAGTCACTACTAACTAGGTATCATCCAAATCTCCCAAGTTTATTGCCGATATTTACTAATATTAATTAATATTCCAACCGAACAAAGAGTCAATGTCAAAGAAGAACCACCATAACTCAAGAAAGGCAATGTGATTCCAGTGACCGGAATCAAACCAATGACAACACTAATATTAATCATGACTTGGATAGCAATCATACCAACAATTCCAATTGCTAGTAATCTAGCGAATAGGTCAGGTGCGTGGATTGCCGTTAATATCCCTCGCCATATAAATAAAAAGAATAACACAATGACAAAACCTGCCCCTAAAAACCCTAACTCCTCTGCAATAATCGCAAAGATAAAATCGTTATGCGGTTCTGGTAAATAAAAATATTTTTGCAAACTGTTACCAAAACCAACGCCTAATAATCCTCCAGGACCAATCGCATACAAGGACTGAATAATTTGAAAACCAGTCCCTAGTGGATCCTGCCAGGGATCAAGAAATGCTGTAATCCGATTAATTCTATACGGAGCAGATATGATTAGTAACAAAAATCCAATTACACCAAAACCTGCTAAAAATACAAAGTGTATGATTTTAGCACCGGCTACAAAAATTAACACAAAACAAGTTAAAAGAAATACCATACCTGTACCTAAATCAGGCTGAAGCATAATAATAAGAAAAACTACTACAGAAAGAAAAAGTGGTGGGAGGAAACCTTTTTTGAATTCTGTAATCTTATCCTGATGATTAACTAGAAATCCACTTAAAAACATAATCATCGCAAGTTTAATAAATTCGGCCGGTTGAATGCTAAATGCACCTACGCCAATCCAACTTCTTGCACCACCTCTGACCATTCCTATTCCAGGAATCAAAACAGCAACTAACAGGATTAAAGAACCAATAAAAATCCATTTTCGATACTTTATCCATTGAAAATAGGGAATATTGGAAACAATCAACATTGCAATTACACCAACACCAGCAAATAGGAGCTGTCTCTTTAAGAAATAAAAAGAATCATTGAATTTATACTCAGCCCAAATCGAGGAGGCACTATAAACCATAATGGTTCCTACCAACAAAATAGCGATAATGACAAAAATCAAGAAGTAATCTGGCTTATGTTGACTTTTTAAATTAGGTTGCACGAAAAAAACCCCCAAATCTTATAATGAATTAGGGGCTTGTTTTATTTTTATACAACTCAGTCTGTGCTTATTATAATAGACAAGCCCCCTATTATAACTTATGCACAGATTCCATAAACATGTTGCCTCTTTCTTCAAAGGTTTTATACTGATCCCAACTCGCACAAGCAGGAGACAATAAGACAACATCATCTTTGTTGGATAGTTGATATGCTGTTTGAACAGCTTCTGTCATTGTATCTACCATTTCTATATCTTCAATTCCACTAGCTTCTCCAATTTTTCTTAATTTTGGACTTGTTTCTCCAAATAACACTAGTGCCTTCACGTTTGCCAAGTATGGTAGTAAATCATCAAATTCATTTCCCCGATCGAGGCCACCTGCCAGTAATATAATCGATTGATTAAAAGCTGACAAAGCCTTGGTTGTTGCCAGTATATTAGTAGCCTTGGAATCATTATAAAACTTTCGTCCATTTACTTCTTTAACAAATTGTAGTCGATGTGTCACTCCTGTAAATGTTGTAAGGACTGTTTCAATGACTTGGTTTGAAATACCTTGAAGCTTCGCCACGGAAATAGCAGCTAAAATATTTTCTAGGTTATGTTCACCCACTAATACAATGGAAGCTAATTCGATTACTTTCTCCCCACGGAAATATATTGCTTTTTCGTCACAATATGTACCGTTTGTAACTACTTCTTTACGACTAAATGGGACAAGATTAGAGCTAGCGTTTTTAATCATATTTAAGATACGCTGATCATCAGCATTATAAACCAAAAAGTCATGATCCGATTGATTTTTAAATATATTCGCCTTTGCATTTTGATAATGTTCCAACGTGTGATGATAATCCAAATGTGCTTCAAAAAGATTAAGTAGTACCGCGATTCTAGGTTTAAATATATCAATTCCTAATAGCTGAAAGGAAGATAATTCGGCTATCATCGTTTGTTTATCATTCATTTGCTCAGCAACTTCTGATGCAACATGGCCAATATTTCCCGCTAAACTTACAGGTGAATCTGCTTTTTTAAACATTTCATATATTAAAGTTGTTGTCGTCGTTTTCCCATTGGACCCAGTGATTCCAATAATTTGATCAATACCAAAATACGGTATTAACTCTATTTCTGTTAATACAGGAAGTCGTTGTTTGACAGCATTATCTATTAATATATTTTCATAGGGAACACCTGGATTTTTAATAATTGCATCAACATCGTCAAGCAATGATAAGGGATGTTCACCAACGATTACAGAAATCCCTTGGGATTGTAAACTTTGTACATTCTCATCGTCCTCAGAAGCTTTCAAATCATTGGCGATCACTTCTACACCATTCCTATTTAACAATTTCGCAACAGCTGTTCCACTTTTTGCAAGACCTAACACAAGTACTTTAGCAAAAGGGAATTCCTTTAATTTTCTCATGATGACAACACCTCAATATAAATACCTAATATAGCAAACAATATCCCCACCGTCCAAAAGGTAGTAACTACACGCCATTCCGACCATCCTTTTAACTCATAATGGTGATGTAACGGACTCATTAAAAAGATTCTTTTTCCTCTTGTTTTAAAAGAAATAACCTGAATGATAACGGACAATGTCTCTAGTACGAAAACACCACCGATAATAACTAATAAAATCTCAAGCTTTAATAATATAGCAATGGCTGCAATCGCACCACCTAGCGCTAACGATCCAGTATCCCCCATAAATACCTTAGCAGGGTGTGCATTAAATACTAAGAACCCTAGCAATGCACCTACAACAGATAAACTAAACAATGTCACGGTCAAATTTGGGATACCGTACCAAGCCAATATTGCAAATGCTCCAAAAGCAATTGCCGCCGTACCAGCTAATAATCCATCTAGACCATCCGTAAGATTTACTGCATTAGAAGCACCAACTAACATTACTACTATAAAAATAGGATACATCCATCCTAAGTCAAACGATATCGTGGTACCTGGGACAGCAATACTAGTTGAAAAATTTTGCTGTAGTAAAACTATATAAAAAATAATGGCAATCACGATTTGTCCCAACAACTTTTGTTTGGAGGTTAATCCTAGATTTCGCTTTAACACAACTTTAATGAAATCATCAAGAAAACCTAATAAACCAAAACCAATCAACACTAATAATAACAATAATACTTCATATCCTAAGGCGCCATTATTGACACGGGTAACGACAACGATACTGGTTATCGTAATACTTAGAATAATCATGACACCACCCATAGTTGGAGTACCTGATTTTTTTTGGTGTGATTGAGGTCCTTCTTCTCTTATACTTTGTCCAAATTTAAGCCTTTTTAGAAAAGGAATTAAAATCGGGGATAGTAGGACAGTAATTAAAAATGCGATCGCTACTGTAATTAAAAATGTATATTCATTCATCCATGTTCTCTCCAATCTTCTATCCAGGTGTTACGAATTTAGATACTTTATCGCTACTTTTTCATCATCAAAATCTAAGACTTTATCGCCTACAATTTGATATGTTTCATGCCCTTTCCCAGCGATTAATACTACATCTTTAGCATTTGCCTGTTCAATTGCTTGTCTTATTGCTTCTTCACGATCTAACACCGTTTGATAATTGTTATTTTTCAGTCCTTTTACCATGTCATCTATAATAGCTTGCGGAGACTCTGAACGTGGATTGTCAGAAGTAAAGATAGCTTGATCTGCATATTGGCAGGAAACTTCTGCCATCAACGGTCTTTTACTACGATCACGATCACCACCACAACCAACTACTACATGTATATTCCCTTCACAGAATCGTTTAATGGTTGACAGGACATTTTCTAATGAATCAGGTGTGTGTGCATAATCAATTATAACACCAAAGGCTTTCTTATGTTCTACTGGTTGGAAACGTCCTTTCACTCCTGAAGTATTGTTTAAAACATTTTTTATGAGCTCTAATTCGATTCCTGATGCATAAGCTGCAGCAGCCGCTGCCAATAGATTATAAACACTAAACATGCCCATTAGTTTACTCTCGATTAAGACATTGCCTTTAGGTGTTTTCATTATAAATGAAACACCATTAGCCATCAATTTTACATTGATAGCTTGGAAAGATGCTTTATTTTGAACACCATAGGTTAAAATCGGCTGAGCAGTTGCTCTTTTTAAGAATTCAGCATATTCATCATCTTGATTAATAATTGCATATTTTGGTCTTTCATGTTTCAACGTATTTCCTAACTGAGAAAATAATAAACTCTTTGCATATAAGTAATTTTGCATTGTTTGATGATAATCAAGGTGATCTTGACTTAAATTAGTAAATACAGCGATATCGATATCTACACCATGAACTCTCCCTAAGTCCAAAGCGTGTGAAGATACTTCCATTGTGGCAACATCTATCTTCTTTTCGACCATTTCATGTAGGTTTTTTTGCAAAAATAAAGCATCAGGTGTTGTGTTTTTAACTGGATGACTCTCACCATCAATCACCATTTGAATCGTACCAATTAAGGCTGTTTTTTGCATCGCATACTGGTGGATTTCGTCAATGATATGTGTAACTGAGGTCTTTCCATTTGTACCTGTGACACCAATAACTTTTAGTTTACTGGAAGAATGATCATAAAAAATGTTTGCTAAATGAGCCAATGCCCTAGCTGTATCTGGAACGATAACAACCGGGACAGAAAGATCCAATTCTTTTTCCGCAAGGATGACTGTTGCACCATTTTCGACGGCAGCTTCTGCAAATTGGTGACCATCCACGGTATGTCCTTTAATACAAACAAATAAAGAATCTGTTTTTAAAAGTCTGTGATCCATTTCTATATGTTCTATATTAATCATATCAAGGTTTTGTTCACATTGATAATCTGGTAAATTTTCGATTAAGTCTTTTGCATTCATATTTGTCACCTTTTCTTTTGGGTTACTTTTTATAAACAACTACATTATTATATCAAAGACTTTTAAACTTTACGATAAATCTTTATAACTATTTATTACCTAAAACAAGCCTGATTTTACTTCCCTCTTGTACTTTTTCTCCTGGAGCTGGTGCTTGATCAATAATATAATTTCCTTCTCCAACTACATCAACTTGTAAGGAAACCAGATATTGCTGTAAGTCACTTTTATTTAAACCAATTAAGTCAGGTACTTCAACAGGAGGAGATTCAGGCCATTGGTAATCCTTTTCAATTCCATCGGCTTGCTTTGGCACTCCTAATGCACGTAGACTATCTTCAATAATGGTACCGACAATTGGAGCAGCTACCACTCCACCAAATTGTACAACATCTTTTGGATTATCTACAGCAACATACACAACTATTTCAGGATCATTTGCTGGTGCAAAGCCGATGAATGATACAATGTGGTTATTCTCCATATATTTTCCATCTTCACCGACCTTTTGGGCCGTACCAGTTTTTCCTCCAATTCGATAGCCATCCACATATGCGCTTCTACCAGTTCCTAAAGCAACAACAGATTCAAGAGTCTCACGTACTTCTTTAGACGTTTCTGATGAAATAATTCGATTTTTCAATACAGGCTCTGTCGTATCTACGGCTTCACCTGTCACCGGGTCAAGAAAGGATTTTGCAACAAATGGCTCATATAAATAACCACCGTTAACGGCTGCTGAGACTGCCATGACTTGCTGGATAGGTGTAACGGATACACCTTGACCGAAAGAGGTAGTCGCCAGCTCAACAGGACCAACATTATCTAAGTCAAACATAATCCCAGTAGCTTCACCTTGTAAATCCACACCTGTTTTTTGTCCAAAACCAAACTCCTCAATATAAGAAAATAGCTTTTCTTTTCCTAGCTTTTGTCCTAACACTATAAATCCAGGGTTACACGAATTTTGGACAACTTCTAAAAAAGTTTGATGGCCATGCCCCCCACTTTTCCAGCAATGCAAATGTGTTCCACCTACTTCAATATCTCCATCATCCACATATTCATCGTTTTCCAAATCAACAAGTCCTTCTTCCAAAGCTGCGGCTAGCGTAATAATTTTAAAAGTAGACCCAGGTTCATACGTACTCCAAATTGGTAAATTGCGATTATATACTTCGGCACTAATATCCTGATAATTTGCAGGATCAAAGTTGGGTCTTGAGGACATTCCTAAAATGCTGCCATCCTTTGGATTCACAGCAATAGCTATAGCACCATCTGGGTTATATTTTTCCTCTGCAATATCTAATTCTCTCTCCATAATTGTTTGAACTTTACTATCTATTGTGAGCTGAAGATCATACCCATCTTCAGGAGCAGTATATTTATCAGCCATTTGTGGCATTCTTTTTCCTTTTGCATCACTGTAAAAGGATAAACTGCCTTCTGTCCCACTTAACATCTCTTCATACATCAATTCAAGGCCTGTTAATCCTTGATTATCAATGCCACTAAAGCCAAGTACATGTGACAAATAAGCCCCATTAGGATAGTGTCTAATCGAGTCTTCCGCGATATAAATTCCTTCTAAATCTAACATTTGAACAGCCATTGCTTTTTCTTCAGATATTTTTCGACCTTCTGGTTGCAGAATTACAATTCGTTCATTTTTATGAATAGCTTCCAGTACATCTTGATAATTCATCTCCAGTACACTTGCTAATTTTTCTGCAGTCTTTTCCGGTTCTGTCACTTGTCTTGGTACGATCATAACAGTAGGAGCTGACACATTCTCTGCCAAAACCTCTTCATTAATGTCAATGATCTTCCCTCTTTCCGGTTCAAAGACAATGTCTCTACTCCACAGGTCTTCTGCCTCAGCAATAAGAAAGTCAGACCAAATAAATTGCACATACCCTAACCGCGCTACAATAACTCCCATAATGATTAATGCAAAAAGAAACACAGTGACTATTCTGCGTTGCACCTTAATATTGGTTATCCGTTTCATGACATATCTCCTTTAGTTCAAGAAACTGTTTGTCCCAATATATGTTTGTGAAAGGCTGAATAGAACACTGTGTAATATTGTTTACTCCTCTTCTTCGATCTCATCATCACCGGATTCATCTGATGCATTTTCCTGATCTTCCGGTACATCGGGTTCTTCCAGTTCAACCATTAAATAATCTTTTTCGTTAAGAGATGATCCTTTCTCAATACTCTGTTTCTTGACATAACCACTTCCCATCCACTCTAGATCTAAATCTAAAAAGTCTCGGAAAGATAAAACATCTCTAAATGACCATCCCTTAAGATCCGGCATTTTCATATTATCTGTTGCCACCAAAACAGTTTGCCTTGTTGTTATTTTGGTACCTGATTCTAAGTTTACCTTTTTGACATGTTCACCATCACCGATAACAATTGGTTCTATGCCTAAATCTTTTAATTTATTTACATATGAATCTGTTTGTTTATCTTCCCACACAGGTATCTCTACTACTTCGATAGGCTCTGTTGCTTCTTTATCTGGTTCAATATTTAAATAACGCAAACTATTTTCCATTACATTTTTAAAGACAAACGAAACAGGTGCCGATCCAGATTCTGTCTGATCTAAGTTTGGTTCTTTCACCGAAACATACATAATTAATTTTGGATCATCTGCAGGAGCCATTCCTAAGAAAGAAAAAACATAATTTTCTTTTCCTGTTTTATAACCTTTATTTTCCGAATCTGGAATTTGTGCCGTACCTGTTTTACCTGCAACAGTATAATCATTCAAGTTATAAATGTTATGACCTGTACCATTTTCTGAAGTAATAACTGTTTCTAGTACTTCCAACGTTTTTTTCGCAGTTTCAGACGAGATTGGTTCTCCAACCACTTCCGGTTCATGTTCAGCTATCACTTCTTTTGTTTCATGATCCAACGTTTTTTCAATGATATATGGTTTTAACATTTTACCGTCGTTTGCTATGGCAGTTGCTGCTTTCATTAATTGAATTGGGGTGGTAGTTGTTCCCTGACCAAATGCTGTTGTTACTTTTTCACTTTCCCAGTTGTAAAGGATCCTACCTGCAACTTCTCCTGGTAAATCAATATCGGTTTTTTTATCAAAGTCAAAATCTTGTAAATACTCTAAAAACCTATCAGGCCCTATTTTTTCATAGGCTAGTTTTGCTATCCCTACGTTAGAAGACCGTTGAATCCCTTCTAAGTAACTGATTTCACCCCAACCACGACGACCATTGTGGTCTCCAATAGTTATATTACCAACTTTGTATGTGCCTGACTGGAATTCATCATCAGGATTCCACACACCTTCTTCAATTGCTGAAGCTAATGTAAATATTTTCATCGTGGAACCAGGTTCGAATGGTGTGGCAATTACATCATTATACCAGTTCTGTACTTCACCAATACTATTAGGATTATAACTTGGTCTATTACTCAGAGAAAGTATTTCTCCAGTTTTAGCATTCATGACAACAGCTGTCATTCTATCAGGGTCATACTCTTCTTCCACCTCAGATAGTGCATCTTCAACTAATGTTTGAACTTTTTGATCAAGTGTTAAATATACATCATCACCATTGTCAGGTTTATTTATGACCTCTTTTGGATCTAATAGTTTCATATTAAATTTATCACGTTGATAAGAAATCGAACCATCTTCACCAATAAGGTAATCATTCATGAAACCTTCTACACCATTAATACCAAAAATCTTATCATCCTGTTTATCTGTTAAACCGATCGTATGGGAAGCAAACATACCATTTGGATAGAAACGGATTGGTTCCTCAATAAAATTAATTCCACTTAACTCTAAAGCTTCAATCTCTTCTTTCTGTTCCTGATTTAACTCCCTGGCGTTAGAGCCGAATTCCACTTGGAACCTTTCATTGCTAATACCATCGTTTAAACGCTCCGCTATGTCACTTTCATCCATTTCTAATATGGGCGCTAATTTTTGCGCTGTTTCCTCTACATCTTTAACATGTTTAGGGTACAGAGGATTGGTAGTATGTGATTCATCAACAATAGCATATAAGCGATACACGATATGCTCTTGAGCTAGCGCCATACCATTACGGTCATAAATTGTCCCTCTACTTGCAGGAATATTGTAGTTATTGGTTCTTTTTTGATCTGCCAACTGTTGAATGGAAACACCAGATACTTCTCCAGATACTTGGATATACAAAAACCTTCCAGCAATGATTAGAAATAACGTGGTAAAAATAACAATCCAAACAGTTGGCATGATTTGTGTTTTTTTACTTTTCATTGTTAACACCTAATCTTTTAATTCAGTTGCTTGTTTCACTTGGGTGTTTTGAACTTTTAAGCCGTGTTCTTTGGCGTATTCAATAATACGTTCGGGTTGGCTTAATTCTTTTTGTTTAAAAGCAAGGTTTTTGTTATGTACACTCTGCTGTTGAATTTGAGTATTTAACGATTCAACATTTCTGTTTAATTGGTCTAACGAAGCACTATACGTGACCAAGTAAGCAGAACAACTCAGGAATATTACAGCAAATATAGAATACATAATTTTCTCACCACGTGTAACCCAGCGCTTCTGAACCTTTACTTTTTTTCTAACTACATTCGGTTGTTGAACTTTTTCTCTCACCTGATCGTGTGTGGAATAAACTCTTGCATGCTGACTACTCATGTTTTTGCCACCCTTCTATTTAATGTCTGTTTCGTTCCAATCTTTTACTTTTTCAACCACTCTTAACTTAGCTGATCTTGAACGACGATTTTCTTCCAATTCGTCATCTGATGGTAAAATTGGTTTTCGGTTAATTAGACGAAACGGAGGTTGGAACTCCTCTGGTATTACTGGAATGTTCTTTGGTACTGGTGGTGACGTACTCCATTTTTTAAATGTTTGTTTACAGATTCGATCTTCCAGTGAGTGGAATGTAATAACTGAAATTCGCCCGCCAATACACAGGGATCTTCCAGCTTGATATAATGCATCTTCAAAAGATTTCAGTTCATCATTAACTGCAATCCTAATTGCTTGAAATATACGTTTAGCAGGATGACCGCCTTTTCTTCTGGCAGGAGCAGGGATTGCTTCTTTTATAACGTCAACTAATTCAAACGTAGTTTCAATTGTTTTTTTCTCTCGTTCTGATTCGATTTTTCTTGCGATTTGCTTAGAAAACTTCTCTTCACCATATTTGAAGAAAATCGATACAAGATCTTCATATGGCCATTTATTCACTATTTCAAATGCATTTAATTCACTTTTTTGATTCATTCGCATATCTAAGTGCGCATCATGCTGATAGCTGAAGCCCCGCTCACCTCTATCTAACTGTGGAGAGGAGACACCTAAATCAAACAATACACCATTTACTTCTCGTATTTGCAATCTTTCTAATTCTTCACTTAAATGGCGGAAATTCCGTTGTATCAAGGTGACTTGTTCCAGTTGATCTTTTAATCTTTCTTTAGCAGCATCAATAGCATCTTGATCTTGATCAAACGCGATCAATCTGCCTTTATCACTCAACTGTTCTAATATGTACCCAGAGTGTCCACCACCACCTAATGTACAATCAATATAAATGCCATCCGGATTTATATGGAGACCATTGACAGTTTCTTTTTTTAATACCGTATAATGTCCAAACATGGAGTCACCCCTATCTTGTTGTCTTTACAAATCAAAATCCATCATATTTTCCGCAATTTCTGCAAATGATTCTTCTGATACATCTACAAACTCATTCCATTTATCTTCTGCCCAAAATTCTACACGGCTTGATACCCCAATTACCGCACATTCTTTTTCAATTCCTGCATATTTGCGAAGTGGAGCAGGTATGTTTATTCTTCCCTGCTTATCTAGTTCACATTCAACTGCGCCAGAAAAGAAAAAGCGGGTAAATGCTCGGGCATCTTTTTTAGTTAATGGTAATTTTTTTAGTTTTTCTTCTAATTGGCGCCATTCGCTCATTGGGTATGCAAACAAACATTGATCTAATCCACGAGTAACGACAAACTGATCTCCTAATCCGTCTCTGAACTTAGAAGGAACAATTATACGTCCTTTTGTATCAATGTTATGTTGATATTCTCCCATGAACATACCAAGGCACCCCACTTTCTAACTTTATCGTACCACATTCCCCCACTTTTCACCACTAAATCTTCAAAAAAAATAACCATTTTTTTGTAGTGTTACATTTATTGCGATAAAACGCTTTGTATCAGTGTCTAAAAGACCATAAGAAATACAAGCAAAACAAAACCGTTCCTACTCTGATCACCTGATTCGAAGTAGATACAAACTGTGAACTAGTGAAAATATTTCGGAGTGAAACTTTCTCCAAATTTTTTTATAGTGAGTGCTGGAATACCGCTCCGGCAGAATACTGCGCTTTCCGTGGGCACGGCCTCAGCCAAGGAACTACTTGAATGAACTTCTGTGCTCCCTTGCACCGAGGAAGCATACTACGAAGCGTTACTAGAAGACGCAGGTGCATCAAGGGGTCTTCAGCTCGAGCTGTTCCCACTGGAGTCTGCTTATTCTGCCTGCGCTAGTAGTGATTCTTTTATTATTGGAGATATAGAACTGATGGATTATATTCTATGTATTTCCTCTTACTTAACCAGGAAACTACTCTAAGCTGCGGAAAAATGCGACACTCCTGTGGGAAAGGAACAGTCTGAAGACCCCGCAACGAGCGTTCTTTGCTTGTGAGGAGGCTGAAGCGTTCCCCACGGAAAGGGAGTATTTTTCCGCAGCGTCAGACTAGCACTCATCTCAAATAGAATGGGGGGAAGGAGCACAAAAGTTACTTCGAAGTTTATGTATTTTGTGCTCCATTTTATTTCTTTACTTTTATAGGATACCGGGTAAGATCCACTTGGTTTTGTTACACTCCTTGTTAATTTACTTTGTAACCAGTTAGCTAAAATTCATAAAATCCATCAAAAAAGGTAATTGGTTTCAACCAATTACCTTTTTTTATAAGTACACTATATAATGTTGTTTTTTCCAGTCAAACGTGTGATCATTTATTTGTTTGATCCATTCGAATCCTTGGAGGTTAAGAAAATATGTAATATTCCAGATTCGTTCCTGCAATCCATTTTCAGGCTTTAAATGCATTTGAATGTAATCAAACTCTTTTAACTGCATATGATATTTTTTTGAGAATTCTTTATTTATTCTCTTTGAAAGTTTATCTACTTGCTGTAATAATAATTGTAAATTTTTATCTGCATATTGTGTTACATCATCTGTTAAATCTTTTGTTGCATCTGTCAAAGGATGATGTCCCTGTTTAATGCTTTCTTTCAATTGATTCGTCATTTCTTCAATAGGTCTGCTAGTCTGAGCTGATAACCAATTTTGCTTTTCGGCTTGGATCCCATTATTAATTACGTAGCTAGCATCAATATTATATTTACTTAATAATTTCAACATTTTCTCTTCAACTAGTGTCACTGAAACCCTTGGCAAAACTGGCGGCATCTTTATTGATATACTATGAAATGCTTTTTTCAAGATGGACCAGTATGCTGCTTCACTTGGACCAGCAAAGAAAGCTAGGGTAGGAAATAACTTTTCTTGCATTAATGGCCTAGTCACTACATTATTACTCAATCGCTCTGGTGATGCTTTTGCTATATTCAAAAGTTCTTGATTGGTATATTGACATTCATTATTTTTGCCAATCCAGTTCTGATCATCTTTTTGAAGTAATATTCTTTCCCCTTCGAGTTCCACAAATAAATGACCATCATGTTCATTGGCATCAACACTAACATGGTATCCTTTTGTTCTCATAGACTGTAACGAATAGTAAACACTTTTGCTTATCTCCGGCTGCTTTTCAATTAATTCTTGAAAATACGTTGACTCTAATTGTCGAACCTCAGCATCACCAGAATCCACTAAAATTAATCCAGTATCAGCAAAGATATCGTGAACAAAGGATGCAAAAAAATCAACAAAAGTGTCTGCTTTCAATAACTTATCATGCAACGTTTGAAACAAGTCTTTCGTATAAGCAGTTTCTTTTAGTGAACGAAATGATGTTTCCAACCAGTTCAAGGTTTTCTCTTTATTTAATTTTCGATTAGATACAGAAGTTCTTTCAGAATGATCATCGTCTAATGGATATTTTCGAAGTTCTGTTTCTTCAGGTAAAAAAATATGATTAATTTCATCAAAATCGTGGTCTTCTCCCGCTATCCAAAATACTGGTAATACTGGCACGCCTAATAACTCTTCTTGTTGCTTTGCTAAAGAAATAATGGAGACGATTTTATTGATTGTATAAAGCGGTCCTGAAAGTATGCCTGCTTGTTGACCTCCAATAACAACGACACTCTTTTCATCTCTTAGTCTTTGAATATTCTCTAATGTGGCCTTTGGAGCTAACCAACGTTGATTAATTGAAATTAATACGTCAGTAAGGGTATCTCTTTGAAATTTCTGTTCTTTTAGATCTTTCAAACGTTCTTCAAAAACATTTTCATTATAAGGATTATAATCAAAATGATCCAACAAATCCTTTCTTTCCTTTTGATAATCAATGATAAATTTATTATGTAAATCGAGTCTTTGGGATTCGATACGCATTAAGAACTGCTCCTTTATCTTCAATATATACAATAGTAATCCAATTGTATTGTACATAATGCAAACGATAAAAGCACATATTTTGTTTATGAATATGAAATCGTTACAACACTCTACTTATGTTATAACAGATTCCATATACAATTGTGATAATATGTAAAGAGAAAAAAAGTAAAAAAGTTGCTTTCCAGAAGCGCTTACAGACATGAAAAAAAATGATATCCGTATACACTCTCCAATGAATAAAGACACAGATCATTAAAATAAATAACAAAAGAAGAAAAATATAACCAATAGGATTTATCGAAAAAACAGAATAAATAATGGCGGCAACTGATGCGATATATAAAACAGTCGTCATATCAATTGCTAGATGAAAACTATACCGTTTTTCACCTACAAACTTATATGATAATTTATAAATTAAAAACGTTATAGCAAAAGGCAACGTAATCATCAATGCAAGCAGATAGTACAAACCTTCTATCATATGATACCCTCACTTTTAAAATTTGTTATAACTTTCATACTATTACTTTTGGTCATATTTATATCAATTATATAAGACTTTTGAACTTGTGCAACCTCCTTTTTTAAAAAATATTCTTTTTAGATACTTTGTAACCGCAGCAATCCATAAAGTGAGACGTCCCTAAGTGGGGTATATAAATCTTATGATCGTAAGAAACATAAAAACCCCATCATTTCGATGAGGTTACTAACTCATAATAGTTATGAATTAATGCTTTAACTTTTCCATTGCTTGCTGTACAGATTCATGAAACACTTGATACTGATATAACGTTTGCTTTAGCTCTTTATTTTCTTCCATTAATTTACGTAATTCTTCCTGATGGTCTATTGCCTGATAATATTTTTGCAGACGCTCTAATGTTTGAATCACTTCATGAATGTTTGGTTGATCAGAGTGACTAGCATCTAGTTTTTGGTAAGATTGATAAGATATTTTCTTACGATTCTGTTTCGCTAACTGGATAGCTTCTTCATACTGTTTCCTTAATGTTGCATTCCAACGAAAACCACACGCTGCAGAAGTTCGTGATAGCTTTTCTCCTACTTCTTTAAATGCCTCTAACTGCGTCTTTCCTTCACGAATATAACGTAATACGGTTTCAGCTAGCAAAATATCCTCATCGCTAGTCCAAGCATCTTGTCGGTTCCCTTGCACAACTCCACCTCCTCTACTCTTGATACAATGTATGCAATTAATAGAAGAGATAGACATATTGTTCATAAATATTAAAAAAACTTGATCCTTAGGTAGAATTATTACTTTAATTTTTGTATGAAGTAAAGACAGTATATATACAGAGGTCTATATCAGAGTACCAGAATCTAGGCGACTTGCCGACTGCTGACAAAGAAGTTTTAGTCGCCCTTGTACATTTGAACGAAAGGTATGATCAATAAAACCTGAGTTCATTGATCCATGTTGCACAGGCGCAGTCGCGCTACGTTTCTGAGCTTTTCCCTAACACGGTCTTTCAAAATAATGATACATCTCATTATAAAAAAATAGTGTAAGAGATCTTATCCCTTACACTACCTGTTGTACAACATATCAAATTATTGTTCTACTACTTGTTTTCCATCATATTGTCCACAAGATTTACATACATGGTGTGGTTTTGTTAATTCACCACAATTTGAACATTCTACCATTCCTGGTACATGTAATTTTTTATGAGTACGACGTTGATTTTTTACCTTTTTTGAAGTTCTGCGCTTAGGTACTGCCATGCATTACACCTCCTTTAAAGAGAAGTAAAGATCTATTCTTTACTATTTTTCTCGTCACTTTTGTCATCTAATAAAGATTTCAATTTTTCAAGGCGTGGATCAACTTTTTCTGATTTTTCTTCTTCAGTAACCAGTGTCCATCCCTTACCTTCCTTCATTGTATTTGCTTCTAATTTTTCATCATCAGCAAACACTCTTAAAGGTATCTCCAATAGTACATTTTCCTTGATAAATGGTGTTAAGTCAAGTACCTCACCATTTACTAAATATACTTCTTCTTCCTCACGATAAGCAGATGTCGTAAAAGTTTCGATTGCATGTATAGAAAAATCATACGCTACATCTACTAATGTTCTTGCACAAGGTAGAATCATCGTTCCTTGAATTTGAAAATCACAGGTAATATCATCACCATCCATCCTAGCTGTTCCGTCAACTAAAACTGGTTCGATTCGTCGAATATCGTTATCCAAGTTCGCAATATCTGAAATGTCTACTTCTTCACGAAAAGAAACGGGTTCTCCCTGTGACTGATTAAGTTTTTGGATATATAATTTCATTTATATTCACCTCAAGGCAACAAGAAATATTTTAAAATGTATTGGTCCATTTGTCAATATATTTTCTTTACAGAACAAACATTTATTACTTTATATGATATACTTACTACAATATGCTTATCATTCACATTAACTCGAAAGATCATTCATTAAACCAATGATGGAGGAGGTTACTATGAAAGCGTGTGGATTAATCGTTGAATATAATCCCTATCATAACGGACATCACTATCACTTTCAACAGGCAACACACATTACAGGTGCAGAATGTACAATCGCAGTAATGAGTGGCAATTTTCTACAACGGGGCGAACCAGCTATTGTAGATAAATTTACAAGAGCAAAAATGGCGATACAACAAGGGATTGACCTCGTCATTGAACTTCCTTATTTTTATGCGGTTCAACATAGTGAGCTTTTTGCAAATGGCGCAGTCAAAATTTTGAACAGTCTTCAAGTTGATTCGTTGTGTTTTGGGAGTGAACATGGTGAAATAGATGATTTTAATACACTTTATCATTTCATTACCGAACACCAACAGGCCTATGATCTTTTTTTAACAGATGCATTAAACCAAGGTCATTCCTATCCTAAAGCAAATGATATAGCTTTTTCCAAGATTGGTGGCAAAAATCTGTCTATTGATTTTGCCAAACCAAATAATATACTTGGATATCAATATGTCAAAAATATGTATGATTTAAATACAACCATAACTCCTTACACGATAAAACGAATAAAAAATAATTATCATGATCGTGAAATTAAGGATCCAATAGCTAGCGCTACAAGTATTCGTAATCAATTACTGTCCGCTCATACAAACAGAAATGAATTAAACGATGCCCTCCCTTCCATAACCAGGAAAGCACTTCAAACATATAAAGAACGTCATGGTTCTTGGCATTATTGGGAGGCATATTTTCCTTTACTGAAGTATCGAGTATTAACGATGAGAAAGAATGAATTTTCTAATATTCACGGTATCAAAGAGGGGTTAGAAAATCGAATAATTAACACCGCTAAAAAAGCTGAATCTTTTTCAGACTGGATGGAATTATTAAAAACCAAAAGATATACGTGGACAAGTTTACAACGTGTATTTACACATATACTGACCAATACGTATTCCAGCGAAATCGAATCACTTGTGACTAAGGAAAAACCAGCTGCCATTCGAATCTTAGCAATGAGTAATAATGGTCAAAACTATTTGAGTGCCAGAAAAAAAGAAATCGATGTAAAATGGTATACAAGCAGCAAGGATCCCTATCCTTATCAAACATTCGAAGATCGTATTGATCATGCTTATTACAGCATTTTACCGTTAACTTCCCAAAAACATTTAACAAAACAAGCTTATCAAAAACCAATTTTTAAGACGCCATAATTACGGCGTCTTATTAATCAGAATGGGAGGATCCTTTACCTCCAGTATATTTAAGTGTATTTGCTCTGTCTTCTTACCCGTTTAGATTTTCTAGATAGTCTAAGGCGTCGTCGAAGGTATCAACAGGAATTATCTCCATATCTGTTCCGATTTCCTCAGCTACTTGTTTGGCTATTTGATAGTTAGAGTCTTCTCTACCGTTTTCATTAGGTGCGAAGAAGATATCACAACCTGCTCGATCTGCTGCGACTACTTTTTTATCTACACCTCCAATTCTCCCTACATTACCTTGATAATCAATTTCACCTGTACCTGCAATTTGATAACCTTTAGTAATATCTTCCTCTGTTAATTGATCATAGATTTCCAATGAGAACATCAGCCCTGCACTTGGACCCCCGATCTCACCACTAGTAAAAGTTAAATCAGGGGCAACTGTCACACTTCGATTCGTAACAAGTTGAATTCCGATACCTGGTTGCCCATTTAATGCCTCAAGAGCTTCCAAGGCGATACTTGTTTCAAAAGTCTCGTCATTTCGTCTTATAGTTAACGATATGTTGTCGCCAACATCTTTCGTTGTGACATAGTCGATAAGATCATCTGCTTCATTAATAGTATGTCCATCTATTTCAATGATTTCATCTGCTGATTGTAAGATCCCATCTGCGGGCATGTCTTCTACAACTGAAACAACATAGACTCCTTCATAATCAATATTAATCTCTTTTTTGGCTGCTTCATACGCAACAACAGTTGAGGCTTCTTGTGAGCTTTCCATCATCATTAGCTGCATTTGCCGATATTCTTCATCTGTCATACCATCTAGTAATACGTCCTCTATCGGAAGTATATCATAATAATCTCGCCATAAAGCCAGCATGTATTGAAATGGTGTAGCTCGTCCACCTTGAATAGTTACAAGGTGCATATCTCCTTCACTTTCTGATGCCCCTGCTACTTCTACAACAGGATTAAGCGGATCCGCATGTCCCGGTTTATGAATATAAAAAGGTAACTGATAACTAAATAACATAAAAATTATAATCAACGCTACGAAATATCCAATTATTCTCGATTTACTTTTTTTCTGAAACATTTAATCCCTTCTTTCTCACGGTCTTGCAATTTTATATAATGATAAGTCATATTTCTTCTGCACAGTTGCGTATATTTAAATGAAGGACAAACTTAAAAACACTACATATTTTACTACTCATTCTGATAAAGGTACAGAAAAGTGCTATTAAAGGAGTGCAAAACTTGAAGCAAAAGTTGTATTCTATTATCTATGCATCGTCTTCCGTATTTATGGCTACCATGATTATAGCCTTTCCTCAAGAAGTTTTAAAAGCTAGCCAAAGAGGTTTGGATGTTTGGGCCAATGTTGTGTTCCCATCCTTATTACCTTTTTTTATTATAGCTGAATTATTAATTGCTTTTGGAGTGGTACATTTTATTGGAGTATTATTCGAACCTGTAATGAGACCATTATTTAATGTACCAGGTGTAGGTGGATTTGTATGGACAATGGGGATGGCTAGTGGTTATCCGTCAGGGGCAAAATTCACCGCAAGATTAAGACAAGAAAATCAATTATCAAAAACAGAAGCAGAAAGGCTTGTCAGCTTTACAAATGCCTCTAATCCATTATTTATTATTGGCGCTGTTTCGATCGGCTTTTTTCATGATCATCAATTAGGAATTTTACTTGCTATTACTCACTATACAAGCAATTTTTTTGTCGGTATTTGTATGCGTTTTTACAAATACCGTGAACAAAATCGTTATTCATTACAACACTTTTCTATCTCTAAAGCCTTTACACAACTGCATCATGCAAGAATAAAAGATAAAAGAACACTTGGAAAAGTATTAGGTGACTCTGTAACCCATTCTATTCAAACATTGCTGATTATCGGTGGATTTATTATTCTTTTTTCGGTTCTAACAGAAATCTTACGTGAGGTACAAATTGCTCAATTTATATCAGGAGGAATTATCATTATTTTAAGCTGGTTTCAAATACCAGCAGAGATGGCTTTACCACTCTTGTCAGGTATATTTGAAATTACCATAGGAGCAAATGAAGTAGCAAGCACAGATTCTTCAATTTTAATCAAAGCTATTCTAGTTTCTGTTATCCTTGCCTTTAATGGTTTTTCTGTTCAAGCGCAAGTTGCCAGCATACTTGCGGAAACAGATATCCAATTTACTCCTTACTTCTTTGCTCGTTTGTTACATGGTCTTTTCGCTGGCATTATTGTAACCATACTATATGTACCTGTTTATAAAAACTTACAAACGACTAATGAAACGGTCATAGCAGCTTTTGCACAACCATCAGTTGACCACATTCAGCAGTTATACTTAATGTTCGAACAAATGGGTTTCATTATTACCTTGTCAGCTTTATTTATCTATTTGATTATTTTAATGAAACATAAGAATTAAACATTGTTAAACTTTTCTTTTAGTGCCTCTTCCACAACTGGAGGTACTAAATCTGACACATTTGCTTGATACTTTGCTATTTCCTTTACCATACTTGAACTTAAAAAAGAATATTGATTGTTGGTCATCATGAAAAACGTTTCAATTTCTTCGTTTAGTTTTCGGTTCATGGAGGTAAGCTGTAGTTCATATTCAAAATCTGATACTGCTCTTAATCCGCGTAACACAGCTTGGGCATTTTTACTATTAGCATAATCCATTAATAAGCCACTACATGCATCTACCGATATGTTGTCGAAATCCTCTGTAGCTTTTTGCAATAGGTGAACGCGTTCCTCAACGGTAAACAGTGGATTTTTGGATTGATTGTTAAAAACAGCAACAATTATTTCGTCAAAAACTTTAGCCCCTCTTTGAATAATATCCAGGTGACCATTAGTTACTGGATCGAAACTGCCAGGGCAAATTGCTAGTCTAGTCATCATCTTTCACACCTTTCTTGAAAATCGTGATAGCAGTAGTGGTGTTATATACTTCATGTTTCCATATATGATACCCTTCGTAGCTATCCTCAATACTAATATTAGGATCATGCTCACAAATAATGAGTCCATTTTCATTTACTATGCCTGTTGAAGTAATTCCTTGCAGCAATTTATCATAGGACACTTTATGGTAGGGTGGATCTAAAAAAATAATATCTAACTGTAACGCTCTTTTTTGTAAAGCCTTTAATGCTCTAAAAGCATCATTACGATATATTTCTACCTTGTCTTGAATATGTAAATGGTTAACATTTTGATGAATAATAGAGATTGCTTTAGGTTGTTTATCCACTAAGATCGCTTTATTCATTCCTCTACTAATGGCCTCTATAGCCAAAGCACCACTACCGGCAAATAAATCAAGACATATTCCACCATTAAAGAAAGGTCCAATCATCTGAAATAAAGACTCTTTTACTTTGTCCCCTGTAGGTCGTGTTAATTGGTTAGGAACTGCCTGAATTCTGTTACCTTTAAAATCACCAGCAATTATTCTCAAAGCATTCCCTTCTTTCTTCTTTTTAAATCTCCCTTACTATAGCATGAAAGTGACAAAATTCTCAATTCACAAATTCATTTGTATAAAAGCAATAGGTTTTGTACAAACTCTAAATATAGCAACATAAAAAGTTGCTTAAATACGGAGAAGACTTACATTTCCCCATAAGTTCTTCCTCCGGTTTCTCCTCTCCCTTTATCTTTTTATTTTCTTTTTTAGAAAATAAAAAGAACCTGCAGTTATTAATGAACTGCAGGTTGTTTTTTTATGTGCATAGAATGTTATCTACTTCTTAGCGACTATATTTATCCTATTCTATATTCCCATTTTGTAGTCATATTCGTATTCTTTTTCTTCATCTATTACTTTACTCTCAAAGTCCGTTTTGATAAATGGTTTGTAAGAAGGTTCCACTTTTGTGACAAAAGGTAATTTTATTAGCGAGTGATATGTATCATTCAATTTATTCTGGTCAACATATATCATCGCATATTTTAACTTTTTCGACACATGAATCATATGACCGTATTTCTTGATATGTTTAACATGCTTCATCTGATGAAACCAAATAATTAATCCTTGTCTTTTTACTAGCATAAGGCCACCTCTTTTTTCATTACATTTTGCTAAGAAGCTTTACAGCCACATCCACTGCTTCCAGATCCACAGCCACAGCCACCATCTGTTAGTGCTGCACCATCCATTGGAACTTTTACTTTGTCACTCACACTAAAGGCAACTAACTGACTAATCTCATCCAGAAATTTCTGAAGATTAGTTTCAGCCATTTTATAAGCTGCAATAGATTCATGCATATCCATCTCACGTTTGGCAACACGTATTTCTTTCATTATTTTACTATAATCAGGATGGTACCTGCCGAAACGTTCTACCTCATCGTATGATTCCTTTATGTGGTTAAAGCCCACGATTAGCTCCTGTGCTTTTGTGTCCTGTTCCATTACTTCTTTTGCTTTATAAAAATCCTGCATGACATCAGACTCTAAAACCATCTGACCTAGTGCCTCTGATTTATCTAAAATATCAACAATTTCCATTGTTGCTAACATAACTCTTACACCTCCATACCATTATCATACCAATTATAAGGAAGAAATAAAAGAGGCAGAACTCTAATCATTCCAAGAGCCTGCCATTTGCATTAATAATCTTATCATTTGTATATTTTGTTGCGCTTTTTCCATACGTTGAGGTAATGTTTTTCCATAAAATTGCTTTGCTTCTATTTCCAATTCATCAATTATACTTGGATTTCTTGTTAAATACCGATACCACTCTGGATTCGAACGAATAAAATACCACAAATCTTCTCGTTGCTGAATAAAACGGTAGGTCTCAGGCTCCATCTAGATCCCCCTAATCCTTTGGTTTATAAAAGAAATTACCAGATTGTGATTCGCCCATTTGATTGTTGCGAAAGTGTTTAAACTGATCAATCAACGTCAGAACATTGTCAATAGCTCCATTTAAATCACTAATATGGGTTTCCACTTGATTCACATCTAATTTCTCTATATGTTTCCATAACTTTTGATATAGTTGATTTGTGGAGGTATCTTTGGAGTCATTCTTGTCTTGATTAGGCTTATATTTATTCCAAGAAGGGTCCTCTTCTCCTAATAGAACATATTGTTCATAAGCCTCTTGTAAACTCATTTTCCCTTGTTTAATTTCCTTTATTAAAAGGGGATGTTCATGAATAAATGCTTTAAATTGTTGTACAGAAGGATTAGATGCATTCTTCATTGCTGTACTCCTCTCTTACAACTTCTCTACCACAATATATGCGAATGACCCATTTTTGTGCTTTCTGTATTACTTTTGAATAAAATTTTGGGTATAAAAGGATTGATAAACACCTACTCCTAAATGTGTATATTCCTCTTTTAACAATGCTTCTCGGTGTCCATCACTATTAAGCCATCCATGAATTACAGCTGGAGCATCAATGTAATGGGCAGCTATATTCTCTCCGGCAGATAAATAATAGGCGTTGGCAGCTAATAAGCGTTGTTTCAACCCATCCCCATTCAAACTATAATGAGAAAAATAATTTTCCTCAAACATATCATTGCTATGAGCTTTTGCTGCATCTGCTGCCTTATCATCCCATGATAATATGTTTAATTCATACGCTGCACGAATTTCATTTGTTAAGTCGAAAATTTGCTGTTCTAACCCTTCCTCAATAGCTTTCCATTGATTTTCGTCTGCTTGATCAATTTCTTCTATCTCCCCCCAATAAAATACTTCATAGGGCTTTAACAGCTCAAATACTTCTTTATTCATGACTCTTATGCCTGCTAGCTTTTCCGTGAATTGATCGATATATAATTGAGCAAATACTTCTTCGGACAACCTTAAAACCGGTCTTTGTTGCAAATCATCTTCTGTCAGTTTAAAGCGTATATGGTCAAACTCTATCTCCTCTTTTAATTGATATGTTTCTTTAATTTCCTCCAATGTTTGCCCAATTACTAGCGGACGAAGGTCTAATGTTGCAGCATTGGAATAGATACTGATAATCATGTCGTTTTCTACCGCTAATTGCATATAAAAATCATCTTGCTTAAATATCCACCATTCAAAGCCATATAATGAAGGGTCTTTTCGATCTGGTTCTCCGTAAACCGATACAAAACTATCAATATCTTGATTGATATATTTCCATACTGCATTTTGTTGAACGATAAGCGTATGGTCCTCTTCTAAATGTACCTTTTCACTTTTTGTTTGTGTCGGAATCTTATGATAATGAACCATTTGAGGTTCCTCAGATTTATTAAAGTAATGAAGGCTTAAAAACACTATTAAAAATACTATTATGATAAAAGATACCACTTTTATTTTCATATAATCCCACCTATTATTGACATGTATTTACTATACTATATGCAGCTCTATTTTTTTAATGAAAGTTTTTAGTAGTGATTAAACTTTTATAAATTGCATCTTTTAGCATTTCATACTATTATAGGTTTAGTGATAAATTTAGATGAGGTGAAAGTATGAAAATTACAAACACAGAAATTGAAGATGTATTAATTGATTTAGAACCCTTAGATCACGCGATGGCAAAAGCTAATTTTATACGAGCAGATCAATGGGATTATGAGCGTGTTACATATGATTATAAGATAGGCTCTCCTGAGAAAAACATCACATATTACATAAGAGTACAAGGGTATGCAGTTGAGGGCGATGTTGATAAAGGTGATGCAGTAATCAAATTGTTAACGCCATTATTAGGGAAACATTACTATCCTCACGGCATTGAATACGGTGAGAATGAAGAATTTCCTTCATCTACAGTAGAGAGAGCAACAAAATTATTACAAAATGCTAAAGAAAACCTGAAACCGTTTATTAAGTAATGGTCCCACTTTCCTAATAAAAACGGCTGTATTCGGAATACAGCCGTTTTTCATAAGGATTCTACCTGTTGACCTAGATGTTGAAAGGAGTTTCGATATTACCTAAATGAAAAACCTCAATAAAAAACATATCAAATTATTTTTTATTATACTATTGTTACTTTTAATAGCTATTATTATTTTGCCAGTCTCTATTCCTCTTATATTAGCATTCATCACAGCGTCAATATTGAATCCAATTGTAAGATGGTTTATTAGAAAATTAAAAATAAATCGTAAGCTAGCGGTTACAATTGTATTTATATTATTCATCATAGTCATTAGTACTATTGGATCATATGCGGTAACTAAGATAATTGGTCAAGTCATTAATTTCGCTGAAAATGTACCATCATACATTATTCATTTAAATAATCAACTGCTTGAGTGGGAATCAGATTTGGATCATTTTACAGAAGATTTGCCTTCAGAACTTGTAGAGGAAGTCAAAGCACAAATACAATCTACTACAACAGCTTTAAGTAATAATATTAGAGAAATGTTACGGATTGAGGAGATTGCTAAAGTAGCTAGTAAAGTACCAGACTATCTGGTCAGTTTTATTGTATATCTAATAGCATTATTTATGCTTATGCTGGAACTACCTCGCTTAAAAGCAAAGGCTTATAGCCATTTAAAGGATAGCACAGCAGATAAAGTGAAATTTATGAACGATCGTTTATCCTATGTTATTTTGGGCTTTTTCAAAGCGCAGTTTTTAGTTAGTATCATTATTTTTATCGTGACGCTTATTGGCCTATACATTATTGTTCCTGAGTATGCGTTAATTATGTCTTTAATCATTTGGATTATTGATTTTATACCTATCATAGGCTCGATAGCTATATTAGGTCCATGG